>JBDTKP010000175.1:0-15707 GCA_039935255.1 Gelidibacter sp. | reverse complement strand
ATCTTCTTTGGATACCATCTTCGCTCCTCTAGAAACAAGAAAATCTTCGTATTTCTCTACTGTTTCCTTTATCTGAGTTTCAGATAAAACGGGATTTAAGATGAAAACAGTTTCATAATGATTCATATAATTCAATTTATTGATTAAAAATGTCTGCAAAAATAACCATTATTTATGGTTCTGACAACTAAATTATAAGTATTTTTAAACCAATATGATGTTGATAAAAAATTTGTTAAATTCAACTGTTTATCGATGTTATTTGGTTTTTGTCCGAATTTTTTGTACTATTGTCGATACCTTAACCTAAAAAATGAATTGTTATGACTTTAAACTGTGTAGTAGTTGATGACTCTGCAATACAACGCTTATCGATTGTAAAGTTAATTGAAAATCATTCATCACTTAACCTTATTGCAGAATATAGTAGCGCGCTAGAAACTAAAAACGGCTTAAATACCCATAAAGTGGATCTCATCTTTTTGGATATAGAAATGCCTGTGCTTAATGGTTTCGAGCTACTTGACGTCCTTAACAACAAACCCCAAATTATTTTTGTCACTGGTAAAACGGAATACGCGTTTAAAGCATTTAATTATGATGCTACAGATTATTTACAAAAACCTATCACCAGAGAGCGTTTTAATGTTGCTGTAGAAAAGGCTGTAGAGCTGCATAAATTGAAACTGGATTTCAATGAAGCAGATGGTGAACACATCTTTGTTAAAAGTAATCTTAAAAAGCGTAAAGTTTATATCAAGGACATTAAATGGATTGAAGCTCTTGGCGACTATGTTAAATTGGTCACGGAAGAGAACAGCTTGGTTGTACTTTCAACCATGAAAGCCTTTGAACAGGAATTGCCTGAAGGTAAATTTTTAAGAATTCACAAATCGTACATCGTTAATTTAGATAAGGTAGACCGCTTTAACAGTAAAAATGTTGAAGTTGGCGCTTATGAAATTCCACTCAGTAGGAATAAAAAGACCGAACTTGTAGATGCCTTAAACAACATCTAATTGGATAGTATTCAGAATACCCCCATGTTTCTGAAGTATGATTAATTAGATTACGAAATTTGAACACAAATTTCTTTCCCACTAGTAATTATCGACATTTAGAATCACCCTAACCGACCTAAATTCCTTAATACTCAAAAAGCTATTGTTAATTTTAACTATGGCTTTTTTCGTTTTTGATAAAGACTGTTGCTGCGGAATCTTAACCAAAATATTTTTATGAAATTGATTTCTAATTCTTGAAATCGGCGGGAATTCTGGTCCTAAAATATTGCTTTTAAAAACCTGTCTTAATCCTGTGGCATACCATTCAGCACCAATATTCACTTTATTAAAATCTTTATGCTTTAAGGTAATCTTAATCAATCGGTAAATGGGAGGGTATTTGAAATTATGGCGGTCATCCATCTGCTCCTTATACATCTCCTCATAATTATTGGTTGAGACCTGATGTAAAATTCTGTGATGCGGATTGAACGTCTGGATCAACACTTTCCCTCTTTCATCCGTACGTCCTGCCCTACCTGACACCTGCAACATCAATTGAAAACTACGTTCATGCGCTCTAAAATCAGGAAAGTTGAGCAGATTATCAGCATTCATAATTCCTACTAACTTCACGTTTCGGAAATCCAAACCTTTGGTTAGCATCTGTGTGCCTACTAAAATATCAACTTCCTTTTGCTCAAAAGCCGTAATAATTCGATCATAGCCAAACTTGCCACGCGTGGTATCCAAATCCATTCGTGCCACTTTGTGCTCTGGAAAAAGCTCCTGGGCTTCTTCCTGCACCTGCTCCGTACCAAACCCTTTATTATCAAGCTCTACACTACCACACGCCATACAATTTTTAATCATGACCGTATAATAACCACAATAATGACAGCGCAACTCATTTTTGTATTGGTGAAAGGTTAAACTTACATCGCAATTAGGACACTGAGGAGAATGACCACAGGTTGTACATTCTACAATAGGCGAAAATCCACGTCGGTTTTGGAACAATATAATCTGTTGCCCTTCCTTTAAAGCAGAGGTTATTTCCTCAATCAATCGGTCGCTAAAGTGACCTGTCATCCGTTTCCGCTTGTGTTTATCCTGAATATCGACCAATTCAATGTCTGGCATGAGCACATCATTATATCGGTGCATTATTTCAACCAAACCGTACTTCCCTTGTTTCACATTGTGGTAACTTTCTAAACTTGGCGTTGCTGATCCTAAAAGCGTTTTACTTTTAAAAAGAGAAGCTAACACAATGGCAGCATCACGCGCATGATAACGTGGCGCAGGATCAAATTGCTTAAAAGAAGTTTCATGCTCCTCATCAATAATGACCAAACCTAAATCTTGGAATGGCAAAAAGATAGATGAACGCGCTCCCAGTACAATTTGTGCTTTGGGTTGATTCTGCAACACATTATTCCAAAGCTCAAAACGTTCGTGCGATGAATATTTAGAGTGGTAAACAGAGACGTTGCCACCAAAATAAGTCTCTAAGCGACTGACCAACTGTGTGGTCAATGCAATCTCGGGAAGCAAATACAAAACTTGTTTGCCCTTAGCAATGACCTCTTCAATAAGTTTGACATAGACTTCGGTTTTCCCAGAAGAGGTCACGCCATGAAGCAAGGTGATATAGAATTTTTCAAAGGACGCTGTGATTTCTTCCAGAGCCTTCTCCTGATAGACATTTAAATTTTTGGAAGCCTCATTGGCGTCTCCTGAATATGCTACACGGTCTTCTTGAAAATGATATTCCTCTAAAACCATCTTATCAATCAATGTCTTGATTATAGACGAAGACGCATCACTAGCATCGGATAAGTCTGAGACTTTTACAGGTTTTTTCGTCTGTGCGGAAATTGAAAATAAGGTCATGACCACATCCCTCTGCTTGGGCGCTCTGCTCAATTCTTCCAGTAATTGTTGTAATTTTTGCGGCTCTGAATATTGAGAATTTAACTTAACATACCGCACCAATTTCGGTTTGTACTTTTCATAAACTTCTTCTTGAAGAACAATGGCTTCTTTATCTAAGAGAGAATTTATGATCGGGAATACATTTTTCTTATCCAGAATATTGACTAAATCATGAAGCTTCAGCGAAGATTGATGATGAAGCGCCTCATACACAAGAAATTCTTCATCTTTCAAATCTGCATCATTAATACTCTTTTCGTTATTTTTAGTGATGATGGTTTCGCTTTCAAGCAAAAAGGAATTAGGCAGTGCCGCTCTAATTACATCACCCAAAGTACACATGTAATAGTCTGAAATCCATTGCCAATGAGTCAATTGATTTTGCGTAATAATGGGGGCATCATCTAATATTTGATGAATTTCCTTGGCCTCATAAGCTAGTGGTTTGCTTTGGTGAATATCAAACACCAATCCTGTATAAACTTTGCTTTTACCGAAAGGCACAGCCACGCGCATCCCGGCTTTCAGAAATTCGGATTCAGCTTGAGTGATACTATAAGTGAATAGTTTTTCAAGTGGAATGGGAAGTATGACGTCGATAAAATATTGCATGGGGAAAATTAAGAAAGTTCTTGATTATTTTTCTTTTGAAGGTTATGCTTTTTCAATAGTCTAATGGTTGCATTGAGCTCAAAGCCCAACAATAAAATATTGGAATTCAACCATAAATAGAATAGCAAAATCAACAAGGCACCAATAGAACCATATAGCTCGTTATAGGTAGAAAAATAGGTCACATAAATACCAAACAAATACGAAAACACAATAATCAATATGGTAGTCAACAAAGCGCCTGCCGAAAAGAACTTTGAATACTTACCTTCTCTGGTACCAAAATAATACAGCGTCGCGGTTGCGATATAGACCATAAATACGAAAAACACATATTTCGCTATGGCCACCATGAATAAGCCCTCTTCATAAGTTTCATAGCCTTGTTTGTCCATATAATACAGTACACTATTGATGACGTAAATTTGAAAATACCCGATTACTGCGATAGTAATAATCAATAAAAAAGTTAAAATGAGTGCCACAAACATGGAATATAAATATTGTTTGACCACACTACGGGTAAGCTGTTGGTGGTAGGAACTTTCAAATCCTGAAAACAAGGCGCTAATGCCATTGGCCATTAAGATAATGGACAAGACGAATACAGATGAAAGCAATCCTCCATTATCCTTCTTATAAATGTTCTGAAAAATATTCTCAAAAAAGAAATCTGAAGTTTGAGGAGGCAAAACAGAGTTTAAAAATCCTTTAAACTCATACTCAAACCCTTCCACTGGAATATAAGGGATTAAGATAATAATAAACAATAAAAACGGGAAAATAGCCGTAAAGAAACTAAAAGCAATCGCACTCGCTCTACTGGTTACGGCACCTTTAATAATACCTCGGCCATAGAGTCTTAAAAAATAATAAAGCGTCAAGCCCTCTAAAGCTGGTAGTTCTATTTTTTTTAGTAATTTGATGAAATACTTTAAAACAGGAATTTTCTCGAGTTTATCCTCGATTTCATCCTCAATATTTACATCTAGCTCGTCGGACATTTAAACAGCTTTTAAACTTAAGTCCATATTATATACAGAATGTGTCAGTGCACCTGATGATATATAATCCACGCCGCACAACGCATACTTCCTTGCTGTGTCTTCATTAATACCTCCAGAAGATTCAGTTAAACATTGGTCACCTATCAAGGCTACGGCTTTTTTGGTATCCTCATAATTAAAATTATCTATGAGAATTCTGTAAACACCATCAGTTTTGAGGATCTCCTTGATCTCATCAAGATCTCTGGCTTCTACAATTATTTTTAAATCCAGATGGTTATCCTTTAAATAAGCTTTAGTTTTTGTGATCGCTTTGGTAATCCCGCCCGCAAAATCAATATGATTATCTTTTAACATTACCATGTCATACAAAGCAAATCTATGATTCTCACCTCCTCCAATTTTAACGGCCCATTTTTCTAAAGCCCTAATGCCCGGCGTTGTCTTTCTGGTGTCCAAAATTTTAGTTCCCGTACCATCCAATAAATTCACAAAAGCCTTTGTTTTTGTAGCAATAGCACTCATCCGCTGCATGCCATTCAAAACAAGACGCTCTGCCTTTAGAATGGATTGTGATGGCCCTTCAACGTAAAACACGATATCACCATACTTCACTTCAGCACCATCCTCGAGTAAAGTTTCCACTTTTAAATTTTTGTCAATATACTGAAAGACGCGTTTAGCGAATTCAATGCCAGCAATAACACCATTATCTTTAACTAAAAGTTTTGCTTTGCCTTGTGCGGAATCTGGAATGCACGCTAGAGAACTATGATCACCATCTCCAACATCTTCTCTAACGGCATTTGCGATGATAAGCTCTATTTCTTTATTGAATTGTTCTTGTGAAATCATTTTGGGAATATTTTACGTAAAAATACTAATTGAAAACGAAACTATTCAATTCAAAATACCAAATTCCATATCCCAACAAATTTGTAATTTTACACCATGCAAATAAAACTTCTCGCCATTGGCAAAACGGACAATCAGCAATTGCAAGTACTCATTGATGATTATCAAAAACGCTTAGGCTTTTACATCAAATTTTAATTCGAGATGATTCCCGATTTAAAAAAAGCAAAAAATTTAAGTGAAGAGCAGCAAAAGCAAAAAGAAGGCGAATTGATTCTCGCCAAGTTGAGCACTACAGACCTTTTGATTTTACTCGATGAAAACGGAAAACAATACGACTCTGTAGCTTTTTCAGAACAACTACAAAAACACATGAATTCTGGGATTAAGCAATTGGTTTTTGTAATTGGCGGGCCTTACGGATTCTCATCAGAAGTTTATAATAAAGCAAATGGGAAAATATCCTTATCTAAAATGACATTTTCCCATCAAATGATCCGTTTGTTCATGATTGAACAATTGTATCGTGCTTTTACTATTCTTAAGAATGAACCTTATCATCATCGGTAAAATCGATTTGAGCTTTGAGATTTGAGATTTCTCTCAACTCTCAAAGCTGTGAAAGGTAAATGACGTTCAAAATTTAAGATTTAAGTTGTTCTTAAGCTTAAAGTTCAAATTCCATCCTCATACCTCATACCTAATTAGTGTGTCATAAAAGTCTGTTTCCTCTTTTTTAATTGAATTTCCAAATCACTAATCGTTTCTTTTACTGACATTTCAAAATTCTTTTCGTCAGAAGTGGCAAATATTTGTGGTCCTGGCAAACTCAATTTAATATTACAAATTTTACCTTTTTCAGGATTAGTTCCTTCTTCTTTAAAAAACACATCGGCGTTAATCAACCAATCATATTTTTCAGCCATTTTATTTAATTTTTCAGTGGTAAATTCTGCAAGTGAATCGCTATGGTCTAAATTCACAAATTGAATGTTTATTGTCATTTGTACTGGTTTTAAGTTATGAGACAAATTACGGGTTTAAAAAGAAATCCCCCATGACATAAATCATAAATTAAGCTTAAAGTTGTGCATTAGCAAAAGCCTACTGCTCCTTATTATTGTGAGTCTATTGAAAATTAATTATTATTTTTACGGACTAAATATTTTTATGATGCAACTCGTTTTCGCCACCAACAATCTCAATAAACTTAAAGAAGTCCAAAGTTTAATTCCTAAAAACATCCACCTATTGAGTCTTGAAGATATTGGTTGTTTTGAAGACGTTCCAGAAACTCAAAATACAATTGAAGGCAATGCCGTTCAAAAAGCTGAATACATTAAAAAGCATTATGGCTATGATTGCTTTGCAGATGATACAGGCTTAGAAGTTGAAGCACTTAACGGAGAACCAGGAGTGGATTCCGCACATTATGCTGGTGAACAGCGCAATTCAGAAGATAATATTCAAAAGACCCTTAAGAATCTAAAAGACGCATCCAACCGAAATGCCCAATTTAAAACCGTCATTGCACTGGAATTTGAGGGATCACAACACTCATTTACTGGAATTTGTAAAGGTGAAATCACAAAAGATAAAATGGGCGAAAATGGTTTTGGTTACGATCCTATTTTTAAAGCTAACGGCCATGACAAAACATTTGCAGAAATCTCGTTGGAAGAAAAAAACCGTATTGGTCACCGTGGAAAAGCAATACAATTACTTGTACAATTCTTAAATCGCCAATAATAAACTTTTAAATTTTCAAAACGCAAGGCACTAAAATTTTGATACCTATTAATTATAGATGAGAGCGATATTATTTAGACATATAAAATAATTTATAAATAAAATTGTAATCCAAATATAAAATCGTAGTTTTGCACCTTGAAATTTTCCTCAAGGTGAGGATGTGTTACTGGGAAGTTTAGGTTAAGTAAGTCGATTCGCTTCTGTTGTAACACCAAAGAACATAATCGAATACTTATTAAATCGAATGAACACATTCCAAGATTTAGGTCTCAATGATGACCTATTACGGGCGATTACTGATATGGGTTTTGAAACCCCAAGTGATGTCCAAGCAAAAGCAATTCCAATTTTATTAGAAAAAGACACAGATTTAGTGGCTTTAGCACAAACAGGAACAGGTAAAACTGCTGCTTTTGGCTTTCCAATGTTGCAAAAAATCAACATTGAGAGCAGAACTACACAAGGATTGATCCTCTCTCCTACTCGTGAACTTTGTTTGCAACTTACCAACGAATTAAAACAATACGGCAAATACTGTAAAGGATTTAATGTTGTTGCTATTTATGGTGGTGCAAGTATTACCGATCAAGCAAGAGAAGTAAAAAGAGGTGCACAAATTATCATAGCAACTCCAGGCCGTTTAAAAGATATGATCAACCGTAATATGGTGGATATTTCTAAAATTGAATACGCGGTACTTGATGAGGCTGATGAGATGTTGAATATGGGATTCTATGAAGATATCACAGATATTCTTTCCCATTCTCCTCAAGACAAAAATACCTGGTTATTTTCTGCAACGATGCCTAAAGAGGTTTCGAATATTGCGAAAAAATTCATGCATTCGCCAGTTGAAATTACAGTTGGTAACAAGAATGAAAGTACCAGCACGGTATCTCACGAATATTATTTAGTCAATTCACGTGACCGTTACCAAGCCTTGAAACGTTTGGCAGATGCCCATCCTGATATTTTCTCAGTGATTTTCTGTCGTACCAAACGCGATACGCAAAAGGTGGCCGAGCAATTAATTGAAGACGGTTATAGCGCAGGCGCTTTGCATGGCGACTTGAGCCAGAATCAACGTGATATGGTGATGAACTCGTTTCGTAAAAACCAAATCCAAATGTTGGTGGCTACTGATGTTGCCGCTCGTGGAATTGACGTTGACAACATCACGCATGTTATCAACTACCAATTACCAGACGAAATTGAAACTTATACGCACCGTTCAGGAAGAACAGGACGTGCAGGTAAAACGGGAGTTTCGATAGTTATTGTTTCTAAAAGTGAATTGCGCAAAATAAAAAGTATTGAGCGCATCATTAATAAGAGCTTTATCAAAAAAGATATTCCTGACGGAATGGAAATCTGCGAAGTACAATTAATGTCCCTTGCAAATAAAATCCATACGACGGAAATCAATCCTGAAATTGAAAAGTATTTGACTAGCATCAACGCATTGCTTGAAGATACTTCTAAAGAGGAATTGATCCAAAAATTCTTTTCTGTTGAATTTACACGATTCTTTAACTACTATAATAAATCGAAAAACTTAGCGACACCTGAATCTCGCGGAAGTGATAGAGATAGTGATTCTGGACGTGATTACGGAAGCGGTGATGATTCTTCACGTTTCTTCATTAATGTCGGTAAGAAAGACGGCTATGACTGGATGGTTTTAAAGGATTTCTTAAAGGACATCCTTGACTTAGGAAGAGACGATGTTTTTAAAGTTGATGTTAAAGAGAGTTTCTCATTTTTCAATACCGAAAAAGGGCTACAAGAAAAAGTATTAGCTTTCTTCACAGACTACAAACACAATGGTCGTTTCGTAAATGTTGAAGTGAGCGAAGATCAAGGTGGCGGCACTAGCCGAAATAAAAGACGTTCTAGCAGCGGCGGCGAAAGACGCTCAGGTGGCGATTTTAAACCAAGAGGAGAAAGACGCTCTGGCGGTGATTTCGGATCTGGAGTAAGAAGTGACAGAAGATCTTCTGATGCTTCAAGACCAAGACGATCTGCAGAAAGCTCTGGTCCTAACAGACGTGACAGACGTTCAGCAGTGGGTGAGAAATCATCTGAATCAAGCTTTTCAATCGAAAGAAAGTCAAGACGTTAAAACATTTAAGTTGGAAAGTCCGATGAGGTACGATCCTACTAATTATAGTGTTTTAGATATTTGAATCTAAAATATTGAACATAAAACGGAGTGAGAAATTTAAACTTTTCACTTCGTTTTTTTATTCATATGAATCTCATAATAACCCAGCATCTCGCCCTCGTAACCCCTGTCCCTTCTCTAAAGTTAATATTATATCAAATTTACCAGGTTTGATGGCGTATCTAAGTTTTGTTTCTTATTTTTATCGATTAAATAAACCAATGAGGCACCTACTATTACTTACTGCTTTTTTATTCATTTCTTCATTAAGTGTGGCTCAAGAACCATCTGCTGTTAAGGGTGTGATCTATAGTACGAGTACCAATGAAATTTTGGAGAGCGTAAACATTGTCAACTTAAATCAAGTTATTGGAACGACAACGAATAGTGCAGGTCAATTTGAAATAAAGGCAACCGCCAATGACACCCTACATTTTTCGTTTTTAGGTTATAAATCCATTAAAGTAAAGGTAACGAACGACTGGCTAAAATTTGGGGAAACCAAAATTGAAATGACAGAACTGGCGCTTGCTCTTGAAGAGGTGGTAGTCAACCAATTAAGGCTTACAGGGTTTTTAGAAGTTGATATCAGACAAGTGCCTGTTAGAACCAATTATAGATATAGTATTTCAGGTTTGTCCACAACAGGCTACGAAGGGGGCACTACCGGTGCCGTCAACAAAGTTTTAGGAGCCATTTTTAATCCTGCCGACTTTTTATACAATATGTTCGGCAAAAAGGGGAATCAGCTGCGGAAGTTAAAGCAAATGAAGCAAGACGATGAAATCAGAAACTTGCTGGCAGCTCGTTTTGATCGTGAAATGCTTATGGTATTATTGGAAGTAGATCGGATCGATTTAGACGAAATTGTTAGCCAATGCAACTACTCCCTAGAATTTATTCAAACGGCAAATGACCTCCAAATCCTCGACGCTATTAACGAGTGTTACGAAGAGCACAAAGTACTGAGCAGAAGCAAAAAAAGGAATAATTAACCCTTGTTATTTTGATAATAACGCGCCACAATGTCATCATAGCTTTTTAGTGTTTTAGAAATCCAGTCCAATCGTTTTTCCAATTGTTCTTGTTCAGATAATTCCCATTTGACCTCTGATTGTCGTAATTTATTTGTGAGGTCTTGTAAGATAATGGCAGCTGAAACAGAAATATTCAAACTCTCGGTAAAGCCGACCATAGGAATTTTCAAATAGCAATCGGCAACGTCTAAAACTTCCTGGGACAAACCTTCAGTTTCCCTTCCAAAAAAGAAACACGATTTTTTAGTGAAATCAAAATCCGCAAGGACCTGATCGTTTTCATGAGGTGTTGTCGCGACAATTTGATACCCGTTTTCTTTTAGATTTTTGATACAATCAGCAACGGTATGAAATCTCTGCAAATCCACCCATTTTTGAGACCCCATTGCAATTTCCCGATCAATTCGTTTGGAATTACGCTCTTCAACGATATGCACTTCCTGAATGCCAAAAACATCACAACTGCGTATCACTGCACTTGTATTATGCAATTGATACACATCTTCAGTCGCCACGGTAAAGTGCTTGGTTCGATTAGGAAGCACAGCGTCAAATCGGGCTTTTCTTTCTGGAGTGAGGTAAGTTTCTAAATGTTCTAAAAGTTGAAGGTCAATCATTGGAAATTATATATTTTGGGCAAATTAACGAAACAATAATAAGGCTTACCCAATTTATCTTTGTATATTTTATTTTAGGACTATCCATGAACAAAATAATTGAAATTGAATTGGAAGAATTTGAAGCCAGACTGATTGGATGATCAAATTTTAACCTGAAAATCAATAATATACTAATAATTAAAAAAAATGAAACATATTGTTATTCTTACTGGCGCTGGAATGAGTGCTGAAAGTGGTCTAAAAACGTTTAGGGATGCTGACGGGTTGTGGGAAGATCATGATGTGATGAAAGTAGCAACTCCTGAAGGTTTTAGAGAAAATCCTGAACTCGTTTTGGAATTCTACAACCAACGGAGGCGACAATTAATGACGGTAAAGCCTAATGCGGCCCATTTCGATTTGGCCTCGCTTGAAAAAGATTATAAGGTAACAATCATTACACAAAATGTAGACGACTTACATGAACGTGCCGGAAGCTCCAATGTCATCCATTTGCATGGCGAATTGCTAAAAGCAAGAAATGTTAGTGATGAACTGAGCTATTTTGATCATCATGAGGATATAAAATTAGGCGATACGTGCCCAAATGGCCATCAACTAAGGCCACACATTGTATGGTTTGGCGAAGCAGTGCCTATGATTGAAAAAGCAGTGGAGGTTTGTGTTACTGCTGATATTTTGATCATTATTGGCACTTCTATGCAAGTTTACCCTGCTGCAGGTTTAATGCACTATGCACCTGAAGGCACGCCCACTTTTTTTGTAGATCCTAATCCTGCTATGGAAAGTCGAGGGGATTTGACGGTCATTGCTGAAACTGCCACCCTTGGAGTAAAGATGGTAGTTGAAATGCTAAAAGAAAGTTGAAATTGAAGTAGAAACGTTTTATCAGGAAAGTTTTACCTTGCGAGCTTTGCGTAAAAAGTCGAGCATCTGTTTCGTTTAAAAAACAATTATTCAACCGCGACGGACGCTAAGTTTAACGCTAGTGAAGCCAAGGTTTATACAAGAATTATTTTTAATTTGAAGCCATTAATTTATACGCTTTCAGACTCCCTGAAAGCTCCGTTGTACTCTTTTAAAAATATAACGCCTAAACTGTAAGAGAAGCCCTAAACCCTCTACCACCATAATAAGATGGCGCACCATTATGATACACAAAAACACGGCCGAATCTAAAGTCGGCAAAAATAGCACCTCCTAATTTTCTGATGTCGGCAGGCGTTTTTAGCCAACTTGATGTTTTAGAATCGAACGTCCCAAGTTTTTGTAATGCACGATAGTCTTCCTCGGTCAAAAGCGCAACGCCCATTTCATTTGCCATATCGATCGCAGAACTCTTTGGGCGATGATCCTTTCTTGAATCCAGGCCTTCACGATCATAGCATAAACTACGACGTGCCTTTGGACTCTCTTCAGAACAATCATAAAAAATATATTCTCCAGTTTCAATATCATGATCCACAACATCGGGTTCGCCACCAGTGCGTTCCATTTCATTGAGTGTCCATAATTTGCAGGGATAGCGCTTTAAACGCTCTTCCACTGCCGACCATTTCAAATCCTTATGTCGATTCTGATTGGCCTCAAAACGAGTCTTTAAAACACCGAGGAAGGTCTCCGATTAAACTTTTGTTAATGCCTGTTGAAGTGTCATAATCTCATCCCAATTTAAGTAAATAATTAAGCCTCACGAAGTTAATTATTTTTTAGAAAATTAAAATGCTCGTTATCAATTTTTTACAATCCTAACTCAAACACGATAAAAACTCTAGACCGTAGGTGTTCTGGGATCTCTTCTAAAAACCTCAATCAAATTGAATAGAAGGACACAAAAAACCACCCAAATAAAACCGGCAATATAACCGCCTGCAATATCAGAAGGAAAGTGAACACCGAGATAAATACGGCTAAGACCAATACTAAAAATAAGAAGTCCCAAGAGCAGGATGATGCCGATTTTCAAAAATAGGTTCATCTTAAATCTGTAAAACAGATACATTAAGAACCCATAAAAAGCCATTGCACTCATGGCGTGCCCGCTAGGATAACTCAAGGTTTCAACAGATACCATGTGTTCAATACCTGGCCTTGCTCGGTCTACAAAACGCTTGAGCATTAAATTGGATATTGCTGAAAGTAACAGAACAAAAACAATTTGCACTGTATATTTCCAGCTTTTAAACACGTATATAGACATCAAGGTTAAAGCCGCTAAAAAGATGGCATAACCGTAAACATCACCCACATGTGTGACAAAAACGAAATATTTGGTGAGGGCTGGCGATCGATATGAAATAACGTACTCGGTGATTTGATGATCATAATCTGCCAGTAAATCTGATTTTAAAGTTTCTGTAAGCTCAACAAATAAGTTGATGCCGCCAACAACAATGATCAGAGCAATAACAACAGTGATGACATAAGGAAGTGTCACATCATATTGATGGAACTTTTCTCTTAAAAAATCTCTTAATTTATCAATTAAGAGTTTGATGTTTTTTCTCATAACGTTTTGATCCTCATAATTAGCATCTGAAATTTAGATGTTTCAAAGTTATTGAAGGCGAAAATTTAATAAAAAATATAAAATCGAAGTTACAAATCAAAGATTATGAAAATAAATTAACAAGAACACTTATTTTTTCAAATCAATCTCTTTTAAGTTTTCGATCCTATTTCTTACCAAGAAATCGTCAATAGTTTCAAAATGTTCAATGACCCGCTGCTCTTTAAATTCGAATACTTTTTGCGAAAGACCTTGGAGAAAATCACGGTCATGGGATACCAAAATCAAAGTGCCATCAAAATCTAAAAGCGCCTCTTTTAAAACATCTTTGGATTTTAAATCCAAGTGATTGGTAGGCTCGTCCAGAATCAACAAGTTGACTGGTTCTAGCAACAATTTCACCATAGCCAATCGGGTTTTCTCTCCTCCAGAAAGTACGCTGACCTTTTTATCAATATCCTCGCCCTTAAACATAAAACGACCAAGGATATTCTTGACCTGTGTTCTAACATCCCCTTCCGCTACCTCATCGACCGTTTGGAAAATGGTCAAACTCTCATCCAACAGCGAGGCTTGGTTTTGGGCAAAATAGCCAACTTTCACATTATGTCCCAAATGACAATGGCCTTCAAAATCAATTTCGCCCATAATAGCTTTGATCATTGTCGACTTCCCTTCACCATTTCGTCCAACAAAAGAGACCTTCTCGCCTCTGGAGATTGACATATTCGCATTTTTGAACACCACATGATCCCCGTAAGATTTTGACAAATCTTTCACAGTTACCGGATAATCCCCTGAACGTTGCGATGCTGGAAATCTTAATTTTAGAGCGGACGTATCAATGTCATCCACTTCAATGATTTCCAGTTTTTCAAGCATCTTCTCTCTTGAATTGACTTGATTGGTTTTAGAATACGTGCCTTTAAAGCGCTCAATAAAAGCCATATTATCCGCAATAAACCGCTGCTGTTCTTGATAGGCCTTGATTTGGTGTGCACGTCGATCCTCTCGCAACTGCAAATAATGAGAATAGTTGGCTTTATAATCGTAAATACGGCCCATAGTGACCTCAATGGTTCTGTTGGTAATATTGTCAATAAAAGCTTTGTCATGGGAAATGACCATCACTGCATTGGCTTTGTTGAGCAAGAAATCTTCAAGCCAAATGACCGACTCAATATCAATATGGTTGGTAGGCTCATCCAGAAGAATCAAATCTGGTTTTTGCAATAAGATTTTCGCCAATTCGATGCGCATCCGGAAACCACCGCTGAACTCACTGGTCAATCTTGTGAAATCCTCGCGTTTAAAACCAAGTCCGCCTAAAGCTTTTTCAACTTCAGCATCATAATTAACATCTTCCATAGCATAATACTTTTCACCCAAATCAGATACTTTCTGAATGATTTGCATGTATGCATCAGAGTCATAATCGGTTCTTGTCTCCAAGTCTTTATTCAATGCCTCCATTTCATTACGCATGGCATAAACATGAGCAAAAGCCTTTGAAGCTTCTTCAAAAACGGTGCACTCATCTTCCGTCAATAAATGTTGTGGCAAATAGGCAATAACGGCATCTTTAGGAAAACGAACATGCCCTTTGGTTGGTCTTTGTTCGCCTGCAATAATTTTCATCATTGTCGATTTTCCCGCACCATTTTTCCCCATCAGGGCTATTTTATCATTTTCATTTATGGTGAAGGACACCTCGCTAAACAACGCAGTGCCACCAAATTCTACCGCTAAATTATCGACTGAAATCATAAGTTTATTTTAGAAGTTGCAAAACTATAATTTATTTTGATATGAGTTTGAATTAAAATTCCAAATAAGAAACTCGCTGTCTGCCGACATGTAGACAATTCAAAATTCAAGCCATCGGTTCTATCAACTAATGTTGTAACTCATTCCACAGAAATGCGTCACTTATTGATATTTCTATATAAAATCTATTATAACCTTAGTATCTTTATGACTGCTATGAATACACTTGCCAAAAGATATATTGAAACCCGCCAACGCACAGAAAACCTGTGTAAACCTTTACAAATTGAAGATTACACGCCACAATCGGCCATTTTTTCAAGTCCTCCAAAATGGCATATTGCCCACGTGACTTGGTTTTTTGAAGAAATGATACTCAAGAAGTACGCTAATGATTATAAAGTTTTTGATGAGAATTTCGGGTTCCTTTTCAATAGTTATT
>JBDTKP010000174.1:0-7472 GCA_039935255.1 Gelidibacter sp. | reverse complement strand
TTTTAAATATATTACTAAACATCTCTATATTTTTTTTATCTTGTTCAAAATTTAACTTCATCCGAAAAATAAATCAAATGCATTCCTTAAAAACTCTAACGCTTACCCTTATCTCCTGCCTTTTTTTTATCGTCTCCAACGCACAGCAAAAAACAGCGACCGACGAAGACGACAAGCTTTCCTTAACTGAAGGTACAGTTGACAATCAGTTTGAATACGTTATTCAGAGGTCAAATAATTATCAGGATTATAAAGTGGTCAAGAAAACCTGGCTTTATGCATTGAAAGCCCATACTATGGATTCCTTAAAAGCCATCCAAAAAGATTTGGTGGATACGCAATCTATTGTGGTCAATCAATCTACAGAAATCGACTCTTTAAAGAGCAATCTATCTGAGACGAAATCAACTTTAGCGGACACCAACGAGGAAAAAGACAATATGTCTCTGTTTGGTTTGCAAATGAGCAAAAGCAATTATAATGTATTGATGTGGAGCATTATTGGAGTCCTCTTTGCATTATTACTCTTATTCATATATAAATTTAAAAACAGTAATTCAGTCACCAGAGAAGCCAAGAAATCGCTGGTTGAAACGGAAGAAGAGTTTGAGGAACACAGACGTACAGCATTAGAACGCGAACAAAAAGTAAGACGTCAACTGCAAGACGAAATTAATAAGCAAAAAACAATAAAGTAAAATTGAAAAATCTGTAATTAATCTTACAGATTTTTTTATTGCACACATTTTACTTTGATGGAATAAAGGGCATGTGATGGGACAATCTCCTGTAGATAGTGAATATATCAAGCCAAGAGGCTGGTTTACATGGAACATTAAAAATACCACTGCCGATAGAAGACTGAGAACTGCGACCTGAAGACTGTGAGCAGAAGACTGATAACGAGCCAACTTTTTTTTGCATCTTTGCACTGTAGAAAGAAAAAACATGCGCATAGATATCATTACCGTTTTACCAGAGCTACTTAAAAGCCCTTTTGAAGCCTCCATACTAAAACGTGCCATTGAGGCTTGTTTAGTAGAAGTCCATTTTCATAATTTACGAGATTATACAACCGACCGTTACAAATCTATTGATGACACCCAATTTGGAGGAGGTGCAGGGATGGTAATGATGATTGAACCCATTGATAAGTGTATTTCAAAATTAAAGGAAGAGCGTGATTATGACGAAGTAATCTACATGACGCCAGATGGAAACACCTTGAACCAAGGTATGGCCAACACACTTTCATTAAAAGAGAATATCATCATTCTTTGTGGTCATTACAAAGGGGTCGATCAACGCGTAAGAGACCTATTGATCACCAAGGAGATTTCAATTGGCGATTATGTACTTTCTGGAGGCGAATTGGGGGCCGCAGTTTTGTGTGATGCCATCATTAGACTTATTCCAGGCGTTTTGGGCAATGAAACATCCGCCTTAACGGATTCCTTTCAAGATAATTTACTGGCACCCCCTATTTATACGAAACCAAGAGAATATAAAGGATTGAAAGTTCCTGAAATTTTATTTTCTGGACATTTCGCAAACATTGAAAAATGGCGTGAGGACGAGGCTTACAAGCATACCGAAGCAAGAAGGCCTGATTTGTTGGAGGATTAGTATATCGGCAGTCTAACAGCCTTCGAAAGACCTTCGAATGCGGAAGCAGTATTCAGACTACAATATGAACCTCAATTTATCCGTCATAGGTGATTGCTCGTACAACTCCAAGCTCAACGACAACCAGCTTAATAACAAACAACCTACAACTCACGCAAAATAATTAAAATAATAATTGTTAATTATCAATTATTCCTTACTTTTGCATCCAATTTCAGATTAACCTCTGGCGATCTGCGCGAATGTTGGTTTGGATAAATCTTAAAAATTAAAAGAAATGAATTCTTTAGTTAAATTTGTACAAGACGAGTTTGTAGAAAAAAAAGAATATCCTAAGTTCGGTGCTGGTGATACAATCACGGTGTATTACGAAATTAGAGAGGGTGAAAAAAAACGTACACAGTTCTTTAAAGGTGTCGTATTACAGCGTAAAGGTTCTGGTAGTTCAGAAACTTTCACCATTCGTAAAATGTCAGGAACAATTGGTGTAGAGCGTATCTTCCCAATCAACTTGCCTGCACTTCAAAAAATTGAAGTCAACAAAAAAGGTAAAGTTAGACGTGCACGTATCTTTTACTTTAGAGGTCTTACTGGTAAAAAAGCAAGAATTAAAGAAAGAAGAGGATAACACTCTGGAACATACAGTAAATAAAAGCCTTGACTCGATTCAAGGCTTTTTTTTATGAACAAATGTTAATAACTTTGGTTCATAAGCAGTTGACAACTAAAGGCTTCAATACTTTGGTGAATACAACATTTTTTTGTAATTTAGTAAAACGATTAATAACAACCTCGTGTTGGTTTCAGCTTCAAAAACTGAATTTGATTTAACCGAAAGAATTTACGTTCTTTAAATACTTGTTTTTTGAGGTTTTTTAAATACCGCGTCTTTACGGGTAGAATTAAAAAACCATGACGCTTTAAAAAGTACAGCATGTTCAAGCAGGCTACAACTAGTGAAGCTGAAAGTTTCTAAGGATAGTGGCAGCGAAAGCCAACGCTAAGGTAGGAAGCAATGTTTTAGATTTTGTATGTCGTGAAAGCGAATTACAAAAAATAACACATCAAGAAAAACAATAACTGAAGCATTTCAGTAACAGTTCAATACATTTTGAAAGTTCAGAAATGTTTTATTGAAATAGTAAATCTTGAATTGAAAAAGACGATTGTAAAACGTGAGTTTTAGTCGGCTGATTTAACAGGAATGTTAATTAGATCATGAGACTGTTTCAAAAAAAGCCATGTCAAGGTAGTTTAGCTACAATGATATGGCTTTTGTTTTTTCAATAGATTGCAGTTAACTTTCCATCTTAACCTTTATATTTATTCATGATACTACCTCTTATCGAGTCTGAACAGTTTTCCAATACCGATTTTACCGACAATTCATTTCAAAAGGCAGAATATGACAACTGCACCTTTACCAATTGCAATTTCACAGACGCCGACCTGTCTTCCATAACATTTATTGAATGCGAGTTTGATACTTGCAATTTTAGCAACGCAAACATTAAACACACCACATTTAGAGAGGTGGATTTTATGGACTGTAAGCTTATCGGTGTGCAATTTCAGGATTGTAACCCGTTTTTATTATCCTTTGGGTTTTCAAATTGCCAATTACAATTTTCATCCTTCTATAAATTAAAACTAAAAGGAATCAAAGTTGTCAATTGTAATCTCAATCAAGCGAATTTCACAGAAACAGATTTGACCAATGCCTTATTTGACAATTGCGACTTTAAACATGCAATTTTTGAGCATACTATTTTAAAAAGCGTGGACTTTAGCCTTTCAGAAAACATAATCTTCGATCCAGAAAACAATACCATCACCAAAGCAAAATTTTCGAAGGAAAACGTGTTGGGATTATTGCATCATCATCAAATTACCATTGTTTAATTGGACACTTTCAGCTTTATATCCTAACCTCATTTTTGTATATTTGCACAGCCTAATTTCGGGCTTATCATTAAAAATTAAATCTTACAGTACTTATGGCAAAAACTTCCACAATCATTTATACAAAAACAGACGAAGCGCCAGCATTAGCAACGCGTTCGTTATTACCAATCATAAAATCATTTACGGCATCTTCCAATATTGATATTGTCAGTAAAGACATTTCATTGGCCGCACGAATTTTAGCCGTATTCCCTGATTTTCTAAACGACGATCAGAAAGTGCCAAATGCTTTGGCTGAATTGGGAGAGCTTGTTACAAAGTCTGACACAAATATTATTAAATTACCAAATATAAGTGCCTCTGAGCCACAACTTAAAGCAGCCATTGCCGAGTTGAAGTCTCAAGGATTTAACATCCCTAGTTATCCTGATGACTTAAAAACAGCAGAAGATAAAGACATTAGATCACGCTACGATAAAATAAAAGGAAGTGCTGTCAACCCAGTACTTCGTGAAGGAAATTCAGACAGACGTGCACCAAAAGCGGTGAAAAATTACGCTAAGAAAAACCCACATTCCATGGGTGCATGGTCTCCAGATTCAAAAACTGAAGTGACCACCATGTCTCACGGCGATTTCTTTCATACGGAAAAATCGTTGACACTTTCAAAAGCAGATACTGTTAGCATAAAATTTGTTGGAAAAGACGGTAGTGAAGACGTTCTAAAAGACAACTTAAACTTAAAAAACGGCGAGATTATTGATGCTTCAGTAATGAGCAAAAAAGCATTGATTGAGTTTTTACAACAAGCCGTTTCTGACGCGAAATCTAAAGGCATTCTTCTTTCAGTGCATCTAAAAGCAACGATGATGAAGGTCTCTGATCCTATCATCTTCGGTCATGCTGTTGAAGTCTATTTCAAAGATGTTTTTGAAAAATATAGTAAGGAATTCAAACAAATTGGTTTCAGTGCTAGCAACGGATTAGCAAATCTTTATGTTGAACTCAAAGAACTTCCAGAAGCTAAGCGCAAGGAAATCGAAGATGCTATTAAAAAAGCAATTACTGACGGCCCAGATTTGGCCATGGTAAATTCAGATAAAGGAATCACCAATCTTCATGTACCAAGTGACGTGATTATTGATGCCTCCATGCCTGCTATGATCAGAACGTCTGGTAAAATGTGGAATGCACAAGGCAAACCAGAAGATACCTTAGCGGTAATTCCTGATAGTAGTTATGCCGGTCTTTATGAAGCCACGATTGATTTTTGTAAAAAACATGGTGCTTTTGATCCAACCACAATGGGAACAGTTCCAAATGTCGGGTTGATGGCACAAAAAGCAGAAGAATACGGTTCTCATGACAAAACCTTCGAAATTCAAGATGATGGAAAAGTTGTGGTCATCAATTCAGAAGGGAAAACCATTCTTGAACATGATGTTGAAAAAGGTGATATTTGGAGAATGTGTCAAGTTAAAGATGCACCAATTCAGGATTGGGTAAAATTAGCAGTTACTAGAGCAAGAGCTTCTCATACCCCAGCAATTTTTTGGTTGGATAAAAACAGAGCGCATGATGCTGAATTGATTAAAAAAGTAAATCAATACCTTTCAAATCACGATACCAAAGGTTTAGATATCCAAATTTTATCTCCAAGTGAGGCCACCACGTTTACCTTAAAGCGTATAAAAGATGGTGAAGACACAATTTCTGTAACAGGAAACGTATTGCGTGATTATTTAACCGACCTCTTCCCTATTTTAGAATTGGGAACAAGTGCAAAAATGTTATCCATCGTACCATTAATGAATGGTGGTGGTTTATTCGAAACTGGCGCCGGAGGTTCAGCACCTAAACATGTTGAGCAGTTTGTTGAAGAAGACCACTTACGTTGGGATTCCTTGGGGGAATTTTTAGCTTTAGCCGTTTCTTTGGAGCATTTAGCCCAAACAAATGACAATCCGAAAGCTCAAATTTTAGCGGATACTTTAGATGAAGCTACAGGAAAATTATTGGACAATGGAAAATCACCTTCTCGTAAAGCTGGTGAATTGGACAATAGAGGCAGTCATTTTTACTTGGCACTGTATTGGGCAGAAGCCTTGGCAAACCAATCTTTGGACATGCAATTACAAGCAGAGTTTAAGACGCTTTATGAAGTATTAAAATCCAATGAAAGCCTTATTAATGAAGAACTATTAAATGTTCAAGGTCAACCAGTTGCTATAGGTGGGTATTACGAGCCTAATGAAACCCTAGTTGATAAAGCGATGAGACCAAGTGCTACATTTAATGCGATCCTTGAAAATAAAACAGCAAACAACTAAAGAACGATTAATTTGTTTAATAAAAAACGAAATTAATTAAACATAATTATCCTAAAAAGCTCCTTTTATCAAGGAGCTTTTTTTATTTTTAATAAAAAATTGCAGATGACCAATAAACTCAAAGTCTGTCTATCGCTGATGTTATGTTTGCCGATATATATATCTGCTCAGGAAAAATTCACCTTAAGCGGAAAAATAACAGATCAACAAAGTAATGAAACATTAATTGGTGTCAACATCATCTTTCCAGAGCTTCAAACTGGGGCCGTTACCAATGAATATGGTTTCTATTCCATAACCGTCACCAAAGGCACTTATAGTTTTCAAGTCAGTTATTTGGGCTTCAATAGTATTTCTGAAACGATTACGATAGATAAAGATCAAACGCTTAATTTTAAACTCACTGAATCTACTGAGAGTTTGGACGAGATAGTGCTTACTGAAAATGTGGAGAAATTGAACATTCGGAAACCGCAAATGAGTGTCAATTCGCTCTCCATAAATACTATCAAACAAATGCCAGTCGTACTAGGAGAAGTGGACATCATCAAATCCATTACTCTTTTACCTGGGGTTAGCAACGCTGGTGAAGGCTCGTCTGGATTTAACGTTCGAGGGGGCGCCGTTGATCAAAATCTCATTCTTCTGGATGAAGCTACTATTTTTAACTCATCCCATCTTTTTGGTTTATTTTCGGTATTCAATCCAGATGCCATCAAGGATTTGAAACTTTATAAAGGCGGCATTCCTGCAAAATATGGAGGGCGCGTGTCTTCTGTGCTAGACATTTATCAAAAAGAAGGCAATAGTAATGAGTTTCATATGAATGGCGGCATCGGACTCGTGTCCAGCAGGTTATTGGTGGAAGGTCCCATTAAAAAAGAAAAAGGTTCCTTTCTTTTGGGTGGTCGCTCAAGTTATGCGCACTTATTCTTCCCTCTTTTTGATCTCGACAGTAAAGCCTATTTCTATGATTTAAATACCAAACTAAGTTTTAACATCAATGAAAACAACAATATCTATCTCTCCGGGTATTTTGGACGGGATGTTTTTGAAATATCTGATAGTTTCGAAAATACTTATGGCAATACGGTTATAAACTTCAGATGGAACCATTTGTATTCAGCTAAACTATTTTCCAATCTTTCACTTATCTATTCTGACTATTATTATGGACTTGCACTTAATTTCGTGGAGTTCGATTGGAAATCGGGAATAAAAAACTTCAACCTTAAATATGATCTCAAGCATTATATCTCTTCCAATTTTAAATTGGATTATGGTTTAAATAGTCTATATCTCAGATTTAATCCAGGAGAAATAACGCCAACCACCGCAACTTCTGGTGTTAATCCATACGACCTGATCAAAAAATATGCGTTTGAAAATGCTATTTATGTAGATGCGGAGCATCAACTTAGTTCTAAGCTGGCCGTTTCTTACGGACTCAGGTTAAGCACTTTTCTCCGTTTAGGACAAACTGAACTTAATCTGTACGAGAATGACCATGCCGTAAGTTTCAATGAAGCGCTTCAACTTTATGAAAAAGGACAGGCTATTGGTGTTGACACTTACGATAGATCTGATGTGATCACAACGTTCATGAATTTA
>JBDTKP010000173.1:0-6605 GCA_039935255.1 Gelidibacter sp. | reverse complement strand
TTGATTTCGCTAAACGTTTAACCATTGACCATAAAATTGCGTCCATCCCACTCTCTGTATTCAATACCGATAATTTAGACCATAGAACGCTAAGATTTTGTTTTGCAAAAACTGATGACACTCTAAGAGAGGCTGCTGCAATTTTAAATAGAATTTAACCACAGCATGTGCATCATAACTCAAGAATCTTGAGTAGTAAAAATTTAATATTAATCAAAAACTATTACTTTTGCATCATTATCGCGATCTAACGCTAGCATCTTGGCATGGATTATGCATCACATAAACACTAAAAACATTGCACTATGAGAATATGGATGATTATACTTTTTTTAACTTTAGGAGTTGCTGTTAATGCTCAAGAAGTTATTAGTGAAGGAAAAGTTTATGAAGTAAAAGGGAAAGCTATTTTTCAAGATGGTGTTGATATTACTTCATCTCTCCTAATCGAAGAAAGAGACCCTATCTACAAAGCTTTGAAGAATCAAATAAATGATGAAAAAAATGTGGAAAAAGCTAGAAAAAAGCTAGAAAAAGCCGCAAAAAACGCTGAGAAAGCCGAAAAGAAGGCCCTCAAAGACCTAAAGAAAAAACAAAAAGCACAGGATAATGTTAATAAAGCCGTTCGGAAATTTGATCAGCAGGAAGAGAAGTACCAAAAACTCAAAAATAGCGGTAAACTTTCGCCTAACGATGAATCAAAATGGCTTAAAAAACTTAACGGATATAAACATGATTTAGAAAAAGCCAGAACAAAACTGAATCGCTCTTAACATGTCTGAAAATTTAAATATTGCCTTAATTCAAACCGCATTAGCTTGGGAAAACGCTGAGCAAAACAGATCAAATCTATTAAAGAAAATAGACGCCATTGTTGAACCAGTGGATGTTATTGTACTTCCTGAGATGTTCAATTCCGGGTTTACGATGAATCCTAGCAAGGTTGCTGAAACCATGCAAGGCGAAACCATCTCATGGATGAAAAATTTAGCGGCAAAGAAACAAGCAGCCATTACTGGAAGTTTGGTCATTAAGGAAGAGGAACGCTTTTATAACCGCTTAGTTTTTGTACATCCAAATGGAAAGGTAGAGCAGTATGACAAACGCCATACCTTTACTTTAGCAGGCGAACACAAAGTATATTCGGCTGGCAGCAAAAAAATATTAGTGGAGTATAAAGGGTGGAAAATCTGTCCTTTGGTGTGTTATGATCTTAGATTTCCGGTGTGGTCAAGAAATTCAGACAACTATGATGTTCTTATTTATGTAGCCAGTTGGCCAGCAATCCGCATGGTAGCTTGGGATGCTTTATTGAAAGCCCGTGCCATTGAAAATATGAGCTATTGCGTGGGCGTCAACAGAGTAGGAACAGACGGCAACAACCATGATTACTCTGGACATTCCGCTGTGTATGATGTACTTGGAAACAGAATAGACACGATACCTTTTGATGAAGAAGCTATTGAAATTGTGACGCTTAAAAAAGAAGACATCGAAATTAATAGATTGAAATTTAATTTTTTGGCGGATCAGGATCAGTTTTCAATAACGTAAATTCTTCAACTAAATCCCATCCCGTTCGTGCATCAACAATCTTTTCCATATAACTGATGCGTTCAGGTTGAATTTTTCTAAGATAATTACCGGTATCCCATTTTCTATTCCCATTGGTATCAAATACAACTCTCAAGTAATAAGTTCCTGGATTGATATGTCTAAAATCAAACATTCGTGGCACATCTGCATACTGTTCGTACTTAACATCGCCTTTGCCATCTGTTAGTTGAACAATCACGGGATACACGGCATCTATTAAACTCACACGAACATCTGATAGCTCAGAAAATCGCTTGGTCTTAACAGAATAGTTCAAAGTATCATTAACATTCCCAAAAAAGTCGGTGATCGCTTCTGGCAAAAATTGAAGCTTATAGGCGTTGTCCTCATTTTTTTCAAACTTAAAGCGGTACTTGTTCTGGAGCGTATCAAATTCTGTTTTGAAATCAATGTTTAAAGAATCTTTATCAATAATTGTTATTTTCTCCAAATCCAATTTATCAAAAGGCACATTTCCTTCAACTGAGAAATCCTCATCATAATTGATTGTACCAGATACAGAAGCCCTAATTAAGAGGGAGTCCACCTTTAAATCCCGAAAACGGTGTTTTAATGTATCTACATAAGTTTTGTTTTTAATTACGAAGACGGTCGTATCCAACTCAACATTTGGTTTATACCAATAGTACAAAGTATCCTTCTGGGCGTCTTTCACGATACGATGTTCAAAACCATCAGGCTTACCGTCTGCCATTTCAATAGTTAACGTTTTAGGGTCACCTCTATAGCCAAATTGTATTTTCTGTTTGGCCACTTGTACCGGACGTTCCATTTTGAAATCAGCAATTTCTTTGAACAATTTTATTTCATAAAAAGAATCTGTAGGGACTGTAATTTCTTTATCGTAGAATCCTATTTTGTCCGATTTCTGCTGATAGGTATAGTTGCTATTTTCATCCTTCAAAGCGACTAAACGATACTTTCCAGCCTTAATATTATCAATATTAAAAGTACTCACACTATCAAGCGTATTGGTCACATATAATGGTTTGGTTTTATAAACTGTAGAATCGCTATAGATAGAATCTACTTCATACAGCATGACCGTTATAAACTTTTCTGGTTCTCGTTTCAAAGCATCAACAACGACCCCATTAACTGAAAGGGAATCAATATATGACCCTGTAGAAAATATATATTTATAGTACGAAAATGGGTTTTCCTCATTATTATCAACAATACTTTGCCCAAAATTAAAAGCGTAAGTCGTATTCGGCCTTAAAGTATCATTAATTTTAATGCTGATATACTTACTTGCACTACCCATCGGCGTAATGTCTGGTTCAGGATCCATTGGAGGTGAAATGATGAGCTGTTTTCTGACATCCTTAATTTTGACATACTCATCAAAAAGCACCTTAATTTCGTTTGCTTTAAAATTGGTGGTATAATTTTCTGGTGATGACCTCAAAATTCTTGGAGGCTCCGTATCTTTTTCTCCACCTGAAGGCGTCCCCCTGTTGGCACAATTGACAAGCAGCACAAGAATACTAAAAAAAAGAAAAAGTTTATAATAGGCTTTAAACATTACTCCGGAGATATTTTAGCAAATTAACGACATATTTAATTCAAACGAAAAAATTACTCTGCAATTGCCATGGTTGCAACACTTATTCTAATGCCTTCAATTTTGGATAAAGCATTCGCACACGTCTCAATAGTCGCACCTGTCGTAATAATATCGTCCACCAAAAGAACATGTTTCCCTTTTAAAGTCTCATAATCAGTGACTATAAACAAGGAATCATCATTAATCCATCGCTTCAATCTGTCTTTAAAAACCTGAGTTTTTGTAGCTTTAGCTTTTCTCAAAACCTCGGTGTTAAAATCACATTCTAAGGCATAGGCAAGCTCTTTTCCAAACTTATGAACCTGATTGAACCCACGTTGTCGCAATCGCTTAGAATGCAGAGGAACCGGAATAATCACATCTACTGTTTTAAATTCTTCATGTTTATTTAGCTCCTCACCCAACCATTTCCCCAAAAACATACCAACATCCTCTTGACCTTTATACTTTAAATTATGAATAAGATGCTGCACGAGTCCTTTCTTGGAAAACCAAAATAGTGCGGACGCATTTTCTAGTTGTACACGTCCATAAAGTCTTTTAGTGACCTCATTATTAACTGTGCTTTCAAAATTTGTCAAAGGCAATTCGTGTCTGCAAAAAGTGCAAACGCACAATTCATTCGCATCCAACTGGTTGTCACATGCCGAACAAACCTTCGGAAAAAATAAGTTTAACAAATTTATTATCATCTTATCGATTAAATGCATCAAAAACAAACTTAATATATATTTTGGCTGCATTTAATTAAATAATCCTTATTTCCCTTAATAATTAATTATGATAGTTAACCCTCAACTTTTTGGCTATAAAGTTATTATTGGTTCATTAATTGTTGTGATTACTGTTATTGGCGTTTTTAGTTATACTACTTACGAATCCAATAAAGCTCAGCAACTCTTTCTGAAGCAAGAGAAAAAACTTGTTGCAAGTGAATTATCTCAAATGATTTTAAGATATGATGACATAAGTCTTGCAAGCGACATCTTATCTGAGCAATTGGATAGCGCCAAGAATACTACCAAAGCAGCTTTAGAAAACTTAAGACTAATGAAAAGCGATTTTTCCGTCTTAGCGCGGTTCAAATCGGAACTTGCTGCTATTAAATTAAGAAACATTGCCCTTTTTAAAACTATAGATTCCATCAACTTGTTAAATGAGCGTTTAGTAAAAGACAGACTACTGGCCTATAACGCCTTAGATGAACAGAAAACAGTCAACACTTCACTTGTGAAAATCAATAAAAGCTTGACTAATAATATCGAAAAAGCGAAGGTGTTAGCTGTGAACTCACTCGAAGCAAAAGCGTATAAAACAAACAAACATTCCTCCGAAACCAAAAAAGCCTCGTATGCTAGCCGCATTGACGTGTGTTTTTCACTAGCAGAGAATATGTTGACCGAAAAAGGGATGAAAGAAATTTACATTCAAATTTTGAATCCTTTGAACAATGTCGTCGGTAATAAAGGGGCGGTTGAATTTGGGAAGTCGCTACTTATTTACAGTGATAAACAGTTCATTAATTATAATAACAAAGCCCTTGATATTTGCACCACCGTAAAAGCGCAAAAAGACGATATACCATTTACCAAAGGCACCTATTACGTTTCGGTTTTCCATAAAGAAAGAAAACTTGGTAGCACACAGATTATCTTAAACTAACTACCTAAAATTTATTTATGCAAACCGTTCCTTTAATTGGAACGGTTTTCTATTTTTGCACTATGACAAATCAGGACGATCAATTTAAGAAAGTTGTATCACATGCTAAAGAATATGGATACGTATTTCAAAGCAGTGAAATATATGATGGCCTAAGTGCAGTTTATGATTATGCACAGAATGGCGCTGAATTAAAGAAAAACCTCCGTGAGTATTGGTGGAAAGCCATGGTACAGATGAATGATAATATTGTAGGTATCGACTCCTCAATTTTCATGCATCCCACCATTTGGAAAGCTTCAGGACACGTTGATGCTTTTAATGACCCATTAATCGACAATAAAGATTCCAAAAAACGCTATCGTGCAGATGTTTTGATAGAAGATTACTGCGCTAAAATTGAAGCCAAAATTGACAAAGAAGTCACTAAGGCAGAAAAGCGTTTTGGAGATGCTTTTAATAAAGAAGAATTTATAACCACTAATTCAAGAGTTGTTGGTTATTATGAAGATATCAAGAGAATTCTGTCACGCATGGGGAAATCTTTGGAAAAAGAAGATTTAGCAGATGTGAAAGCGTTAATTGAGGAATTGGAAATTGCTGATCCGGTAACTGGAAGTAGAAATTGGACTGAAGTAAAGCAGTTCAACTTGATGTTTGGCACTAAAATAGGCGCTTCTGCGGAAAGCGCAATGGATCTATACCTCCGTCCGGAAACGGCACAAGGTATTTTTGTGAATTTCCTCAACGTTCAAAAAACAGGACGTATGAAGATTCCTTTTGGGATTGCACAGATAGGAAAAGCCTTCAGAAATGAGATTGTCGCAAGACAATTTATCTTCAGAATGCGTGAGTTTGAACAAATGGAAATGCAATTTTTCATTCAACCAGGCACCCAACAAAAATGGTTTGAACATTGGAAAGAAGCCCGAATGAAATGGCACTTATCTTTAGGCATGGGACCGGAAAATTACCGTTTCCATGACCATGAGAAGATGGCACATTATGCAGATGCTGCAACAGATATTGAATTCAAATTCCCTTTCGGATTCAAGGAATTGGAAGGCATCCACTCCAGAACCGACTTTGACTTAAAACAGCACGAAGAATTTTCAGGTAAAAAACTTCAGTATTTTGACCACGAAACGAATGAGAGCTACACGCCTTATGTGTTGGAAACTTCAATTGGTTTAGACCGTATGTTCTTGGCAGTATTTTCAAACGCCTTAGTTGAAGAGGAATTGGAAAACAATACCACAAGAACCGTTTTAAAATTACCTTTCGTATTAGCGCCAGTTAAAGCTGCTATTTTTCCTTTGGTGAAAAAAGACGGCTTACCTGAAGTTGCGCGTCAAATTATGGATGACTTAAGATGGGATTTCAACGTGGTTTATGATGATAAAGATGCCGTAGGCAGACGTTATAGAAGACAAGATGCCAACGGAACACCATTCTGTATTACGGTTGATCATGAAACTTTAGAAGATAATACGGTAACGATACGCAATAGAGACACGATGGAACAAACCCGTGTCAAAATTGAAGACTTACGTGAGATCATCAAACAAGAAGTTGATATCAAAACGTGGTTAATGAAAATGTAATAAAAACTCCTGTGAAAACAGGAGTTTCAATATTTAAAATATAAAATCCCAAAATCCAATACTAGACTATTGGATTTTGGGATTTTTGTTTATGGGATTTATTTAGAATCCATACTTCAGGTTACTTCTCATCATAAGCCAACAATCGCAAC
>JBDTKP010000172.1:0-5450 GCA_039935255.1 Gelidibacter sp. | reverse complement strand
TGGAGGTCAGGTTGGGATCGTGGGACATATTACTATAGGTAACAACGTAAAAATACAGGCACAGTCAGGTATTGGAAGAAGTGTTAAGGATGATGAAGTTCTTCAAGGCTCTCCTGCGTTTTCTTATGCTGACTATAATAAATCTTATGTGTATTTTAAAAACCTGCCTAAAATCATGAAAGAAATTAACAATATTGATAAGAAAGTAAATGGGGATAGTTAAGACAGACATCAAACAGAAAACAATCCAACAGGAGGTTTCTTTACATGGTGTCGGATTGCATACAGGAAACAATGTGACACTTACATTTTTACCTGCACCAGTAAATTCTGGATATTCTTTTAAACGTATTGATCTCGAAGGGACACCGATCATTGAGGCGGATGCTAACTATGTCACCAACACACAGCGCGGTACATGTTTGGAGAAAAACGGGGTTGTGATTCAAACTTCTGAGCATGTTTTGGCAGCGCTTGTAGGCATGGATATCGACAACGTTATTATTACATTAGATGCTTCCGAACCTCCAATTATGGACGGGTCCTCCAAATTTTTTGTAGAAGCGCTTGAAAAAGCAGGTATTGTAGAACAAGATGATTTCAGGGAAGAATACGTTGTAACAGAAGTTGTTACTTATGTTGATGAGGATTCTGGAAGTGAAATTATTATTATGCCTTCCAAAGAATATCAGGTGACTACCATGGTTGATTTTGGCACTAAAGTTTTAGGGACACAAAACGCCACTTTAAATAATATCCAAGATTTTAAAGAAGACATTTCAAATGCAAGGACCTTTAGTTTTTTGCATGAAATTGAAATGCTTTTAGAGCACGGATTAATAAAAGGAGGCGATTTAAATAATGCCATTGTTTATGTAGATAAGGAATTATCGCCAAAAACAATGGAAAAACTGAAAGTCGCTTTCAAAAAAGATAATATCGCTGTGAAGCCTAATGGCATCCTTGATAATTTAACTTTACACCACCCAAATGAGGCTGCTCGTCATAAATTATTAGATATCCTTGGGATTTAGCGCTTATTGGTATACGGTTAAGAGGTAAGGTTATTGCTAATAAACCAGGACATCTTATCAATACTCAGTTCGCGAAAAAGATGTCTAAAATGATCAGGAACGAAAGGAGGAGCAATGTTCCTGTGATCGACTTGACTCAGGAGCCCTTAATGGACATCAACCAGATCATGGACATGTTGCCACACAGACAGCCATTTTTAATGATCGATAAGATTTTCGAATTGACAGATACTGGTGTTATCGGTATGAAAAACGTGACTATGAATGAACCTTTCTTTGCAGGGCATTTTCCAGGATCTCCAGTGATGCCAGGAGTTTTGATTGTAGAAGCGATGGCACAAACCGGAGGGATCCTTGTTTTAAGTACGGTTCCTGATCCAGAAAATTACTTAACTTTCTTTATGAAGATTGATAAGGTGAAATTTAAACAAAAAGTGGTTCCTGGTGATACCCTAATTTTTAAGTGTGATCTCATTACTCCTATTAGAAGAGGTATCTGTCACATGCAAGGTTATGCCTACGCCAATGGAAAGCTTTGTGCAGAAGCTGAGTTAATGGCGCAAATTTCAAAAGTAAAATAAACACACCCGTTTTAATTATCTAATAAAAACCAGATAGTTGCCAAGTCAATTAAAAGAACATAAAACAAATAAAAGCAAGGAAATGAACCAACCACTAGCATACGTACATCCTGGAGCCAAAATAGCAAAGAATGTTGTGATTGATCCTTTTACTACCATACATAATAATGTGGTAATTGGCGAAGGCACATGGATCGGGAGTAACGTGACCATTATGGAAGGCGCTCGTATTGGGAAAAATTGTAATATTTTCCCAGGAGCGGTAATTTCCGCTGTACCCCAAGATTTGAAATTTCAGGATGAAGACACCACCACAGAAATAGGTAACAATGTGACCATAAGAGAATGTGTGACCATAAATAGAGGGACTACTGATAGAATGAAAACTGTTATCGGTGATAACTGTCTTATTATGGCTTATTGTCATATTGCGCACGATTGCGTTATTGGAAACAATTGTATTTTTTCGAATAATAGTACACTTGCAGGACATGTAACCGTTGGAGATTATGTGGTATTGGCAGGAATGACCGCGGTACATCAATTTTGTTCTATAGGTAACCATGCTTTTGTGACCGGAGGCTCTTTAGTGCGTAAAGATGTGCCACCTTTTGTTAAAGCGGCAAGAGAACCTTTATCTTATGTGGGGATTAATTCTGTCGGTTTAAGACGGCGCGGTTTTTCTGCAGAGAAAATCAGGGAAGTACAGAATATTTACCGTATTCTTTATCAAAAGAACTATAACAATACCCAGGCTTCTGAAATAATTGAAGCTGAGATGGAGGCTACTCCAGAACGTGACGAAATTTTACAGTTTATCAAAAATTCACATAGAGGTATTATGAAAGGATATTTTAAATCAAATTAATTATTAACTATAAAAAGACACCACTTTCGTGGGCAATATTATGGCAACTACAGCAGATATAAGAAATGGATTGTGCATTAGATACAATAATGACATTTATAAGATCACAGAATTCTTACACGTAAAACCAGGTAAAGGTCCTGCGTTTGTAAGAACAAAAATGAAAAGTATTACGAACGGTAGGGTTTTGGAGAATACATTTTCGGCTGGGCATAAAATTGATGATGTTCGCGTAGAAACTCACAAATTTCAGTTTTTGTATCATGATGGTGAATTTTATCATTTCATGAATCAAGAGGATTATTCGCAAATTACATTATTGGAAGCGGCATTAGATAGAGCTGATTTAATGAAAGAAGGCGAATTAGTTACCATCCTTATCAATACTGAAGATGGTATGCCACTTTCTGTAGAAATGCCTGCGACGGTAACATTGGAGGTCACCTCTACAGAGCCTGGTATTAAAGGAAATACAGCAACTAATGCTACAAAACCTGCCACTGTTGAAACAGGTGCCGAGGTAAACGTTCCTTTGTTTATCAATGAAGGTGATAAAATTAGAATTGAAACTGAAAAAGGAACCTACAAAGAGCGTGTTAAGGAATAGCGTTCAGTTCGCAGTTGACAGTCAGCAGTGTTCAGAAACAATTTAACATCCAAAAATTTGGCAACAAACAATAACCAATAATGAAATTCCCAAAACCACATACTTTAAAACAAATTGCCGAAATAATCAACACTTGTTATGTTGGAGCTGATGATTTTCCTGTATTTGGAATGAACGAAATTCATGTTGTTGAACCAGGGGATATCGTCTTTGTGGACCATCCTAAATATTATGACAAGGCATTAAAATCGGCTGCAACGATTGTGTTGATCAATAAGGAAGTTGATTGTCCTGAAGGGAAAGCTCTTCTTATCAGCGATGATCCTTTTAGAGATTTCAACAAATTAACTCAGCACTTTAACCCTTTTAAAAGCGCTAATAAAAGCATCTCAGATTCCGCTAAAATTGGAAATAATACCATTATTCAACCCAATTGTTTTATTGGTCATAATGTGGTTATTGGTGATAATTGTGTGATTCATCCTAATGTTATTATTTATGATGATACCATAATCGGAAACAACGTGGTCATTCATGCCGGCACAGTTTTAGGGGCAAGTGCCTTCTATTACAAAAATCGTCCGGAAGGATTTGATCAATTGATTTCTGGTGGTCGCGTGATCATTCAAAACAATGTCCATATTGGTGCGCTTTGTACTATTGATAGAGGCGTTACTGGAGATACTGTAATTGGTGAAGGCTCTAAATTGGATAACCAAATCCAAATAGGTCATGACACGGTGCTTGGGAAAAAATGTTTGATTGCGTCTCAAGTTGGAATTGCGGGTTGTGTAATTGTTGGAGATGAAGTGACTATGTGGGGACAAGTAGGAACCACGAGTGGAATAACTATAGGGAAAAAAGCTATTGTTCATGGTCAAACTGGAGTCACTAAATCTATTGATGGCGGCAAAACTTATTGGGGTACTCCAATACAAGAAGCTAAAAGTGAATTGAAAGACAAGGTATATGTTAAAAAAATCCCTGAAATAATAGATCAATTAAAAAATAAATAATGTCTCCAAAAGAAATTGTAAAAGCCTTTTATGAATCAGATTTAGCGAATGATAGCCATTTGATATCTAAGTACATTCATAAGGATTGTCAGTTGCATTGGAATAGCAGTACTGGCTATAAAGTCATGGACTATGATGGCTTAGATCAGTTTTTTAAGAATATTAATTCATCTTATCATTCTTTGAAAAGTGAGATTAGTCATTTGTTACAAGATAATAATCAAGTAACTATTAGATATACCTTATTTGTAAGCACCATTGAAGATCCTGAAAATGAACAGCCTTTGGCAAATTTCATCAGTATTTGGGAGGTAAAAGACGGGAAACTTTACAGAGGGTTTGAAATAAGTCAAATGGCTGACGACAATATAGAAAGTTACAAATCATTTTCAGAAATAAAAGTTTAACAAAGGCTTCATAAATGCTGTCAAAAGGATTACTTTTGCGAAGTCTTAAAATTAAAAAATAATATAAATGAGCGTATTAGTAAATAAAGATTCAAAGGTAATAGTTCAAGGCTTTACGGGTAGTGAAGGTTCTTTCCATGCAGAGCAGATGATAGAATACGGAACTAATGTGGTTGGTGGTGTTACACCAGGAAAAGGTGGGCAAACCCATTTAGACAGACCAGTTTTTAATACTGTAGAAGACGCAGTTAAGGAAGCTAAAGCAGATACCTCTATTATTTTTGTACCACCAGCCTTTGCTGCTGATGCTATTATGGAAGCTGCTGATGCAGGTATTAAAGTGATTATTTGTATCACAGAAGGTATTCCTGTAGCAGATATGATTAAGGTGGCAAGTTATATCAAAACTAAAGACTGTCGCTTAATTGGGCCTAACTGTCCAGGGGTTATAACTCCAGGTGAAGCCAAAGTTGGAATTATGCCAGGTTTTGTATTCAAAAAAGGTACTGTAGGTATTGTTTCTAAATCAGGAACGTTAACTTATGAAGCTGCTGACCAAGTTGTAAAACAAGGTTTAGGTATCACAACTGCCATTGGTATTGGTGGCGATCCAATTATCGGTACTACTACTAAAGAAACTGTTGAAATGCTGATCAATGATCCAGAAACAGAATGTGTGGTAATGATTGGTGAAATTGGAGGACAACTAGAAGCTGATGCAGCTTATTGGTATAAGGAAAGTGGTAGCAAAAAACCAATTATTGGATTTATTGCCGGCGAAACAGCACCAGTAGGACGCACCATGGGGCACGCCGGAGCAATTGTTGGAGGAAGCGATGACACGGCTCAAGCTAAAAAGAAAATTATGAGAGCTTGCGGGATTCACGTAGTGGATTCTCCTGCTGAAATAGGGAAGAAAGTAGCCGAAATCATGGCG
>JBDTKP010000171.1:0-19807 GCA_039935255.1 Gelidibacter sp. | reverse complement strand
GCATAATCGAAGTATCAAACTCACTCGCTGATTCTAAGTTTTCAATAAAATTCCCATTTTCGTCAAAATGTTTTAAGAAAGGATCGTCATCTTCATTATAAGCTGGCTCTTGCCATACATAACGTTCGGGTTTGGCGATTGCCTTTTTAAAAATTACCGCAAACACAAATCCTGTAAGGAGTCCGCCTAAATGTCCTTCCCACGACATGCCTTCCTTGATCGGGAACACATACCAAATCATACTTCCGTAGAGAAAAATAATCATCAAGGACAAGGCCACCAATCGAAAATGTTTCGCAAAAATGCCTTTAAAAAAGATAAAACTCACCAATACATAAATAAGACCACTGGCGCCGATATGGTTGGCAGGCCTTCCAATAATCCAAGTGATCAATCCAGAGAGCAGAATGCCATAGAGTAATACTTTCCAAGCAATGGGTCTGTAGAAATAAAATAAAGCCATAGTAAGAATGACTAACGGAATACTATTGTGATAAATATGTTCAATATCACCATGGATAAAGGGACTTAAAAGGATACCTCGCAATCCAACCAAGGTTTCTGGAACGATGCCCCAAGTTTTGATCACAGGAAAAAACCGAACCTGTAGCCAAAACACAACCCAAATAAGCATCAAGAAAAATATGGGATATGCCACGACACTTGTTGAATATCTAAAATGTTGTTGATTGCTCATGGTTAAATTTAAAGGTTTCTTATCAAATTAGTGTCCATTAGTTCGAAATATGAAAAATTGTCACGTTTCTGCATGAGTGATGGAGCGGTTTGTTTGAAATCCTTTTTGTTTTTTTTAAACAAAAAGATTGAGCCGCGAGAGCACGACTTTTTTGTCCTTCACAAAAAAGGCATGCCCAAAAAAATTAAATCCTCAGTCCATTCAAACGAAATACCGTAATTTTGTAATATGAACGCACCACTAGCAGAACGCTTACGCCCAAAATACTTAAAGGATTATTTAAGTCAATCCCATTTGATTGGTGAACAGGGAGTTTTGACGCAACACATTAAACAAGGTGTAATTCCGTCAATGATTTTTTGGGGACCTCCAGGAACGGGAAAGACGACCTTGGCGAATATTATTGCCAACGAATCTAACCGTCCGTTCTACAAATTGAGCGCCATCAATTCTGGCGTGAAAGACATTAGGGAAGTGATTGACAAGGCCAAAAACAGTGGTGGTCTGTTTACCGTTAAAAACCCGCTATTGTTTATTGATGAGATTCATAGGTTCAGCAAATCGCAGCAAGATTCTTTATTGGAAGCCGTTGAAAAAGGTTGGGTGACCTTGATTGGCGCCACTACTGAAAACCCTAGTTTTGAGGTGATTCCTGCCCTACTCTCGCGCTCGCAAGTATATGTGCTAAATTCCTTTGACAAAAAAGACCTGGAAGCTTTATTGCATCGTGCCATTACGGAGGACGACATTCTTTCAAAACGCAACATCGAGCTGAAAGAAACGGAAGCTTTATTGAGACTCTCTGGAGGAGATGCTCGTAAACTGTTGAATATTTTTGAACTGATCATCACCTCATACGATGAGGATGAGAAAATTGTGATTACTAATGAAACGGTACTTAGTAAAGTACAGAGCAATACGGTGCGCTATGACAAAACTGGCGAGCAGCATTATGATATTATTTCGGCGTTTATCAAATCGATACGAGGGAGTGATCCTAACGGGGCGGTCTATTGGTTGGCACGCATGATTGAAGGGGGCGAAGATGTCAAATTTATTGCCCGGCGTTTGCTCATTTTGGCCAGTGAAGATATTGGCAATGCGAACCCAACGGCCTTGGTGATTGCGAATACGACCTTTCAGGCAGTTTCTGTGATTGGGCATCCGGAATCGCGAATTATCTTAAGCCAATGTGCTACGTATTTGGCAAGTTCTCCAAAAAGTAACGCGGCTTACGAAGCTATTGGGAAAGCGCAACAATTGGTAAGAGAAACAGGCGACTTGTCTGTCCCGTTATCGGTCAGGAATGCCCCTACAAAACTCATGAAAGAATTGGGCTATGGCGACAATTATCAATACGCCCACAGCTACGAAAACAACTTCGCTCCACAGGAGTTTCTTCCTGACGAGGTCAAAAATACTCAGCTTTACAGTCCTGGTAATAATGCCCGAGAAAATGCGCAACGGGAGTTTCTAAAACAACGTTGGAAGGATAAGTATGGGTATTAGAGGGCGGTATTTAGAGGGTAGATTTTAGAGGGTAGAAAAAAGACAATAGATAAATAGACATTTAAGTGAATTGGATCAATAAAGTTCATAGATTGAAATAAATGCCAAAATAAATCAGTAAAAATCTGCAGAACCGGAGTTACGCGTCTAAACCTCCGAAAAGGTCATGATTTTGCTAATAATTATAGACGGGAAAGTGGTTTAAATAAAATTCCCCAATCGCGACAATAATCGGGATTGGGGAATTTTTTATAAATCGAAGTCAACGCTTAGTTGAACTTAACATTCAGGGTTTTCATGGAAACTCCAGAATCACTGGCGGTTGAAACAATCCAAGTGTTGTTCATTTTATAGACAATGGCATCTTGCCCTTTCACCATATATACATCTTCCTTACCCGAAAACACCAAATGATACAATAGTTTAGAAGACGCATCGGTAATCGTGTACCCATTTTCAACAGGGTTGGCGTATAGCGTTTGGATACTTTCGTCGGATTTGGTTTCTTTCTTTACAATCGCTTTGACTTCTTCCTTAATCTCAGCTTGAGCTTTCTCAACATTTTCAGGTTTGACCGCCACTTTGACATCTATTTCTTCTTGAAGTTGTTTTTCTTTTAAAACCTCTACTTCTCTTCTTAAGCGCTCAATTTCATCTTGATCTTTAGATTTATCAGGAGCCGCATTTTTTTCATTGGGACTTACGGCGGTAATTTTAGAACTTGGCTGGTAGCTGTAATTTAAGTTATCAAAACTCTTAAAGGCATCCCGCAATGCAAGAGTATAAACTTTATCATATTCTTTCTCTCTTGATTCCCCAATTTTAGAAGAAAGCAACTTTTTATTATTACAATCCTTTAAATGCACCTGTAACTTCGTGTTTAAAAACGCCTTATGTTTTTCAATATCAGCATACAACCCGAGGCAGCGGTTGTTGTTCAAATCTTCAGGAAATTCCTCGTCTGCCATTAAGGTGATAAATCCAGCTTTTTCAAATAAGAACTTCGTGAAAGAATTTATTTGATATTGGTCGGGTCCATTTAAAAAATCATAGTATGTTGGGACAATGACATATTTATAGGCATTGACACTTTCTTGAGAGATTCCTTTAACGCTGAATAACATTAAAAAAACACATATACTTAAAAGAGATTTCATAGAATATTTGGATAAATTAATTTGATTATAAAGATAACATTTTGAATATTAAAAAAATATTTAAACATTATAGATATTGCTTTAGTTGCGACAAATGAGTGATTTGCTTAATATGTGGTTCTGTTTGATCATTTCTGTAATTAAAAAAGATAGCATCATACCCTACATTCAGCGCCCCCAAAATATCGGCTTCATAATTATCTCCAATCATTATACTCTCTTTAGATTGTGCATTGGCGATTTTAAGAGCATGGTCAAAAATAATAGGGTTTGGCTTTTTAAAACCTGCCACCTCAGCATTGGTAATCGTTTTAAAATAGGAAGTGATAGCAGAAGCATTCATTTTTTTCAACTGTGCTTCTTCAAAGCCATTGGTGATGATGTGCAATTGATACTTAGGCTGCAGATATTCCAAAAGCTCCAGCGTGCCGTCAAAAAGATGGCTAAAACTGGACAGATGTTCCATATAATCTTTTGAAATACTCTGGATTAAGGTCTCATCCACACTGAAATTAATGTCTCTAAACGTGTCTCTGAGTCTGCCATAACGCAATTCCATTTTATCAATATCATCATCGCGATAGCGTTTCCAATAGCTCAGGTTGATGGGCTCATAAACTTCCAGAAAGACCTCTAAACTAAGGTCAATATTGTGCATCTTAAAAACTTTGTCAAAGGTCAATGCTGAGTTCCTATCAAAATCCCAGAGAGTATGATCCAAATCAAAAAAAACGTGTTTAATAGCTTTAATCTTCATCCACAGATTCTAATGTCATTCTAAATAATTCTCTAAAGCCATTCCAGCGCTCCAAATCACTGAATGCATAATTGTGAAACACCGGTACGAAAGTGCCATTGACGTTTTTCACTTCCTGCATCAATCTTTGTAAATCCTCTTTTTTGTCCAATAAGGACTGTCGCCTTAAAAAGGCATAATCTACACACTGAAACGGATTGATCTGTAAAGGCGTTTGTATCTCAAAATCCAAATCATAGAATTGAAAAGGTGTGCAAGTTCCCGCTCTAAATCCCATATAATTGATATAACCCATTGTGAAATCCTGTTTAATTTCCAATTCTATGAGGTTCCGATAGGTTTCTGGCAAATTTAATTTAGAGAATGAATGCCGTGAAGCTTCCAAAGGATAGTTTGTGGTCGCTTCCATTTTTCGTTTTTCATTCTTTAACATTTCCATATCATCCAACGCCAAAAAAGATACTTTTAACCCCACTTTGCAATAGTCTCCTACATATTTAATAAGCGAAACAAACCTTTTTTTGTTGATATTGATATTTTTGTCATAAGTTGAATATTCACCGATCAAGAAAAACACAATAAACTTATTAGAGGTTTGCTTTTGTTTGGTCACGATCCATTTGAAGGTATCATAAGGATCCCGTTTGAAGCCTGCCAATGCTTGAAACCGTCGGTAAAACTGTTTGATTTTTAACGTAAGCAGATCATTTAACGCCCCACCAAACGTTCTGAGCAAACCTTTCTCCTTAAAATAGTAGGCCATGGGTACATCAATAACTGGCTGTATATTATATTTCCGAATTGGAAACTCAAAATCAGGAAACTGTCTTTGGAGGACGTTCTGAAATTTATAGGCCCAAATATCAACGACCGGTTGGTGTAAAAAACCTTCCTTGAATGCTAAACTCTCTGTAGCCAAAAATCTACCATACTCATCTTTTACTTGGGGCAAATACTCTTCATAGCGGCTCAACAAATAGAAAGTGGCGGCAAAAATATCAAAGGGTAAACTACTTTTATCAGAAGTTGTAAAGAAACATTTTGTTGTACCCCAATCCTGAACATGGATGTCTAAATCTGACAATCCTTGCTCAAACAGCAGTTCATGACTTCTAATAAACAACTCACTACTTAAGGGTTGTTTGGTATAGGATATTTTCATACTGTCATGTGCAATAAATTCCTCAACTGTAGTTGTAAAACTTACGGGCACATTCAAAATACGCAAGACAATATGCTTAAACGCATAGGTTAATCTTGGGGTTATTTTATGGGTATAAACTAGTAACATTCAGTCTTAGTATTCAGTGTTCAGTTGGCAGTATTCAATTGCCAGTCGCTTATTGGCGGTTGAAATGTGATTATTGAGTTTTAAAGCATTCCTTCATCTGCAAAACTAAAGTAGGCATTCTCAGTTATTATGAGATGGTCCAATACTTTTATATCCAAACTGTCTCCTGCGTTTTTTAATTTTTGTGTGATTTGTTTATCGGCCTCACTAGGCTTCAAGGTTCCAGATGGATGATTGTGGGCCAAAATTATGCCAACCGCACCAACCTCAATGGCTGTTTTTAGTACCAAACGAACATCCACCAATGTTCCTGTAATACCGCCTTTACTTAATTGGATTTTTTGAAGAACTTTATTGGAATTGTTTAAATAAATGATCCAAAATTCCTCATGGGCTAATTCCCCAATAACAGGTTGCATGAGTTCAAAAACCGACTGGCTCGAATCAATTTTATCCTGCTGCAAAGCTTCTTCTCCTCTACGGCGTCTTCCCAATTCTAACGCTGCTAAAATAGTAAGAGCCTTCGCTTCCCCAATGCCCTTAAATTGCATAAGTTGCTTAAGGGATAATTTTCCTAAAGCACTCAAATTATTATCGACACTCGCCAAAATACGCTTGCAGAGTTCGACCGCACTTTCATTTCTACTGCCAGAACCTATTAAGATCGCCACCAACTCCGCATCACTTAACGCCGCTTTCCCTTTGTCTCTTAATTTCTCTCGAGGTCGATCGTCCTGCGACCAATTTTTTATGGAGAATGAAGGCTGTTTTTCTAACATGGACGCTAAATCAAATTTATGTGGTTATAAAGTTAGTCATTATTGCAGAAGTGCTGGTTTTGCAAACAAAAAATAGGCAATAATTATCAAAGAAAAGATAAATATTGTAAATTTAAAAACCATTTTAATAATTGCCATCGGATGCGAACTCTATTTGACCAAAAAGCACATCAAGAAATTTTAATACGTCTTGAAAACTTGACCGAAAACTCACGGCCTACTTGGGGTGAAATGGATGTGGCACAAATGGTAAAACATTGTCAAATGCCTTTGATGGTGGCCAATGGAGAAATGGAACTTTCTGAAAAAATAGGGTATTTAAAAAAGATGGTATTTCGGCTTTATAAACCTGTAATGTATAATGACAAACCTTGGCCAGAAAGCCTTAAGACACCAAAAGAGTTTAGAGTGATTGACGAGCATAATTTGGAAATTGAACGCAACCAATTAAAAATTACCATTAATGAATTTCATAACAAAGCTATCAATATGCATTGGCCAAAGCATCCTTTTTTTGGTCATTTTAATACCGACCAATGGGGCAGAATGCAATACAAACATTTAGATCATCATTTGAGGCAGTTTGGGGTTTAGAATTTTGATTTTTTTTGTTTCAAGTTCGATTTCAAGTTTAATTTTCAATTTTCAATCAAAAATAGTATTAACGGAATTTAATAAAATTCCCACCTTCGTGGGAATGACGATATGCCAAATTATCCACCACAGCAACATCAAGACGACAATCATGACCACATTATTGAAGTCATCAAAACCTATCCTTTGGCAATGCTTGTTTCAGTAAAAGACAATACGCCATTGATTTCACATTTACCTTTGATTTATTCTGACGGAAAATTGATTGGACATTTGGATAAACATAATCCGCAAGCAGAATTATTGACAGACAATAACGAGGTTACAGTTATATTTTCTGGACCGCAATGTTATATTTCTCCAAGCATTTACAGCACTACACAATTACCAACCTGGAACTATGTCAAGGTTCACCTTAAAGGTAAGGTCAAGGAAATTACTGATGAAAAAGTTATTAAAGAATCTATGGTTGCCATGACCACTTTCTTAGAAGCTCCAGAGCACAAATACGCCTTAGAATCTGATAATCCAAGAATGGCACAATTTATCAATTATGTGAGAGGTTTTGAAATTGAAATCACCCATTGGGAAGGAAAATTTAAACTCTCCCAGGACAAAAACCCCAGCGATATTGAAAGCGCAAGGCATGAATTGATTCGTGCCAATCAGGAAAGTATCAACACGTTTTTAAAGCGTGTATTTTAGTTTTTGTCAAGAAATAGACGGAATAATTTACCAGAAAACAAATGAACACTAAGCCCGCTAAAACCCAATTGCTTCGTTGATAGAATCAAAATGTCAACATGGCGGAACCAAGGCTCAACAGAAAAAGTGATTATAATTAATCTGGATAGTATGAAACGTGTCAATTGTAATGAAGATAGTGAGTTGGTTCCACTCAAACCAGAAAGTATCACATTTAGCCTCTGTTTTATTCGTTTCACCAAACTATCAATTAGGCATGCAACAATCCTTAAACACAAATCTTATCCTTTATAAAAAATGATACTTATTGACAAACCCTATATTTCAGATTTTCTTCTAAGAACTATTAAAGAAAATAATTTTGAAATTATTTCTACTGATGAAGCGAGATCATTGATAAATGACGATTCTTTAAATTGGATTTCTGAAGAGGATGCGAAAAATAAAATTATAAAAACCTCAAAGCCTCTGGTGTATACCAATTCAGAAAATTCATTAACATGGATTTTCAACAATCTAAAAGCAACAAAATTACCTGACCAAATCAGCTTATTTAAAGACAAATTTAAATTTAGAGAGTTAACCAAAGATTTGTTCCCTAATTTTCTATTTCGTAAGATTAAAATCGAGGATATTCAATCCTTGGATATTAATGAATTAAAACTGCCATTTGTCATTAAGCCTTCTTTAGGCTTTTTCAGTATTGGCGTGCATATCATACATAACAAGAATGATTGGGATGCTGCTAAAAAAGAACTAAAGTATGAGAATCTCAAGAGTATTTACCCTAAAGAAGTCATGGATGCTTCTACTTTTATTATCGAAGAATACATTGAAGGAGAAGAATTTGCCATCGATGCCTATTTTAATAAGGATGGAGAGGTCGTTGTTTTAAATATTTTACATCATCAATTTTCTTCAAGTACTGATGTAAGTGATAGGGTTTACTCCACTTCTCAAAGCATCATTCGTAAGTATAAGGAAAGTGTTGAAGATTTTTTAAATCCGATAGGTAGAAAAGCGAATTTGAAAAACTTCCCTTTACATGTAGAAGTTAGAATCGATAAAGAAGGCGTCATAAGGCCAATAGAAATAAACCCACAACGCTTTGGAGGGTGGTGTACGACTGGTGATTTGTCGTGGTATGCATTTAATTTTAATTCCTACGAATATTTCTTTCAAAATAAAAAACCGAATTGGGATGAAGTTTTCAAAAACGATAAAAATGAAATTTATAGCATTATTTTGTTAAATAATAATTCAGGAATTGAACCCTCAAAAATTTCTTATTTTGATTTTGATGCGATTACAAAAGATTTAGAAAATGTATTGGTTGTCAGAAAATTAGATTTCGATAAATATCCTGCATTTGGACTTTTATTTACTGAAACGAGTGAAAAAAATGCAAAAGAATTAAAAGAGATACTTGATTCTGATTTACGTAAATACATCATAACATAAAAATTAATAAGACCACAAAAGAACAGTGCAGCTATGGCAGAACTACTTTTATGCAGGCGAAAATCAGCGAGAAAATAGTCAACTGAAAATTATAATGCTCATAAAATAAAGACGTGTATAATCCCTTTCTGGCTCAGCTCTGACCTCTAGAATTCTCGCTCGAATAGAATTCTGCCATATTAGATTTTATAATCCGTGTATCTTTGTTAAACTAGGTGAGTAACCAAAAGTAAAATTATAGCTTTGTATTCTGCAAAAACAGAAAATCCAAGATTAAAAAAACAAAGAGTGTTTGTAAAGACAAATCTCATCAAATCAAATAGTCATTCCGAAAAAAATTCTAATTATTAAAAATATCAGTTATGAAAAATGCACTCCTAATCCTATGCTTCATGTTGAGTGGTAGTTTAATGTTGGCACAACAAAAAATGACCCCCGAACTCTTATGGCAAGTAGAACGTCTAAGCGTAATGGGACTGGACAAGGACGGTTCAACGCTCTTTTACGAAGCGAAAACACCAAATATTCAAGGAAATAACTTCGACTCCAAATACTATAAAATGCCAGTCACAGGAGGTGTTGCCCTAGAAATTCAGAAAGACGAGGTTCAGGTAAAAGACAAAAACATTTCTCCCGACGGAAATTACAAACTGTTTCACAAGGAAGTTCACATTGAGGATATCACAGGAAAAAATGTCTATAAAAATCTGGGGAAATCTGATGTGTATATTTTTTCAGATCTAGACATACGTCATTGGGATACTTGGCAAGATGGAAGCTACAACCACTTATTCTATAAAAAAGAAGGATCAGATGATGTCACAGGCACCGATATTATGCCCAACGAACCTCACCACACACCACAACGACCTTTTGGTGGCGACGAAGATTATATTTGGTCTCCCGACAGTAAAAGCATTTACTATGTCAGTAAAAAATTAAAAGGAAAAGCTTACGCCACCAGCACCAATACTGATATTTACAAATACAATCTGGAGTCTAAAACTACCGAAAACATTACGGAAGCAAACAAAGGTTACGACACCAATCCTGCTTTTTCTTCAGGCAGTGCTTTGGCGTGGTTACAAATGAAAACCGACGGCAACGAAAGCGACAAAAATGATATTGTTGTTTTAAATAATGGCGTGCAACAGAATCTAACCGCGAATTGGGACGGCACCGTCAACAGTTTTTTATGGGATAAGGATGGCAATCACATCTTTTTCACAGCCCCTATAGATGGAACCATCCAAATTTTTAAAGTGAATTATCCTGGCAAGAAGCGCATCGCTCCAATAGTTGAACAACTTTCTAAAGGTCAATTTGACGTGACCAGTATCGTGGTTCAAAAAGACAATACCTTATTGGTTACAAGAACAGATATGAACCATGCGGCTGAGCTTTTCAGTTTTAATTTAAAGGATAAAACCTTTAAAGAATTAACTAATATCAATCGTGATTTATATGCAAGTATCGATCTGCCAAAAGTTGAGAAACGTTATGTCACCACTACCGATGGTAAACAAATGTTGGTTTGGGTTATTTTACCACCTAATTTTGACGCTTCGAAAAAATATCCAACATTATTGTATGCACAGGGAGGTCCACAATCTGCTTTATCGCAGTTTTATTCCTACCGTTGGAATTTCCAATTAATGGCTTCACAAGGCTATATTGTGGTGGCTCCTAACCGTCGTGGCATGCCAGGACATGGTGTTGAATGGAATGCAGCCATTAGCAAAGATTGGGGCGGTCAGGTTATGGACGATTACTTATCGGCCATTGACGATGTTGCCAAAGAACCTTATGTAGACAAAGACCGTTTGGGTGCTGTTGGCGCTAGTTTTGGAGGGTACTCGGTTTTTTATTTAGCAGGAATTCACAATAAACGTTTCAAATCTTTTATCTCCCATGATGGTGTTTTCGACACGCGAAGCATGTATGGCACCACCGAGGAACTATTCTTTGTCAACAATGATTTTGGAGGTAATTATTGGGACAAAAGTAATCCATTAGCCCAAAAAGCCTATAACGAGTTTAACCCAATTACCAAAGTTTCAGAATGGGATACGCCTATTTTGATTATTCAAGGTGGCAAAGATTACCGCGTGCCTATCGAGCAAGGTTTAGGAGCCTATCAGGCTGCACAGTTATTAGGAATAAAAAGCAAACTCTTATATTTCCCTGAAGAAAATCACTGGATTTTGAAACCTCAAAATGCAATGGTATGGCAACACGAATTTTTCAAATGGTTAAAGGAGACGCTTTAAGTGATCGCAATGCATATATGAGTATTTAAAGAAAGAAGGAATAAAGGAAGTTGAATAAATAAATTAAAATGATGAAAAACAAAGTAGCAATAATCACTGGCGGAAGCGAAGGCATTGGTTTTAGCATCGCTTCTGCTTTGACATCTAAAGGTGTTCATGTTTACTTAGTGTCTAGAACATTGGAGAAACTGGAGAAAGCACAAGAGAAAATCCTTCAACAAGGTGGAAAGGCAGATATCAAGTCGGCCGACATTACCAATATTGAGGCCATGAAAGCCGTAATTGAAAGTGTTTATAAAACCCATGGCCGTCTCGATATATTTATTAATAACGCGGGCACTTGGCAAGGTCATTCATTGGATACTCCTTTTGCGGATATCTGGAAACTGATAGAGCTTGATATGAAAGCTCCTTACGAAATAGCACACTATTTAGCTGGCAGATTTAAGGAAGAGAAAAAGAATACCTTAGGAATTTTGACTATTGTTTCTCAAGCTGCACTTCAAGTATTAGGTAATTCTCTTGGCTATGGTGTAGCTAAAATGGGACTTGCAGCAGGGTTATTTCATATCGAAAAAGAACTACAAAAAGAGAAGATTCAAAATATTAAACTTTACAGATTATATCCCAATTCTGTGGCTACAGAAAAAATGATGGATGCCGTTAGAGCTAACCAGGTAAAAGATGCCGTCAGCCCAGAAGCCGTAGCGAATACTGCTATCGATTTGCTTTCCGATGCAACACCCACCAGAGACGCTCGCATTGGTTATTACATCGGGAAAGGAATTGTAAGAACTTACTATCCATCAACTCCTAAAGATTTTTATCATCCATCAGAAATCATTGAAGACATTATCGATCCTGATTTTACAATTCAAGATTTATTATAAGTCATATTACTCTTTGGCTTGCTTATAATTAAATGGGCCCCAGAATGCCCTCATTGAAACGATTTTACCCGCAGCATCAAAACGGAATACATCAATGATATCTGTTACCATTGGAACGCCATCTACGTTCATTCGTAATTGAAAAGGAAACGCTATTTCAACGCCAGCAACGCGAACCTGTCCAGTGCGAGTAAGCACTATGTCGGTGTTAACTGCTTTAGTATAAAAGTTGCGCAACTCCGCTTTGCCAGCCACGACATCACTACCGACAGGATCTTCAACAGTTGCATTATCCGCATATAAAGACAAAATACCTTCTAAATTCTTTTCATTTAAGTAACGTAAATAGCTATCTGCAACATCGCTATACTGTTGTGCAATCACAAGCTCCTTTTCTGTATCTGTCATTTTATTGCTTTTTCTTGAACCACAACTAACAACTAGTAATCCAAATAACAACGTTATAAACAGGGGTAATATTTTTATTTTGTGCATTTCTTAATTTTTTTATCAACTGCAAATTTACAATAAACTAGCGCTAAGGCAGATTAGCAATCCTATAAAATGTTTCACGGATAATAGGATTGTCAATTTTCAAACACTTTACAAATCCTGATGTTTCATTTTTTAATTGGAAATAAATTACAGGTTTCCTTTAGACTTAAAACACGTTTCACAGAGGTCAATGGCGTAATTTGTTTTACCTTTATTCGTAACATTTCATTTTTGAAATGACAGTTGCGAATCTCTATTTCAGCACATGTTCGAGCATTACAGTTGCTTCTCAAAAGCAGCAACATCTTGTAGAGGAAAGCGCGTTGAAGTTTAACCCTAACTAAGCTGTCTACAGCTGCGATACATTTGAAAAACTTTAAACTGAAAATTAAATGTAATGGACCGAAATGAATAAAACTAGCGTCAAAATATTTTTGAGAATTGCAATTTCACTTGGATTTCTATCTGCAGTTGCTGACCGGTTTGGACTGTGGAGCAAAGACGTTTCAGCTTGGGGCAATTGGGGTAATTTTGTACAATACACTGAAGTCATAAATCCTTGGTGTCCGACTTCCTTAGTTCCAACACTTGCTATTATTGCAACCTCAGCTGAAATTGTGTTCGCTGTTTTTCTATTGCTTGGATTTAAAACAGAGCTATTTGCAAAATTGAGCGGTCTTCTTTTACTGATTTTCGCTTTGTCCATGACCTTTTCAATCGGAATAAAAGGAGCGTTCGATTATTCCGTTTTTATTGCATCCACAGGAGCTTTTGCATTAAGCACAATGAAAGAAAAATATCTGGAATTAGACCAACTTATTCACAAATAAACACAAAAACGACGGCATCCTAGAACCAATTATAAAACAAAAGGATTGTAACAAGCCGAGGAACCAACCACTCTTAACTACGAGTGATAATAGTTACAAATCAGTAAATAAACAAAGTCATTAAAATAGAATTTTCGATTATGGAAAATAGAATAAATTTAGCAAAAACAGATCCTAAAGCTTATGAAGCCATGATCGGCTTGGAGAAATACCTGGCTCAAAGCGGATTGGATAAAACGCTGTACGAACTTATTAAAACAAGAGCTTCCCAAATTAACGGATGTGCGTTTTGCATTAATATGCACACCCGAGATGCCATGGCGCTTGGCGAAACAGCACAAAGGCTGTTTTTATTGGATGCTTGGAGAGAAACAGAACTTTTCACTGAAAAAGAACGCGCTGTTTTGGCACTTACTGAAGCGGTGACATTAATTACAAACGGACATGTACCAGATGCTATTTATGAAAACGCAACTCATCATTTAACTGAAAAAGAGTTGGGTGCTGTGATCATGGCCGTAGTTGCAATAAACGGTTGGAATAGAATCGCCATTACCACAAGAACGCCTTTAGATTAAAGAAAACTGATAGGAATAGCTTTTCAGAATCGAATTTAATTCCTCTTTTACAGCCTAGCCAATAACACATAGTTGCAATGAATACAAAAGATATAATCTTAAGATTAAATGAATTAAACAAGTGCAGCAAGCAACTTGACACGCAAGAACCTGAGCGTTTAGAAATGATGAAAAGCGTTACGGATTATGCAAATCAATTTATCTCAGGACTGGATACGGTTAAAGCTTTTCAAGAAAAAGAAGCGACGTCATTAGAAATCAATAATCAAAAAAGGTCAATACCCGATCTTCTTAAATTGTATCAAAACGAAGTCGCTGAAACTGGTATTAATGCCGCTTCTGGCAAACATTTAGGTTATATTCCTGGCGGTGGGATTTTTACCGCTGCCCTTGCCGATTTTATCGCGGCAGTTACCAATCCTTATGCCAGTGTACATTATGCATCGCCGGGGGCAGCTACTATTGAAAATGAAGTGGTTAATTGGCTGAAATCGGTGTTTTCATTTCCAGAGGACTCGGTGGGTTGTTTGTCTTCTGGTGGTTCGATTTCTACACTTATTGCATTTACCGCAGCAAGAGATAAGCACCAAGTCAAAAATGAATTCATTCGAAAAAATGTGGTCTATTTAAGCGAGCAGGTCCATCATTCTACCCAAAAAGCATTGCGAATTATTGGTTTGGAAGATATCATCATTCGTTATATTCCTTTAGATGCACATCATAAAATTAAGACAGACGCTTTAGAAGCACTGATAGCGAAAGACAAGGCAGCAGGACTTCAACCTTTTTTAGTCGTGGCAACTGCAGGGACTACAGACACAGGCGCTGTAGATCCTTTAAATGAGATTGCCCTCATAGCAAAACAGCATAATATGTGGTTTCATGTGGATGCTGCTTATGGTGGATTCTTTATTATGACCTCAAAAAAGGAACTTTTCAAAGGCATCGAAAAGGCAGATTCTATTATTGTTGATCCGCATAAAGGCTTATTTCTTCCTTATGGGGTTGGTGCAGTGTTGGTAAAAGATAGTTCGGCCGTTTTACATTCCAATTACTATACGGCCAATTATATGCAAGATGGAGAAAGTGAAGAAATGCTAAAAAGCCCTGCCAATATTTCGCCGGAGCTTACCAAACATTTTAGAGGACTTCGGGTTTGGCTACCTTTACAGACTCATGGCATCGATCCTTTCATCGCCTGCCTTGAAGAGAAATTATTACTAGTTCACTATTTTAGAAATCAGCTCGCTGAACTTGGCTTTTGTCTTGGACCAGAGCCAGACTTGTCAGTCAGTTATTTTTGGTATCCTTTTGAATCCGATCCAGATAAAAAAAACAGGCAGCTTATGCATGAAATACACGCTGATGGATCCGTCTTTTTAAGCTCTTCAATTATTAATGAGCGTTTTGTCATACGGATTGCCATTTTAGCTTTTAGGACAAAAAAAGAGATCATTGATGAAGCGATAGAAATGATTAAGCGATGTTTGAAAAAAATAAAACATTGAGTTGATCTTCTACTAGTAGTTCAAGAAATTTAGAATTGAATATCAGTTTTCATTGGCATATATTTTAGTAAAAAGATCTTTATACATTTCTTTAATCACCTTTCTTCTAGGCTTTAAAGTCGGGGTTAAATGTCCAGCTTCTATAGTCCATTCATCAGGTGTTATTTCGAACTTCTTAATACTTTCCCATTTTCCTAAAGTTTCATTATGTAAATTAATTTCCTTTTGAATGGCAGCTATTAGTTTTTCGTCTGTAGTCACATCCGTTATGGTATGATCACGTGATTCGGCCCAATTTTTAACAAATTCATAGTTAACTTGGATCAAAGCAGCAGGCATTTTACGACCTTCTCCAATGACCATAATTTGCTCAATAAAACTGGATTGTTTCATTTTATTTTCAATACTGGCAGGCGCAATATATTTTCCACCAGACGTCTTAAAAATTTCTTTCTTACGGTCTGTAATTTTTAAGAATCCATCTTTACAAAGTTCCCCGACATCTCCTGTGTGAAAATAGCCGTCTCTTATTACTACTGAAGTTTCTAAATCATTTTTGTAGTAGCCTTTTAAAATATTAGGCCCTTTGATCAGGATTTCCCCATCTGCAGCGATTTTAGCTTCTAAACCTGGCATTAAATTGCCAACAGTATTTAAACGCGATTGCCCTTTTCTGTAGCCGTTTAAGGAGATCACGCCAGAAGACTCGGTCATTCCATAACCTTCATAAACTGGCAAACCGGCTGCTGTGAAGATTTTTATTAAGCGATCTTGTAATGGTGCAGATCCAGAAACTAAAAATCTTATGTGGCCACCAAAAACTGCCCGCCATTTACTAAAGATTAATTTATCAGCTATTTTATGGTGAAAACCTCTTTTCCCGTCTAATTCCGTGCTTTCTGCAAGACGCACCGCCCAGAAGAACATCGCTTTTTTTACACCTGAAAGCTCGTTTCCTTTGGCGATTATCTTATCGAATATCTTTTCTAATAAACGAGGCACTATGGGTAAAAACACAGGTTTTACTTCTTGTAAATTATCTACCAATTTATCTAACGACTCTGCAAAGTAGATTTGAAATCCCATATATTGATAATAATACATGACCAAGCGTTCAAAAATATGACTAATAGGTAAATAGCTTAAAACCGGCAGATAAGGCGCATCTAAATTCAACAATTCCTTACAAATAGTAGCTGTGTACAACAGCTCTTCATGCGTAATCATGACGCCTTTAGGGATTCCCGTTGTGCCTGAAGTGTAGATTATAGTTGCTAAATCTTTTTGCGTTATTTTAGATTTTCGTTCTTCAACTTCTACTTGAAGGGTTTTATTTTTTCCTGATACAATTAAAGACTTCCAATTGTTATCACAAACGGCATTATCAAAACTGAAAATTGAAATTAATTGCGTGTTTTTTTGAACCGATTGTACTTTTTTATATAAATCGGTATTGGAAACAAAGCATATTTTCGAATCGGAATGATTTAATATAAACTCGTAATCTTTTAATGATAAAGTCGCATATAGAGGAACGCTAACCGCACCAATTTGCAAAAGCGCCATATCTAAAATATGCCATTCCACACTGTTGACTTCTGTAACAACAGCAATTTTATCGTCTGGCTGAACCCCTAATTCTATTAAAGCATTGCTGATGATGTCGATTTGATGGCAGTATTCTTGAGTACTTAACGCCACCCACTGCCCGCCAATTTTTGTATTAAATGCCTTTTCCTGAGGTGTATGTTTTAATTGATATTCTGGTAAGTCGAATAATCGTGTTAAATTTTCTGACATGATAGGGCAAATTTTGAGGTTAGCTATAGGTTTTGAAAGGCGTGTTATAGGTTTTTATGATGGTATTATTTATCGTAATTTCTTTAAAAACTTCACGTTCTTTAATGTGCTTATGATGCGTTACTTCTTCTAGTTCTAAAATTGGAGACAAGCAATTATCGTAGTCTTTACTTAAACTTGCCCATTCGTCTCTTGTTTTGGTTTTAAAAAGTAGTTCTAAGTCTTTCTTAGGAAAAATGCCGTTGACAAGTTCCATCTCTGTTTTTGCTATCCATTCTGGTTTTTCGACCATTAGGCAGAAGTCATTCCAGAATTTAAGTTCTAAAGCACCTAAAGCAACCCATTTCCCATCCAAGCATTCATAAACATTATAGTTCACAAGCATGCCGCTGAGAATTGGTGTTTGTTTATAAGACGCTCCTCCTTGTGACATGCTGTGCGCAATTGCGTTTATAGGCATGCTTGCATCGAGTAAACTCAAATCTATATACTGTGGTTTTTGTTGCATTTTTTGGGCTAACAAACCTGAAGTACAGGCCGAAAGCAACATGTAAGACCCGCCTGCAATATCTGCAATTTGAAAACCTGGAATCACAGGTTTCCCTTTGTCATCTCGGTTTAAATCCAATAGCCCTGAACTCGCTAAATAATTAATATCATGCCCAGCTTTTGAATGCAAGGCTCCATTTTGCCCATAACCGGTTACGGATACATAAACAATATTGGGATTTATCTTTTTTACAGTCTCAAAATCTAGATTAAAACTAGCCATTGCTCCGGGACGGAACTGCTCTATTAATACATCTGCGGTTTTTATTAAATCAAGTATTTGTTGATAGCCTTCTTCTGTTTCATAATCCACCACAATTTGTTCTTTAGAATGATTCAGCGTATGAAACATTACAGAATTATCCTCAATTTTAGGATCATAAAACCGCGTGTAATCTAATCGTTTAGGGCTTTCTATTTTAATTACTCGCGCTCCTAATTGACTCAAAAAATGAGTTCCTAAAGGTCCAGGAAGTAATCTTGTAAAATCAATGACGGTAATCCCTTGTAATGGTTTCGTTTCTTGCATTAATTTTCTTTATTTAATATAGGGAGTGACTAATATTTTTACACGGATTACTCGGATTTTCACAGATTCGATCGTTACCTGAAAATACGGAGTTAAAACATGCGATTTAGATTTCACGGTGCAACAGACTTTCAGTCTGTTTTAAAAATCCTATTTCATTTTTAGTTTTAGCTCTTCTTACGCATCGCCTTCATTTGAGCAAACAACTCTTTGAAAAGTCCTCTGGCCACTACTAGTTTCATGATTTCATTGGTGCCTGCATAAATTCGTGCCACACGATTGTCAGCATACATTCTTGCAATAGGATATTCCCACATATAGCCGTAGCCTCCAAATAACTGTAAACATTCATCCACGACTTTGCTGTGCATATCTGTTGCAGAGAACTTGGCCATAGAAGCACTTTCTGCGGAGAGTTTATGCTGTGATAAATCTTCTGTGCAACGGTCAACAAAAGCTTGATGAATTTGTAATTGCGCTGCAGCTTCTGCTAATTTAAACTGGGTATTTTGAAACCCTGCAATAGGCTGTTTAAAAGCAGTTCTGGTAGAGGTGTACTCAATGGTATCTTCGATGGCTCCTTCTGCTCCTCCAATTGCCGCTAATGCTACAGACAAACGCTCACGAGCTAATTCGGTCATCATGATCACAAAACCTTCGCCTTCCTTCCCTAATAAATTTTCTTTAGGCACTTTGACATTATCGAAAAACAGCTCACAGGTATCTTGTGCTTTCATTCCTATTTTTTTGAAAGGCACCCCTTTTTCAAAACCTTCCCATTTGCTTTCCATAATCAATAAAGAAACGCCTTCATCGGGAGTACCAGAATTTGTTTTTACAGCAATAATTGCCATATCACATAAATACCCGTTGGTGATGAATGTTTTTTGTCCGTTAACCACATAGTGATCGCCTTTATCTACCGCAGTGGTCCGTAGTGCCTGTAAATCTGATCCGCAATTAGGCTCAGTCATTCCAATGGCGGTAATGATTTCGCCAGTTGCCATAATTGGTAAATAAAGCTCTTTTTGTGCGTCTGTACCATATTTCAAAATATAAGGCGCAACGATGTCGGAGTGTAATGAAAAGCCAGGCCCACTAATTCCCTTTTTTGCTAACTCTTCAAGAAATAAAGCGCTAAAACTAAAGTCTAATCCTGATCCGCCATAAGCTTCAGGCATATCAATACAAAGCAAGCCTAAGTCGCCCGCTCGTTTCCAGATTTCCCGACTGACCATGCCTTGCTCTTCCCAAGTTTCCACTTGAGGCAATAGTTCGTTCTTAATGAAATCCTGAATCATTCCTTGCATCATTTTATGTTCTTCTGATGCATATATTTTCCGTTCTAATAATACGTTTTGTAACATGGCTACCTTATTTTGCTATTGCTGTTATTTAGTTTTTGTAG
>JBDTKP010000170.1:0-7105 GCA_039935255.1 Gelidibacter sp. | reverse complement strand
AACTAATTAAATTGTATTTGAAGTTATAAAGATTTTTATACTTTTCTTTTCTGTCATTGGCGATCGTGGTAGTCCATCGTATTTTTTTATCGTATGCAATAATGGTGTCCAGGAATACGTCTACAGGATGCTTGTTTTCCTCTTCGGCTATTTGATAAAAGTTTTTACCAATTAAACGCGCATCAGGACAATCGATAATAACCGCTTTGCTCAAGTCTTTATGCCATACTTTAGGGGCGAATTTTTTCTTTATTTCCTTTTTAAAATTGTCTCTAAATTGTGGGTCTTTTATGAGCTCATTTCTTTGATCCAGTTCCTTAGCGAGATGCCTGAGTGCCTCTCCACTTGGGAATTCTTCAAACATAACAGAATCCACGCCATCGTAATAAACGGTAAAGGGGCAAGGCGGCGATTGCATTCTGAAATTTGCATTCCCCAATACGTTTATACTTTTTGAAGCAAATGCGATTAAGGGATAGATATAGCGATCGCCAATTAAGTCCATCATGGCGATCATGGTGGTTTTTAATGGCTTTCGGAAAATACCGGTACTGGCTAACATATAATTAAAAGCGTTCACTCTGGTGACCAGATTAGGTGCACCTTGTAGAATAGCATCCCTTTGTCGAAGTAAACTGATTAAGCTTTTTCTTTCTTTCCAAGACGCGTAGAAAGAAGGTGTTTTATGCGACCAATAGCGGTCGCCATCCATTTTGTCCCAAGGATTGTCCATGGTGGATAAGCCTATAAAACCTTCGTCCAAGGCGTCATTTAACATGTTGCGCATGAGCTCTTTTTCTTGGGTTGTAGCTGATTCGTTATCGGATAAAGAACGTTTGATACCCATGGCTTTCATTCGAATGTCGGAATGCCCTATAAAAGAAGCGATGTTGATTCCTAAAGGTAATTTATTGATATACGCTTTCCATTCTTTTGGCGTGTTCCAAGTTTTTTCTTTTTCTAATAAGGGCAGCATGACCTCTCTTGGTATTGCTTCTACTCGAGTAAAGGAGTCAGCTGTGTCTTCCGGATTATTAAATACTGCGGATACTGAGCAACTTCCTAAAATGATGGTGGTCACGCCATGCCTTGCCGATTCTTTAAGTCCGGGAGAAGCCAGAATTTCCGCGTCATAGTGTGTGTGTGAATCGATAAACCCAGGAACAATCCATTGCCCTTCGGCATCAATGATTTCTACACCTTCTTCACAGATTGAATTGTATGCCCTAATTTCTCGTATCCGACCATTTGCATCAATTAATATATCTTGTTGAATGGCTTTTTCATCTGGTATTCCAGAAAAAAACAGTCCGTTTTTGATGAGTGTGTTCATGAGGTTGTGGGTTGGTTCGATCTGATTTTATATAGGCAGTTTGGGCTGTTTATTGCGAGATAGTTGGTTTGAATCATTCCAAATAAAAACTTCCATGGAAAATCTGATTGCCCATACTTTTTAGGGTGATTAAAATAACTTTGTTTGATTAAATTGCTGATAACTGTTTGTCCAACCAAACATACTAGCAAGCATTCCATTAAAATAGTTTACTACTACTATTGCTAATTCCTATTTTTATTGATGAATATAGTTTATATATCAATAACTTCAATTAAGTTTTCAAAGTTTTAGCTATAATGCTGATAATAAATTAAATATTTGGTTTTCTGAAATGTAGAAAAGATATCGTCTTTACTTATATGATAAGTAAAAAAAGCTCATAATCAGAAATGCTATAATTCTTGCTACTTTCTCAAATTCTTAACCCGCTCCAAAAGCGTAGGATGAGAATAATGGACCCAAACATAAGCAGGATGTGGCGTTAAATTACTCAAACTGTTTTTCGACAGCTTCTTCAACGAACTTATCAATGGCTCCGCTTTATATGTGTTTTTTGCATAATCATCAGCCTGATACTCAAACTTGCGAGAGAAGTGATTCATCACAAAACCAGTAAGTTCTGAAATAGGGGAGTAGAGCAATCCAAATGCAATTAAGCCCACATGAAAACTGGCTATTTCCACACCAAGTGCATTGGATAGCAACGGATTTGAAATAAATATAGATAGGATAAACAACGTCAATCCTGTAAGTAATAACGAGGCAATCAAATTGAAAATAATATGTTTCTTTTTGTAATGTCCGACCTCATGCGCCAAAACAGCAACAATTTCGTCATTTTCCAAATCATTCACCAAGGTATCATAAAGGGTGACGCGTTTTTCACTTCCAAAACCTGAAAAATAAGCGTTGGCTTTGGTGCTTCGTTTAGAACCGTCTATTACAAAAATCTTGTCAAGATTAAAACCAACAGAATGGGCATATTCAGAAATTTGATCTCTTAATGTTCCAGTTTCCAACGGCGTTTGTTTATTGAATAAAGGCACGATAAGTCGCGCATAAAACATATTAGTGAAAACGCTAAACGCCGCCACTAAAGCCCAAGCGTAAAGCCAAAAGTAAGTTCCCGTGATTTGGTAAAACCAAATGATCAATGCTAATAGTCCGCCTCCAACAACAGCCATCATCAGCAAGCCCTTGATTTTGTCCAAAATAAATGTGGCTTTGGTCGTCTTGTTAAAACCAAAACGTTCCTCGATTACAAAGGTTTGGTAATAAGAAAAAGGTGTTCCGAGAATATCACTGCCCAGCATGATAATCCCAAAAAAGATGAGCGCAATGATGATGGGATTGTCGCTGTAACCTCGAGCGATGTTGTCGACAAATTCGAAACCATTTAATCCTAAGAATCCTAATGTCAATACCAATGAGAATGTAGAGGATATTACACCAAATTTGTAGTTGGTCACTTTATAGCGCTGCGATTTTTGATATTCGTCATGCTTATAAACATCCGTTAAAGCGTCAGGAATAGGATCATTATAATGTTTAGCGTTTAACGCATCCAAAATTTTATCAACTAAAAAATCGATGATAATGATGACGATGATGATGTAGAAAAGAGTAGTGGAGGTCATGATTTAGTCTTCAGTAAGCAGTCTTCAGTCTGCAGTCATATATAAAACTCCAAGTTTTAAATTACAAATTCCAATTTGGGAGTTTTCTTTGGAATTTAGTTTTTGTTTTTCGCAGAATTGTTGAATAAAATTTCGGTATTCATTAGTCAAAAGTAAGACATGAACGAATGCCTCTAGGTCTTAACGCCTTTGCGAGAAATTATTATTATTTGAAATTCCGCTGTCTACTCGCCTCAAAAATAAGAATTCCTGCGGCAACAGAGACATTCATGCTGTCAATTTCCCCTTGCATGGGGATGATAATGTTTTGGGTAGAATGCTCCAACCATTCGTCACTCAGTCCTGTAGCCTCAGTGCCCATTACAATGGCAGTGCCTTTGGTGAAATCCTGTGTGGTGTAAAGTTCAGATGCTTGTAAGGCGGCGCAATAAATAGCAATATTTTGTTCCTTTAAAAATGCAATGATTTCAGAGGTCGATCCTGTAGCAATCTGATTTGTGAAAACACAACCCACGCTACTGCGGATGATATTGGGATTATACAAATCTGTTTTTGGATTGGCGATAATGACCGCATCTGCATTTGCAGCATCGGCAGTTCTCAAAATAGCACCGATGTTTCCAGGTTTTTCAGGAGCTTCTGCAACAAGAATTAATGGATGTTCAGATTTAAATACGATGTTTTTTAAGTCGTGTGACTTGGTTTTAGCTACCGCAATAATACCTTCTGTCGTATCTCTGTAGGCCAGTTTTTGATAAACATCTTTAGAGATTTGAATGGTAGTTGAATGTTGGATTATTAAGCTGTTTAACTGCGCTTCTGAAAATAACTCAGGATAATATAAAATGGTTTCAATATGATAATTACCTTTAATCGCTAGTCCGATTTCGCGAGCACCTTCAATTAAGAATAAGCCTGATTTTTTACGGTCCCTAGATTTTTCCTTGAGTTGATAAAGCTCTTTGATATAAGGATTTTGAACGCTAGTTATTTCTTTATTCACAGATTAGTAGTATTTTGCTGGCACAAATTTACTGAATATGAACTAAGAATTACCTTATTAGAAAGAAATTGAAAGGGTAAATTCATTAAAAACGAAATCCCAATTTTAGACATTATTTTCACTAATTAGCACGAACGAATCAACTTAGGTCATTTGAGATCATGAAATGATTGTCGATTGATGCTTGCTCTGATGGCAAGAGCAGAAAAATTAATAACTATTCGACCCTTTTCTTGAGGATAAGGTCTTGCCTTCGGATGCTGAGTGTGCTTATCATGAAAAAATTGATCATAGCTATCCTAATCTATTTTAAGTAATTTTATAATAAATAAGCCGTTAACCTTTAAACTAAACAAAACTGATTTCCGATATTTGGAAATGAAAACCAATCACTTATGAAAAAAATACTTTATTTAGCATTAATCCTTGCCATTATAGTTTCTTGTAAAGATAAAGCCACCGAGCCAAAGATCGACACTGATCCTTACACGGAAGAGGAACTCGATGTAATCACAAGCACCTATCCTAAAAATATAACTGGAATTTTTGATGCCCACGGTGGGATCGATACTTGGAATGAAATGGAAACATTAGAATTTTCTGTTGAAAAACCTGGAGGCTATGAAATTACCACGACCGATTTAAAAGACCGGTATGCACTGATAGAAATGCCGAAAAATACTATTGGATTTGATGGGGAAGTCCTCTGGATGAAAAATAAAGACAATATCAAGTCTGAAATCGATCCGAAGACTTACTATAATTCGATGTTCTATTTTTATGCGATGCCTTTTGCTATAGGGGATGATGGCGTTATGTATGCTGACGCTGAACCCTTATCTTTTGAAGGAAAAACCTATCCTGGGATCCAAATATCCTTTGAAGATGGCGTTGGGACTTCCTCTAATGATGAATATGTAGTGTATTATGATGCGGATACCAATAAGATGGCTTGGTTGGCTTATACTGCAATGAGTGACGAAAATAAAAAGAGCAAGGAATGGCATTTTATCAATTACACCAATTGGCAAGAAGTTGAAGGTTTATCTTTGCCAGAAACCATGGTATGGTACAATGTTGAAAACAAGCAACCCACCACTGTAAATCATGAAGTTAAATTTGTGAGCCCGATGTTAACCACAGTTAAAATGGACATCAGAGTTTATGGACGACCTGAAGGGGGTGAATTGATTCAGTAATGATGATTTATGGTATAAAGTATCAAGTGCAAAGTATAGAGATTTATTTAAAAAAATAATAGATAATTTTTTAATTACTTTAGATAAATCAAAATAAAAAAATCTGTCATTTCCCAACTAAGCTAGGAATGACAGATTTTTTAATCTATAAATTTTCATTAAATCTCAGCTTCGTAAAAACTACGGACGGGCCCGTAAGTTGCACCTTAATGCTTCTAGCTTTTGTTTCCTCTATTTATTTCTGAGCTTTAAACTTCCCATCATAACGTTTCCATAGTTCCGTTTGGTGTGTTTCAAGACTTATCAGTCGACCATCAATAAAAGCGTGTGTCAATTGATTGGTTCGCATGTCTAAAGCATCACCTTCACTAATAAATAATGTAGCACTTTTTCCTTCTTCCAAGGTGCCATAATTTTTATCAATTCCTAAGATTTTTGCAGTATTCGATGTAATTAGTTTCAGAGCTTCCTCTTTATCCAAGCCATGTGCTACAACAGTTCCTGCATAAAATGGGAGATTTCTGGTATTCATACGCTCCATTTGCCCATTGGCATTTAAAGCGACCATAACACCTTTGTCCACCAGTAATTTGGCTAATTTATAAGGCAAATCATAATCCTCGTCTTCGTGACCTGGAAGAGAGTGAACACGTTGTATGATTACTGGAATATTATTTTGTTTTAATAAATCGGCAACTTTATATGATTCGCTTCCACCAACAATGACCATGTGTTGTACTTTGTTGTTTTTTGCAAAGTGAATGGCGTCTGTAATCCCTTTTTCATTGTCAACATTGATATATAGTTTTTTAGAGCCATCAAAAAGTCCTTGCGTAGCAGCATAAGGTAAGTTAACAGTGCCTTTATCGCCAGCGGAGTAGGCTTTCGTTTCATTGAAAAATGAGGTCACATCATCTATTTGTTCGCTATATTTATCATTGATTTTTAATCCAGGATCTTCTCCAAGCCACCATCTGCCTCGAGTAAAGCTACTTGGCCAATTCAAATGAATGCCATCATTCACTTTAACAGTTGCATCTTCCCAGTTCCAAGCGTCAAATTGTACCACTGTTGAAGTACCAGCAATACGGCCACCTTGTGGCGCGATCTGGCCCATAAGAACCCCATTAGGTCGCATGGACTCTACAATTTTAGATTCAGCATTATAGGCAACGATGCTTCTGATGTGTGGATTCATTTCTCCAATTTCGCTTTCATCAACCGAAGCCTTTACCGAATCAATTTCCCCTAATCCTAAAGTAGAAGAAGGCGCGATAAATCCAGGGTAAACGTGCTTCCCAGTTGCGTTGATAACTTCCATCCCAGAAAGATCCACTTGTGATCCGCTTGAGACAGTGGTCAATTTGCCGTCTTTAAAAATAATCAGGCTGTTTTCAATAACCTCGCCATTACCTAAATGTGCCGTGGCGCCAGTAATCGCAATCGGTTTGGATTGCTTTGATGCTGGTGTTTGTTGTGCAAACCCAAAGGACGTGCACAAGGTGAAGATTAATATATATATGTTTTTTTTCATTTGAAACTGATTTTCATTTCCTCGAAAGAGAAAATCTTATTGCTATTTAATTATAGATGTTTTTTTACTATCTTCTAAATCTACCCGCTACCGTCTACCGATTGGGAACTGAAGAGCGAAGACTTCCATTACTCTGAGTCACAATGCAACATCTCTTTTTCTGTTTTCTTAATAGGCTGTGTTTTTAAACCTTTATTCTTGGCTCTTAACATATCATTGATCAATTGACTTCTTTCTTTTTTGATTTGAGCTCTGTGCATTTCATCACGTTTTAAATCAAAATAAGTAACTCCCTCAATAATTGTTTTTTCAGCTTTCGCATAAATTGAAAGTGGATGATCTGTCCATAAAACCACATCGGCATCCTTACCGACTTTAATACTACCAACGCGATCG
>JBDTKP010000169.1:0-10929 GCA_039935255.1 Gelidibacter sp. | reverse complement strand
TCAAATACATACATCAATAGAGAGTTGAGCTGGTTACAGTTTAACGAACGTGTTTTGCAAGAAGCGGAAGACGAGGGTGTTCCGCTCATTGAGCGTCTTCGTTTTTTGGGTATTTTCTCAAATAACTTGGACGAATTTTTTAAAGTGAGATATGCGACAGTCAAACGGATTGATGAAGCTGGAAAAACTGGTAAAAGTGAGTTGGGTGGAATATCGGCCAGTGAATTGCTGGAAATTATCACACTTATCGTCATTAAACAACAGAGCGATAGCCTTGACATTCTAGCTACCATACAAAAACGTCTGGAAGATGAAAACATTCATATTGTCAATGAAACCCAAATTGACGACGTGCATCATCTCTTTATAAAAAACTATTTCATCCAACATGTAAGTCCAGCGTTGGTGACTATCATTTTGAGTGACTTGGTTAAAATACCTACCCTAAAGGATAGTGCCGCCTATCTTGCCGTAAAAATGGTTTTTTCGGATCAGAATAAACAATACGCACTCATTGAAATACCTAAAACAATGGATAGGTTTGTGGTGCTTCCCAAAAAAGGCGATAATCATTATATTATCTTACTAGATGATTTGTTGCGTTATTGCCTGAATGATATTTTTAATATTTTTCAATACGAATCGGTTTCGGCACATATGATTAAAATCACACGTGATGGTGAATTGGATTTTGAAAGTGACCTGAGCAAAAGTTTTATTGAGAAAATATCTGATAGCGTTAAGCACCGGCAATTAGGAGAACCTGTTCGTTTTGTTTATGACAAGACAATAAATGAAGAGACCTTATTATTTCTCTTAAATATGATGGGAATCGATTCCAAGGACAGTCTTATTCCTGGCGGACGTTATCATAATAGGCGCGATTATATGGATTTTCCAAGTTTGGGAAGAACAGATTTGTTGTATAAAAAAATAAAACCATTACCTGTAAAAGGACTGAGTTTAGAAACCAGTATTTTCATTAATATCGCCAAAAAAGACTTTTTACTACATACGCCATACCAAACGTTTTCTTACATCGTCAAGTTTTTAAGGGAAGCAGCTTTAGATCCCAAGGTGAAAAATATAAAAATCACGATTTACCGATTGGCACAAATATCACATGTCGCCAGTTCATTAATTAATGCCGCTAAAAATGGCAAGAAAGTAACGGTATCTATTGAATTACAGGCGCGTTTTGATGAACAAGCTAATATTGATTATGCTGAGCAAATGGAAGCGGACGGTGTGAATCTTCTTTTTGGTGTCAAAGGGCTTAAGGTGCATAGTAAAATGTGTGTTATTGAAAGAGAGGAAAACAATAAAATAAAGCGTTACGGCTTTTTGAGTACGGGTAATTTCAACGAATCTACCGCGACACTTTACACGGATTATACATTATTTACTTCCGACCAAAGAATTTTAAAAGACGTCGTGAAAGTTTTTGACTTTTTTGAAACGAATTATAAAATATTTAGATATAAGCACATCATTGTTTCACCACATTATACAAAATCAAAATTGTTTAAACTTATTGATGCTGAAATAGAAAACGTCAAAAAAGGAAAACCTGCCTTCATAAAACTAAAACTTAACAGTATTTCTAGTTACATGATGGTTGATAAGCTTTATGAGGCCAGTAGAGCAGGAGTTCAAGTTAAAATGATTGTTAGAGGTATTTGCTGCTTGGTCCCTGGAGTAAAAGGCATGAGCGAAAACATTGAGGTGATCAGTATTATTGATAAGTTTTTGGAACATACCAGATTATTGGTGTTTTGTAATAATAACGATCCAAAAGTTTTTATCTCTTCGGCCGATTGGATGTCAAGAAATATCGAAAACAGGGTAGAAATAACTTGTCCAATCTACGACCAAGATATAAAGAATGAGCTTTTAGATGTTTTTGAAATTGCTTGGAGTGACAACGTTAAAGCACGTTTATTGTGTAGTAACCATGAAAATAAATACAGACGAAATGATTTGCCAAAGGTAAGGTCCCAATTTGCGATCTATGATTATTATGTTAATAAATTACAAAACTAAATTATGCTAACCATTAAAAAATATGCAGCTATTGACATTGGTTCCAACGCCATACGCTTGCTTATTTCAAATATCATCGAACAAAAAGGAAAGCCAACTCTTTTTAAAAAGAGCGCATTGGTACGAGTACCTATTCGTTTGGGTGCTGATGTATTCTTAAACCAAAAAATTTCTATAGAAAATGAACTGCGCATGATAGATACTATGAATGCGTTCAAATTACTTATGAAATCGCATAAGGTAGTTGCCTATAAGGCGTGTGCAACCTCTGCAATGCGAGAAGCTGAAAACGGGGAGGAAATTGTAAAACTCATTAAGAAACAAACGAAAATAAAAATTGACAGTATTGATGGTGAGGAAGAAGCGGCAATTATTGCGGCAACTGATTTGAATAGCTTTATCGATAAAAGTAAGACTTATTTATATGTGGATGTGGGTGGTGGAAGTAGTGAGTTTTCTGTGATTCATCAAGGAACAACCATAGCTTCAAAATCCATTAAGATTGGAACAGTTAGATTGCTAAATGATATGGTTCAAAAAGAAACGTGGTTGGAGTTAGAATCTTGGATCAAGCTAAATACCAAAGGTTTTGAGAAAATCGATCTTTTGGGCTCAGGTGGAAATATCAATAAAATATTCAAGATTTCTGGAAGAGCCATGGGAAAACCATTAACCTATTTCTATTTGACATCCTATTATAACATGCTTCAAACCTATAGTTATGAAGAGCGTATTACAGAATTAGATTTAAACCAAGATAGGGCAGACGTTATTATTCCAGCCACCAGAATTTATCTTTCTGCCATGAAATGGAGTAATGCCAAGTACATTTACGTTCCTAAGATTGGACTTTCTGATGGGATTGTCAAAAGTGTTTATTTTGGTACCGTTTCCAGTGTAAACTTGGTATAAATTAGCCGTTTATCTTCTTTTTATTGTTACATATCTAAAATTTCATTGAAATGATTAATTTCAATTTATATTCACCACCTCAAATCATAAACTATGAAAAAATTATTTACTCTTCTATTTTTTGCAGGTGTTACAACATTCTCATTTTCTCAAGAGATTAAGTACGGGGTGCATGTTGCTACCAATGTCTCTAATATGGATTATGAAGTGGATGGCATTCGGGCAAATCCGCATAGAAACGGCTTTGTATTTGGTGCCTTTGTTGATTATGGCCTTACCGAAACTTTAGCAGTAATGACCGAATTGCAATATTCTCCTGAAGGTGCGAATTTGCAGTATTATAAAACGGATTATCTTAATTTACCAGTGATATTAAATTACGATATTTTCGGTGGATTTAAAGTTGGTGTTGGCCCGCAAGTGGGATTGAAAATTCATAAGCACAACGACGGCTTTAAAAACCTTGTATTTTCTGGCGTTGGATTTGCCGAATATATGATTAACGACGAGATCGGTATAGATTTCCGTTATCTATACGGGATTTCAAATGTTTTTGATGATGATTTAAATATAAAAGCCACACAAGGTGTCATGCAATTTGGTTTTACTTACAGACTTTAATACTATTTAATATATTATAAAAAATAAAGCTCCAACATTGTTGGAGCTTTATTTTTACAGCAAGTTTATCGGCATTTTAGAAATGATGCATTCTATCCATGGATCGTTTCGCTTTTACTTAAATTTTTCATGATTTCTGCTTCATAATCTAGGAGTTCATTCCATTTTTGATCCACTTCTTTTCGATCACCATACTGTCGGGCAAAGCCTAAAAACATGGTATAGTGATTAGCTTCACTTACCATTAGTTTTCTGTAAAATTCGGCCAGCTCCTTGTCTTGAAGTTCTTCTGAAAGTAATCGGAAACGCTCACAACTTCTTGCTTCAATTAGGGCTGCATAGAGCAGTCTGTGGACGAGTTGTGTGGTTCTACTACCGCCTTTTGGAAAAAAGGTTAACAATTGCACTACATAATCGTCTTTACGGTCTCTACCGAGCGCCCAACCTTTTTCGATGATTCTATCGTGCACCATTTTAAAATGGCTGATTTCCTCTTTGACCAACGCAACCATTTCTTGGACCAACTCAGTATATTCTGGGAAGCTTACAATTAAAGAAATGGCCGTACTTGTCGCTTTTTGTTCGCAATACGCATGATCTGTTAAGATTTCTTCAATGTTTTTTTCGACAATATTGACCCATCGTGGATCAGTAGGTAATTTAAGTCCAAGCATAGAAATATAATTTTTTAATTTAGAATAATTTTTAAATCAGTCGTGATTTCAAACAATCTAACTGCGTTCTTCTATTAAGTTTAGAGTTTGATGACCATGAGAATCAATGGACATTCGGTACACTTTGTACGCATCATTTTTAGGGTTGATAAAAGAAATATCCAATATAATGTCATCGATGTTTGAAAGTTCCTGATTTACCCACACATGTTGTAAGGTAGCGCTATCCCAAAACAGATCAGCTTCCATCATCTTAAATTGTTTAGCAGAAAGTTGTGTGCTAAAGATATCTTTAGTGGTAGTAGAAATGATTATTTCAGACTCAAATACGCGTTGATAAATCAGCTTATTAGAAATAGCATCTGCAGTTGGCTAAGAAATTAAAATCTGTTCATCTAAAAGCGAATAGTTCTTGATGTGAACCTTAATAGTGTTTGAAATAATAGTGTCCGTGACAGTTTCAACGTAGGTTTTTGGTTGATAGATTGCCATTTCAAGAGCGGTGCTTTTTAGGTTGAATTCAGAAACAGCACGCTCCAATGCTTCTTTTTTGGTGTGTCTGCCGTCACAACTCAAGCAGACTATCGCGATTAGGCTAATTAAGAAAAGGACGTTTTTCATATATAATTTTAAACTTATTAGGAGTTCAATTACGGGAGATTATAAATCCAATCCGAAAGTTTGTCTTAAAAGTTCAATGTTCGGATTTTTCTCTTTTAATTTCTCGTATTTTTCCATCGGTGAAAAGGCGTATTGTTTGGCAATTTCCTCATTAACATGGATATGTAAAGATAAGTCAAAATTTCGAAGTGTTTTTCTAAGATGTTCCATCAATGGGAATTGTGCACGTTCCAATTCTATTTTTAATGATTCATTTGGAAAAGCAACATGGATTTCAAGGTCTTTTAATATCGGTTTACTCATCTCTAGCATAGAAACCATGATCTTCTCTCCTTTTGTATTCAATGAAGTGATGTACGTTTGCCAAGCAGTGGAAAAAGCTTCAGGAGTAAATTCTTCTTTAGGTAAATCATTGGGATCAATGACGACTTCCATTTGTTTGATAAGATGTTCTCTTTTTGCCCTAATACTTTTCAGGGAAAGACCCGAAGTGCGTGTCGCATCCGATTTTAAATCAATCTTAGGAATATTTTGTTGACTGTAGGGATTTGTATTTTCCGTTTTTAGAGGTTCAGGCTTTGTCTCGCCTATTTCCGTGACGGTAGTGCGAACAATTGGCTCTTCTTTCGGAAGGGTGATAGGCACGGGTGTGATTCCTTTTTTCTTAAAGTAAGATGCGGGAATTATGTAGTGTTTGCTATTTTTTTTTTCTCCATCAAAAGTGATAGAGGCAAGTTGCATTAAAGTGAGTTCAACAAGTAAGCGTTGATTTTTACTGCTTTTGAATTTGAGATCACAGTCGTTGGCAAGTTCTATGCCTCTCAACAGAAAATCATAGGGTGTTTTTCTGCACTGTTCCATATATTTCACTTTGGTATCCTCACCAACTTCAAGGAGTTCGATTGTCTGTTCATTTTGACAGACCATCAAATCTCTAAAATGGGAAGCTAGACCTGCAATATAATGATGCCCATCAAAACCTTTTGATAACGTGTCATTAAACTGAATGAGTAATTCTGGAATTTTATTCTCTAAAATTAAATCTGTGCTTGTGAAATAAGTTTCGTAATCAAGAACGTTCAAGTTTTCGGTTACAGCGTTTCTAGTCAAATTTTTACCAGAAAAACTGACTACTCTGTCAAAAATGGATAGCGCATCACGCATGGCACCATCTGCTTTTTGGGCGATGATATGGAGTGCGTCATCTTCAGCTTCTATGCCTTGTTCTTGTGCAATGTATTTTAAATAGTTTTTTGCATCTTTAACGGTAATCCGCTTAAAATCAAAAATCTGGCAACGCGATAATATGGTCGGAATGATTTTGTGCTTTTCAGTAGTCGCTAAAATGAAAATGCAATGTTTTGGTGGCTCTTCCAAGGTTTTTAAAAACGCATTAAAAGCAGCCTGAGAGAGCATGTGCACCTCATCAATAATATAAACCTTGTATTTACCTACTTGAGGCGGAATCCTAACTTGATCTGTTAGGCTTCGTATATCATCAACCGAGTTGTTTGAGGCAGCATCCAGTTCAAAAATATTGAAAGCGAAATCTTCGTCTTCTTTTTCGGTACCGTCGCTGTTGATCATTTTAGCCAAAATACGCGCGCAAGTGGTTTTTCCAACACCACGCGGACCTGTAAACAATAAGGCTTGGGCTAAATGATTGTGCTCAATGGCATTCAACAACGTATTAGTAATAGCCTGCTGGCCCACAACATCCTTAAAGGTTTGTGGTCTGTATTTGCGAGCCGATACTACGAAATGTTCCATTGGTTATACTTAATTCAAGTTTTCGTCCAGTTGACTATAAACTGAAAGTAACAAAGTTATAAATTCGGTTCTAATAAAGGAATTACAAATGGTGATTTTGGGATTAGTTATCAACAAAGGACGTTATAAGGACTCTTGGAGTGATCTTATTAACTTAAAGTCGACTATAAATAATAATTATACATAATTAGAAAACTTTAGAGTAATTTTGCAAGCAAGTAAATCGCCTTATCGCTGTTCATGCAAATGGATGGAGGAAAGTCCGAACACCGTAGTGCAACATAATGGTTAATGGCCATCGGTCGTGAGATCAGGAAAAGTGCAACAGAAAGAATGTACAGGTCATGCTGTAGTGAAACCAGGTAAACTCTATGTGGTGCAATGTCATGTATACCAACGCTTGAGGGCGGCACGCTCGATTGTTGGAGGGTAGACAGCTAAAGTGTCCTGGTAACAGTACACTCAGATAAATGATAAGGGCTTTTTATTTTAAGAATTTATTTTTAAAATGAAAAAGTACAGAATTCGGCTTATAGATTCACTTACATAAACAGGCTCTTTGGAATTTTTCAAAGAGCTTTGTTTTTTATATCTAAGTATAGAAGGTAATTTAAGATTGCGTTCAATTTTTAGGAAATTTTTTCTAATGAATTTATTAGAAACCTTCATAAAAAAATCCGCATAACTCCGTGTTCTTCTCTGTGCAACTCTGTGTAATAACTTTTACTCAGCTTTCTCAAAAAAACTAAAAATGCTTCCGCCATAATTCTTAGCATAACCAAAGTGGGGCAGTTGCGAAAGGTCCAATTGCTTGGCATGCTCCACAATTAAAAGCCCGCCATTTTTAAGAAAACCATTTTGAAATACCAATTCAGGAATTACAGAAAATTGTTCGGGACTAAAGGCATAAGGAGGATCGGCGAAGATAACATCCGCTTGAATTTTCGCTGTTTCTAAAAATTTGAAGACATCACTTTTTATCGTTAGAATGGGCATTTGAAATTCTTCAGCTATTTTGTTAATAAATTTAATACAGCCAAAATCTTCATCCACACAAGTGATGCTCTCTGTACCTCTAGAAGCAAATTCATAACTTATACTTCCAGTTCCAGCAAACAAGTCCAATACGGAGATCTCATCAAAATAAAAGTTATTGTTAATGATATTAAAAAGCGCTTCCTTCGACATATCAGTCGTTGGACGAACTGGTAAATTTCTTGGTGCAGAGATGCGTCTTCCTTTAAATTGACCTGATATAATTCTCATTAATTAAAACTGTTTAAAATAAGTGAGTACTGATGCTTTGAGTTGACTTCAATGGTATCGCTGTAAGAATATGTTTTAGAGGGTGCATCGAATTCCACATATCGAATATAGGTATAAAGCAATTGGTATAAAACGTCATTTTTCGCAATAGGGCCAGTTAACTTGACAATAAGGTTTTCGGGATCTAATTTTAGTTGTTCAACGCTGAAAAGTATAAAATAGATAAAATCCTCTTTTGTGAAATATTCAAAAGTGTTGAAAAGTTGAATCTGACCTTTTTTAACCACCACCATTTCAAAATGAAAGGGTTCAACGTTAATATACATTTTATCATCAATAGAACCTTCTTCTTTATTCAGAATTTGTTCTAACAAAATCGTTGATGCATGTTTATACTCAAACTCACCATAAATCTCAAATAAATAGTTATTGATGTTCATGTAAGGAACAAAGACATTGATGCTCTGATTGGCTTCAATTCTATCGTGGGCAATAAAATCTGTTTTGATGATTTTTGAACTGAATTTCAGAAAATCTGCGGCATTTTGTTCTTCAAAATACTCTTCTGGAACTAAATTAGACAGTTCGTTTTGAAAAATGACCAAAACACTTTCGAAAGGTGGCGAAAGTAGTGGTTCATTGGCAATGATACCTTGTAGTTCTACTAAGACCGCTTCTGGCACTAGTTTGTTTTTAAAGTCAATGCGCTTTAAAAACTCAACTTTCAAATCAGAACGGTTAAGGATACAAAAAGAAAGTCCACTCAAACTAATTTGAATGGACAATTCTTTTAAACTATGTGACTTCAAATTACTAGTCTTTTGAATAATTTTTAGGCCAGTTTCCGTTGGTTTTAACTTCATCCATGGAACCTACAGAAAGCGCTGGTCCATTTACACCATCAACTGATACTACTTGTCTTTCTTTTGCGATGAGATTCGTGTCTTCACCATCAAGAAGAATTGCTTTGTCGACACTTGCCTCAAACACAGGAATTTTATCTAAAAAACCTGCTTTCAAAGTGAATTTAGCACCTGGTTTTCCTACAGGTACGTTCATCATTGTTTTATAACGGGTATCCGCTCCGAATAAAGAATCTTTAACAGGAACGTAAGCTAAGGTGTCTACGATTACAATAGCTTTCATTGTAGTAACACCATGAAAACGTTTTGTTGCCTCAACATCAATAACAGTAGAGTCTCTGCGCTGCGTAATAGTGTATTTGCCGGTATCAATGAAGTTTAATAACTCATCAAAGTTATCTGTAAATTTACCGTTTACTTGTCTGTATGCCAATTCAGCATCTCGAATGTCTTTTAGTTTGTCAATGACAACAGCATAACGCTTTTCCTTAAGTTCATTGAATTTAATCTCTCCATACACTGACATGAAGGTTTGGTAGCCAAGAAAAGCAATTATTACCCAAAGTACAACGTGTAAAATCGGCTTAAAATTTTTAGGTACAAATCTGTCAATCACCCAGACGATTCCAATCGTGAGAAGGATAACAATTACAATAGCAATAATTACTGTTAGCATAGTTTGTGAGTTTATTTTTATAATTGGTCTAACGCAAATCTACAATTTTTTTTTATTCACGAAAACCAAACCTAATAAAAATGATGAAATTAAAAAATGTATTTGCATTATATTCTTGAAAGTATTCAAAAGTTTGGTCAAAAAGTGACATCAAATCCTTATAAGCCTTACCTTTCCACTTTTAGAAATTGACTCCACTTAAGATGAACGCCTCTGAATTTTATAAGCTTTTAAAACAAAAATTTCCGTTTGAACCTACATTAAAACAAAATATTGTCCTTGATCAGCTCTCTAATTTTGTTTTTGACACCAATACAAATCAATTATATCTTTTAAAGGGATTCGCTGGTACTGGAAAAACAAGTATAATTGGCACATTGGTTTCCAATTTATGGCATATCAAAAAAAGTGCGGTTTTAATGGCACCGACAGGAAGAGCGGCAAAAGTGATATCTAATTATTCAGGAAAGGAAGCATTTACCATTCATAAAAAAATATATTTCCCAAAAAAAGATAAAGGAGGTGGTGTCAAATTTGTGATGCAACCCAATAAGCATCGAAATACTATTTTTATAGTTGATGAAGCCTCTATGATTCCTGATGCGCCGTCAGATTCAAAATTATTTGAAAACGGGTCGTTATTAGATGATTTGATGCAGTACGTTTATTCTGGTCATAATTGCAAATTATTACTCATAGGGGATAAAGCCCAGTTGCCACCGGTTAAATCTGATTTAAGCCCGGCATTAGATGGTATACAACTCAATCTTAAATACAATAAGAATGTCATTTCCATGGAATTGGACGAAGTTGTAAGACAAGAGCAAAATTCCGGAATTTTGATGAATGCCACCAATCTTCGAGAAGTATTGGAAGGTGAGTTTTTTGAATCCTTTAAGTTTAATCTTAAGGGCTATGAAGATATTGTGAGATTAGTGGATGGCTATGAGATTATGGACGCTATAAATGACGGTTATTCCGATCAGGGCCATGAGGAAACCGCTATTATTGTAAGAAGTAACAAACGTGCTAATCTGTATAATAAGCAAATTAGGGAACGCATTTTAAACAATGAAAATGAACTCACCGCGGGGGATTTTTTAATGGTAGTAAAAAACAATTATTTTTGGGTAAAGCCCACTTCTGAAGCCGGATTTATTGCCAATGGTGATATTATTCAAGTTTTGGAGATTTTCACCATTCAGGATTTATATGGATTCCGGTTTGCCGAAGTAAAAGTGCAAATGGTGGATTATCCAAAAATGGAACATTTTGAAACGGTATTGCTTTTAGATACCATTGAAGCTGAATCACCTTCATTGCCTTATGAGGAATCGAACAGGTTGTATCAAGAAGTTCAAAAAGACTATGAGGATGAAACTTCTAATTACAAAAAGTTCTTGAAAATCAAGAATAACAAACATTTCAACGCGTTACAAGTCAAGTTTTCTTATGCTATTACCTGTCACAAATCACAAGGAGG
>JBDTKP010000168.1:0-8968 GCA_039935255.1 Gelidibacter sp. | reverse complement strand
TATAAGAAAATTAGATGTTTTGAAATAAAATAAAACGGTATGACGTTTTAAACTCCATACCGTTGTTATATTCAAATTACTTAGCCTAACTACATGAAGTAATACATGCTATTTTTCCGGAATTTGTACCGTATATTCTGGATGCATTAAGTTTTCTGGACTTAATATACGATCTAATACGTCTTCAGAAAGCAACTTTTTTTCTAGAACAAGCTCACGTATTGTTTTTCCTGTTTTCATGGCCTCTTTACCTAATGTATCACAAATATGATGCCCGAGGAAAGGACTCAAAAAGGTGATCAATCCTACCGAATTATACACCATTTCCCTAGCGTGATCCTGGTTTGCTGTAATTCCTGAAATACATTTTTCAGCAAGAGAAACCAATGCGTTGGAAAGTAATTCAATGGATTCAAAGATGCATTGTGCAATAACAGGTTCCATCACGTTTAATTGCAATTGCCCTGCTTCGGCTGCGAAGGAAATAGTAACGTCATTACCAATAATTTTAAAGCATACCTGGTTAACCACTTCAGGAATCACTGGGTTTATCTTAGCTGGCATAATAGAAGAGCCAGCTTGTAGTTCTGGAAGGTTGATTTCGTTAAACCCACAACGAGGTCCTGATGACAGCAATCTTAAATCATTACATATTTTCGAAAGCTTGGTAGCGGTTCTTTTTAATGCTCCCGAAATCATAACATAGTCACCACAATCAGAAGTTGCTTCAATTAAATCCTCTGCTTCAACAAAACTAGCATTAGTAAACTTTTGTAGATAGCTGATTGAAAGCTCCGTAAATCCATTTGGGGAGTTTACACGTGTACCAATAGCGGTGCCGCCAAGGTTAACTGGTAGAATTAAATCCCTACACATTTTTAGAACTTTTGTTTCCTCCTTTAAGTTTGTGGACCAGGCTGAGAATTCATCTCCAAGCGACATCGGCACGGCGTCTTGAAGTTGCGTTCTTCCCATTTTCAGCACCTTCTTAAACTCCTCCGCTTTTACGTCTAGCGCCGTAGTAAGCAGATTAATTTTTTCTAGAAGATGATTCATGTAATAATAAATGGCTACCCTAAAAGCAGTAGGATAGGCATCATTAGTAGATTGTGATTTATTGACGTGATCATTAGGATGCAAGATGTTATAACTTCCTTTATCATGACCATTCATTACCAGAGCCACATTAGCAATCACCTCATTAGCGTTCATGTTAACCGACGTCCCTGCTCCTCCTTGAAAAACATCAGACGGAAAAGATTCCGCATACCGATCCAAATTGTTTAAAATTTCATCGCAAGCATTGATAATCATTTCCGCTCGTGAGGTAGAGACCGTTCCAATATCTCTGTTTGCAGAAGCACAGGCTTTTTTAGTAATAATCAACCCTTTTATAAACAAAGGATAATCCCGAATTTTAGAATTTGAAATCTTAAAATTATTGATGGCTCGCTGGGTATGAATACCGTAGTAGGCATCATTGTCGATTTCTAATTCTCCAAGTAAGTCGTCTTCTTTTCTAGTTTTTACAATATTATGTTTTATCATTTATATAAAATGGATTTTATTTAGTACAACAAAATTAACTCGTTCGAAATCAATAACTTAAACATACAGAAGTATAACAAACTCTTGGTCCTCCTCACATTGGATGATAAGTCTCAAAACATTCTAATTACGATAAGAACTAAAGAAGTTGTTAAAATTAATGAATAATGTCCAATGCATAATGCTCAATAAGGCACAATCTATAGGGAAATACATTTGTTTATATTAAAATCATTTTATGTTTAATATTTTATATTATCCTTAATAAGACGCTTTTAAAATCCACTAATTACAAGTAGGTCGTTCATGAAAAGTCGTATATAATATTAATAAAAAATTCATTGTCATGAAATCCTCTTAAACACTCAAATAAACTGGTAGGATTAAGGCCGTATTGTCTTTTAGTTGTCATGATAAAACACTAACTTCACCTACCCGAGTTCTCTAAACTCTTAACCTACCACCTCAATAGTTTTTTATAGTATATATAAATCTTATGCTATAAGATATGAGGAATCGGATTCTAACCAACTACAGATTGGAACTATGTAACATTAGTCACTTAAACTCTCATATGAATCATGTAATTTTGTAAAACAAAACAAAGAAATGAAATATAAAATAATCATTATTATGGCACTATTCGGTTCAATTTTTGGTGTAAAGGCACAACAAAATGAAGCCTACAAACTTTTGGATGTTCAGACATTTAAAGACTCTACATTAAATAAAAAAATACAATTAATTGACGTTAGGACGCCAGAAGAATATAATTCCGGACATATTAAAGACGCAAAAAACATCGATTTCTATTCTGGAAAATTCACGACAGAATTTAATAAGTTAGACAAAGAACAACCCGTCTATATTTATTGCAGAAGTGGAAGCAGAAGCAAACAAACTGCTAACAAGCTCTCGGCGATGGGATTTAAAGAAATATATGATTTAGAAGGGGGCATCTTAAATTATGACTAAACTTATGAAAATTTCAATTTCAGTACAAAATCTGAAATGTGGCGGTTGTGCAAATACCATTACTTCCAAACTTTCAATAATTGAAAACATCAGTAATCTGAAAGTAGATGTGGAAGCAAATAAGGTCTCTTTCAATTATGTAAACGACGCTGATGTGTTAAAAATGAAAGAAAAATTAAAAAACCTTGGGTATCCGGCGATAGAGGAAATAAATTCTTTGACATCCAAAGCAAAATCTTTTGTGAGTTGTGCCACTGGGAAACTTTCAAAGTAAAACCTTAGTAAAATGAAAAATTCATTTTTTTTTGTGATTGCCATTGTATCGTTCTCGTTTTTTGGGTGTGGTAAGGATAAAAACAGCAACTATGTTTCAGTAGATAAAAAAGTTGAGACCGAGATTATTAAAGAAAAAGCTTTGCTGCCAACACCTATGGATACGTTGGCTTATGCGGAACGTGGATTAAAATATGCTTTGAGTACTCAAGCTTTGCTTGGTAAAAACTTAATGCAAGCCATTCAAAAAGATGGGACTTTAGGTGCTTTATCATTTTGTAACGAAAATGCTTATCCTTTAACAGATAGCATGGCTGTTCTACACCATGCAGGCCTTAAACGTGTTTCAGACAAGCCCAGAAATCAAGACAATCAAGCCAATGCTGAAGAACTGGAACATATAGAAACTTTTAAACAAATTATCGCAAATAAAGAGTTGCCAAACCCCATCGTAAAAGATTCAGACACGCAAGTGCAGGTATATTATCCTATCCTGACAAATGCCATGTGTTTGCAATGTCATGGTAAACCGAATAAGAATATTACATCTTCAACACTCAAACAACTGACCTTATTGTATCCAAAAGATAAAGCTATTGGGTATGCTGTTAATGAAGTTAGAGGTATTTGGAGTGTTACTTTTGATAAATAAATTAAATCAATTATGAGTAAATTTTCAGAATTAATCAATCAAGAAACACCTGTTTTAGTAGATTTTTTTGCAGAATGGTGTGGGCCATGTAAAATGTTGGGTCCGGTATTAAAAGAAGTGAAAGATACTTTAGGCGAGCGTGTGTCCATTATAAAAATAGACGTTGATAAAAATCAAGAATTGGCGGCCAAATATCATGTTAAAGGCGTTCCAACAATGCTTTTATTTAAAAACGGGAAACAGGTTTGGAGACAATCTGGAGTGCTTAAAAAAGATGAAATTATAAATATTATAACGACGACCAATTGATAAACTTATCAGAAGATTTTTGGGACAATCGTTATCAGACCAAAGAAACCGGTTGGGATCTTGGTGAGGTATCATCGCCTCTTAAAGCTTATTTTGATCAATTGACCAATAAGGATTTGAAGATTTTAATTCCTGGGGGTGGCAACTCTTATGAAGCTGAACATCTACATCTTCATGGATTTAAAAACGTCTATGTTGTAGATCTCTCTAAAACGGCATTAAACAACATCAAACTACGCGTACCATCCTTTCCTTCAATCCATTTAATTCACAAGAATTTTTTCGATTTAGAAATGACCTTTGATCTCATCATTGAACAAACCTTCTTTTGTGCCATCAATCCAAAACTAAGACCTTCTTACACCGCAAAAGCTTCTGAATTACTTAACGAAAAAGGAAAAATAGTAGGATTACTTTTTGATGATACTTTTGCAAATGATAAACCACCATTTGGAGGTTGCAAAACAGAATATATTGGATATTTTGAACCTCATTTCAATATATTGACCATGGAAAGTGCCTACAATTCACATCCAAAAAGAGTGGGTAGAGAATTGTTTTTAAAAGTTCAAAAGAAGAATTAGATCGCTATTAGTTCAATTAAGTTAAAATTTGAATACAGTTATTCTATAACTCCAATCCCAGTTTTATCAAAAAGATAAATTGTCAATTAAAACTATTCTGAGGCCTTATGTAACATAAGTCACATTGACTCCGAAAAAAGTCTCATACTTTTAACTTTACTCAAAAAGATATTAATTTTTTGAAAGGTTCACCACCGAGATATTTCACTCATTTCATTCTGACGTTTGGTTCAAATAATAAAATTCGGTGTTATGTATCATTTAAAATTACGGTATTTTAATTACTAGATTAGAATGCTGACTGCAAAATTTAAAGCATGAAAATGACGCATGGAGTAACAGATTAAAGCATCTAACTTTTTAAATATTCACATGAAATCACACTATCAAATTTTAATTATTGGAGGCGGAACAGGAGGCATTATGGCCTCGGCCAATTTACTTTCCAAGGACAAATCATTGGATATTGGCCTTGTAGAACCTGCAGATTGGCATTATTATCAACCTGCATGGACATTAGTTGGCGGCGGAACTTATGACTTTGAAAAAACCAAACGTTCCATGGCTTCAGTGATGCCAAAAGGGGTGGATTGGATCAAAGATTATGCAACAGGTTTCAATCCAGAAAAAAATGCAGTATCAACAAAAGCAAATGGAGATATTACGTATGATTATTTAATTGTAGCGCCAGGTTTAGTGATGGATACTTCCCTTATAGAAGGTTTAACAGAATCATTAGGCAAAGGTGTCGTTTGCAGTAATTATACGGACCCAAAACATACTTGGGAAGTTTTAAAGAATTTCAAAGGTGGTAATGCCGTTTTCACCCAACCAACAACGCCAATTAAATGTGGCGGAGCTCCTCAAAAAATTGCCTATTTAGCAGCAGATTATATCAATAAAAATGGACTCGAGAATAAAAGTAACGTGGTTTTTGCAACGCCAGGATCCGTGATTTTTGGAGTTAAGGAAATTCGAAAAAGCTTAATGCAAGTGGTCAGCAGGTATGGCATTCATTTCAAACCATTTTATGCACCTATCAAAATAGATGGGGAAAACCAAATAGTCACTTTTAAAGGCGTAGGAACTGGAGAAAATAAATGCATCATTAATGAAGACAATGAATTAAGAGAAATCATGTCTGGCGAGTCTATTATTGAAATGCCTTTTGATATGCTGCACATTGCCCCTCCACAAACAGCACCTCAATTTATAAAAGACTCCACTTTGGTAAATGAAGCAGGCTGGTTAGATGTTAATAAACACAGTCTTCAACATCATAAACATTCCAATATTTTCGGCTTGGGTGATGTGACTTCACTGCCAACGGCTAAAACAGGTGCGGCAATACGTAAACAAGTCCCTGTGCTTAGTGATAATATTTTAAAATTAATCGCGCATAACAAAATTGGCAACAAATCTTACAATGGCTATTCTTCTTGTCCTTTGGTTACGGGTTATGGAAAAATGCTTCTCGCAGAATTTGACTATGACAACAATTTCATTCCAGATCCAAAACTGAAGCAAATGCTAGTATTTAATAGCGAAAAGGAACATTGGAGATTATGGATGCTTAAAAAATATGGACTTCCATATTTGTACTGGAACAAAATGATGAAAGGAAAAGAAGTATAAATGATACCTATAGAAATGAAACAACATTGGGAAACGGTTTATGAGAATAAAAATCCCGATCAGGTAAGCTGGACTCAAGAAAAGCCAGAGGTTTCCTTGGATTTGATTCAAGAGGCTAACCTGCCGAAAACGGCAAAAATCATCGATATCGGTGGTGGTGACAGCAAGCTTGTAGACTTTTTAATTCAAGAAGGCTATGAAAATATTACAGTGCTGGACATATCTGCCAAAGCGCTTGAAAGAGCAAAAAAACGTTTGGGGGATAAAGCTAAAGAAGTGCAATGGATTGTGAGTGATGTCACCTCTTTTCAACCTACAGATACCTATGATTTATGGCACGATCGCGCAGCATTTCATTTTTTGACCACAAAAGAAGATATTGAAAAATATGTGGCAATCACTGAGGAGTTTGTAACGGATAGGTTAGTTATCGGCACATTTTCAAAACAAGGCCCTACCAAATGCAGTGGCTTGGAAATCTCTCAATATAATGAAAACGGATTGGCTAAAGTATTTGAAAACCACTTTAAAAAAGTAAAATGTCTTACAACTGATCATAAGACACCATTTGACACCTTACAGAACTTTCAATTCTGTAGTTTTAGAAAACTGAAATAAACAACCATCAAGTTAGCAAAACGAAGACATCAAAAGTTGTGATAATCTTATTAAATTTATAAAAATTAGATACTATGAATATTAAGCAATTTGAATATAAACCCCTGGCCCACTATTCCTATGCTATAGTTAGTGGTGGTAAGATGGCGGTTATTGATCCTGAGAGAAATCCTGAACAGTATTATGCTTTTGCAAAATCTAATAACGCTAAAATAGTAGCGATTATCCAAACGCATCCTCACGCCGATTTTGTGAGTTCTCACCTTGAAATACACAAAAAAACGGGAGCAACCATCTATAATAGTGAAATGTTGGGGGCTGATTATCCGCATCAAGCGTTTGATGAAGACGATAGTATTACTTTAGGCGATGTTACCTTAAAAGCTATTAACACTCCTGGACATTCTCCAGATAGTATTACCATAGTGGCCACAGAAGGTGATAAGACAACAATGTTTACTGGAGACACCCTTTTTATTGGTGACGTTGGTCGTCCCGATCTTCGAGAAAAAGTTGGCAATATGAAAGCCAAACGAGAAGAATTGGCCGAAATGATGTATGATACTGTTACCACGAAGTTTAACGAATTACCAGATGAGACGGTTGTTTATCCAGCTCACGGTGCCGGCTCTCTCTGTGGAAAAAACCTGAGTGAAGCCGCCAGTAGCACTTTGGGTGATGAACGCATGGGCAATTGGGCTTTTAAAAAACAATCCAAGGAGAAATTCATGAATACGTTACTCGATGGCCAACCTTTTATTCCGTCCTATTTTGGATTTAATGTGGACATCAATAAATCTGGCGCGAAGAATTTGGAGTCATCTATTGAAAAAATTCCTTTCACAGAAAACACTACGGCTACGGGTCTTATTGTTGATATTCGTGATGAAGCCACCTTCAAAAATGGGCATTTAAAAGGCAGTATCAACATTCAGGCTGTTTCTGACACCGCCAAATTTGAAACTTGGATAGGCTCCATCGTTGCACCAAACGAAAAGTTCACTTTAGTTATCGACAACAAAGAAAACAAAGACAAGCTTTTAGATCGTTTAGGTAAAATTGGCTATGAAACTCAAGTAAAACAAGTCATTACATTATCAGATGAAAATCTAATAAAAACGCCACAATTGGATGTGGCTGATTTTAAAAGACATCCTGACAATTATACCATTGTTGATATACGTAATCATAGCGAAATTAACGAAGGAAAGTTTTTTGAGAAAGCACTTACGCATCCGCTTAACGAATTGCGCGCTACTGCTAAAACCATACCAACCAACAAACCTATTGTTGTGCATTGTGCAGGCGGATACCGTAGTGCAGCAGGCAGCAGTATCCTTGAAAACGAATTGAATGGTGTTGAAATTTATGATTTGAGTGACGACATCGAACAATTTAAAAATTGAATCTAAAAAGCCCCATTAAGGACTATGTATTTGTAATGGTACAATTGGTCATTTTTGTGGCTTATATTCTACCGATTCAATTATTTCACATAAATCTACCCGAATGGCTCTGCTATTCGGGTTTAGTTTTATTTTGGGTTTCTGTTCTATTTGGAATTGCGGCAATTCTGCAATTAAACACGAACCTCTCCCCTTTTCCTTCTCCAGTTATTTCAGGTAAATTGGTTACCACGGGAGCGTTCCGTATGTCGAGACATCCTATTTATACCGCTTTGATTTTTTCAGGGGTTGGATATGCCATCTACTCGTCATCGACGTATAAGGTTTTGATAACACTTATTCTTTGGGTATTATTTTATTACAAGTCCGTTTATGAGGAGAAATTATTAAGTCAAAAATTTCGAGAATACAAAGATTATAAAAAAAGAACACGACGCTTTATTTAAAAATTCGTCAGAAAACATTGAAAAGTTGCTTCAGAAAATAAAAAACCGAATCAAAAGTTACATCTGATCCGGTTTTTTATGCTTTCGGTTAAAAAGTATTATTTCAAACTCCTCAAAAATTCTTTGAATTTGGAATCGCTATAATCCGCCATGCCTTTGTGTGTCAATACTAAGTTCCCTTTGGCATCAATGACATAAGTCGTAGGAAGTGCATTCGAATCATATACCGCAGGCATATTACTCGCCGGCGCATAAATAGGCAGGTTATAGCCTTTGCGTTTGTCATAAGCTTTTGCTGTTTCAAAATCCTGATCAAAGGACAACATTACAAAAGCAACCTCATCTCCCATTTCTTCATGCAGCTTATTGATACTTGGCATTTCCGCAATACAAGGAGGACACCAGGTTGCCCAAAAGTTCATAAATATGACCTTGCCTTTCAACGCTTCCAAAGAGGTGACGTTTCCATCCCTATCCATTAACTTTAGGTTAAAATCTGCTTTGGTAGGGCTTGGCATTTCT
>JBDTKP010000167.1:0-11298 GCA_039935255.1 Gelidibacter sp. | reverse complement strand
CATTGTTCTATCAGCTGAAACATTTGCTGCCGTACTTCGGGATTGTTGCGCATGATCTATTTTTTTATCATGCAAAACTATATATGATTAAATTTGTGAACAATAGGTGGTTAGCCGGTGGGATACCGCTTGTGGAGGTATTAACTTCAGGCCATAAGTTGCTGCAATTTTACCGCCCGGGTCTGAAGCCACTGAGAATTTTCCTGCACAGTAATCAGGATCAGATGAGAACGAGTTTAATCGCTTAATATCATCTGCTGATACTCCGATGATGGTGGTTCCTGCAGCAGTAAATTTATCCTTTAACTCGGCGAAAGTATGTGCTTCCAGATCACATCCACCGGTGTAAGCAGAAGGATAGAAATATAATACCACCGGTCCCTTCGCAAGGGCTTTTTTTAATGAAAAATTGAATTCATTACCTGACTTGCTGGCCCTGGCGGTGAATATGGGTGCTGTCGCTCCCTTTGACAATACCGCCGATTGGGCAAAGCTATCCCCGGTTACGAAAAGCAAAAGCCCGAAAATTAAAAGGAGGGAGAAATAATTTCTCTTTGACATGTCTAATTGTTTTAAAATACGATTATAAATTACTCACAAACGTACAAAAAATTGAGGTGATAAATCAACGAATGACAGAGATAGGAGGAATCAAAAAGCAGATAGGAAAAATGAGGATCACAATTTTATCAGATGAAAATGATACCCATATATTTTTTCTCCGTTATTGTTATTGTGACGAATAACTTATTCAGTCATCATAAAATCACACCAACATACTTGTCTATGCTGATTCTCGTGCAAAGGATGCAGTGTGTATAATTTAATTGAACGACGAGTCCCCTATCGGGAGACTCGCCTGAGGCAGAGGACCCCTAAATTGGAGTTTTTTGAAAAACACTCGTAACAGCATAATTATTTTTAATTCATGGAAAAAATAAATGCTCACGTCAACCCTAGAGTTAACAAGAGCGCTGACTTATTTTTCATCTAAAATTACTTTTCTGAATGTTATTGACACTCTTCTTTGTCGGTTGTGAATCTGCCCGTTAAATTTGTCCGATTTTCTTGGTGGTATTCCATGATACCAATTATATCTTGATTCTTTCGTCATAACTAAAAGGGTTCTCTTTGGAATAAATAAAGCAATTTTATCTCGTTCTTTTGTTGATATTTCTTTTTGAAAGTTCATTACACACGGTCCAGACAACGAAATTGAAATAATAGTGTCATCAAAGCAAGGCTCGCAGTCAATATGTGCTGCTATCCCTTGGTCATCAACGTATTCATTAATGATTGCCTGGTCAGGTTTGAACGAAATGATTTTCATTTCTAGTAATCTATCACACAGAAAGACCATCCAATTGGGTATTTTTCCAATGTAAAAACTATGGTCAAGTCGTCTAGCCTTGTAGTCATATTTATAACCAAAATGTTGAACACGTCTTTTTAAATCGGACAGCCATTCGTTTTTATCTATGTTGGTTAAGAGTTCTTGTTCTTCTTCTTTAGTTAAAAAATCAAAATAGATTTTTAGTCCATTGATTTGCTTAGCGTTTTCTAAGGTAACGTCATTGACGGCTTTAGTATATCCAAATAAATCTTGCATCATCTTCTTTAGTTGCTTAACAGTTCATAAAATATTGTTTCTGATTTATCAAAGTTACTCATTGCAATATTTCTATAAATGACAGTCTCTGTTTTTGGTCGAGTTACACTTGTTAATCGAGGAACCAGTTTTTTAAAAATATTGTAGGTTCTATTTCGTTTTTCTAAAGAAGAGTTTTGAAATACCAGAACGTATTTGTTCAATGGGTATAAATCAAGCAAATTATTAATCTTGTTCGCAAGTTTTCCGGAATCGTCCTTAGTTAGATTTCCAAAAAGGTATGAAAAATTTAAAACAACCATATTAGAAAGAGTAAACTGACTTTCCCAATATGCTTTCGAAATATCGTCTAAAAATTTTACAAATTGAAACTTTGAATCTTTATTAAACAACCCTGTTTCTGAAAACTCTTTTGCTTTTGACAGCATAGCATTTGAAATGTCAATCCCAATATAATTAAAATAAAAATTATCTATACTTGAGAAATGCTGATTAAAGGCTAATCCTGATGTTAGCGGGCCACAACCAAAATCTAAGAACGTAATACGCTTATTATTGTTGAAAAAATCTATTTTAAAATAATCATCAAAACTCTTAAAAATAGCCAACGAACTGAAATAATGCTTACGCATATTATAAAAGCAGTAAAGATTTACTTTATCCATTGAACTATGCTCTATAGTTCCTTGATCAAAGTTTGTCCTTCCATATTCAATAACATTTAAGCGATTATAATCGTGGTCATAGCCATAAATCAAATTAGGATATTTGGTTTGAGGATGAGCCTTAAGGGGTTGAATTATTAAACTGTCAAATGTTTTCACAAACGCTTGGTCTGGCTCATAAATATTGTTACCGATTTCTATGTCTGTATCTGGTTCTTCAATTTCAAAAGTCCCTTTTATAAAATCATCGGGCTTTGCTTTTAGATAACCTGCTTTAGAACGAATAAACTCAATAAGACGATAGTAGGTAAGATTATTTGATAAGATTGCAGGATTTCCGACTATAAATAATTGTTTTTTTGCCCGTGTTATTGCAACATTTAGTTTCCTATCTATTATTTGACCTTCGTCCTCAATGTTATTCACCAAAAAATCCAACTGATAAAATTGGTTGATACTAAATGAATATATAATGATGTCCCGCTGTGAGCCTTGAAACCGTTCAACTGTATCAACAGAAATATTATTAAGTTCGGGAATATCAAGATCGTGAATCTCTCTTTTAATTAATGCAATTTGGCTTCTATACGGTGCAATGATTCCGATAGTTTCTTCCTCTGAAAACTTTAAGTTATTAGCCTTATAAAGTTCATAGATATTCTTAACTAATTCTTTCGCAATTTTTGCTTCGTAAGTGTTTGTCTTATTTGTTTTATCAGCTTTGTGTTTTTCAGATGGTATAAAGGCAATACGTTTTGATGCTAATAATTTTTGAAATGAGTTTTTTGTATCAACAATCTTATATTCTAAACCGGAACTTTGGTGCAGAGTAGGGACAGCTTCAAGTTGACTATTATAAAAACAATAATTGGGGAATAGAGCAATATCCGGGTGCATTCTTCCTTGTTTGAGCAGCATGCCCCAAATCAGTGATTTTTTATTGGCTTTATGCAAACTATAAAGTCTTTCAAAAAGAGAATTTCTGCGGTTGAATAAACCAATTTGATTTAGATCGTGATTGTCAACTTTTGAATCTTTCTCTTTTTGTAAAACAACTGCAGGTAATTGTTTATGATCACCAATTAAAATGAACTTTTCAATGGCGTTTTCACCTTTCATATTTTTTGCTGAAAGCACACCTATTAAACTTGGTTCCAATATTTGTGATGCCTCGTCGATAATCGCAACTTGAAATGTTTTTAGTTTAAACAATTCAGTTTTATTGGAAATAGAAGAAACTGTACCAACAAAAATTCGATGTTCATGGATTTTGCTCCTTACCTGGTCTCGTGTATCACAGTTTCTAATTATCTCGTCCAATAATCTTTTTCGGTGAGTATACTCACAAGAGAGTTCCGCCCCTATCCTGATAAATGATGGATTCCCTTTTACACTATCTAGAGCATCACAAATCTTGTCAACAGCTCTGTTCGTGTATGAAAGCAGTAAAATATTATTAGTTGGGTCACAGAAAAATTCCTCAACCATTGATTTCAATGCAATGGAAGTCTTACCAGTTCCTGGAGGCCCAATTAAAAGAAAATAATCTTTGGCCATTTTCGCTTTCGAAACTATTTGTTGAATTTCTACCGTATCATATACATTTTTTAAATAATTGTTTTCGTCTTGTTCAGGCTGGCGTTGATTCAATAACAGATCTTTCCGGTCCTGATTGGCTTGCAAAAATGAATACAAACTCCGATACATTGAGTTGTAAGACGAATCTAAAAAATCGTGTTCTACTGCATATTTGCTGTCTTTTGATAAAACAGATGGGTTTCTTTGCTTGTTACGAAGGCGAATAGCAATTTCTGTCAGTGAAAGACTTTCAATAGCACCTTTGAATATTTGCTTGCTGGTTACATTATCTGATCTCTTGTTTCTTTCATAGAGAATTACAATATCGCCTTGTCTGAAATTTGGCAAAAAATCATGGCCGTATGTTGGGATTTGAAGTTTTAATGTCGGTATATCGGTTTCTGCATAATTTCCAGTTATAGTTAAATCAGTTAATATTTCGCCGGATTCAAATTTTTCTTCAAGTGACGATAACCAAAGGGAAGAAATACCTTTTGAACTACCATATTCGGTATCACCAGCCTTCGATATATAGTGTTCTTTAGTTACAAAAGAATAGAAGCTATGAAAATATTCTAATTCAAGTTCACTAGCATTCTCAAAAAATGATTTAAAATGATTTATCTGAGGAATAATGTAGTTATATAAAAATGCCCTTCTTACCTTATTATTAGTGATTAATGTTGATGGCTGTATGCTATTAATAATATTTTTTGCTTCAGAAGTAGTATTATCAGTTGCTATGCCCCTTTCGTTCGCAACAATTAAATTGCGAATATTCATGATCTCTTTGATTGCAGCCATAAACGCCTTTGATAAGCGAAGATTGGCTGAGGGGGCAGTGTATTTTGAATAAAAAATAAATGTTTGAAAATCATTACTGAATTTTACACCTAAAACCTTTTGAATTACTATTTGATAAATGAATGCCTGTGTCTGGTGATTTATACCGATTAATTCAAAATTATTTTCAGGAAAAGGGGCTTTCCCAGATTTTAACTCAATAACAATTTTTCTCCCTTTATTTGATTTTAACTGAAGAAAATCGAGTCTGCCTTGAACTCCTAAATGCTCACAAATAAAGTTCGGCTCTAATATTCCGTTTTCTCTCTCAATTTGTTTTTGAGGGAAAACGTTATTAACCACATTTCTAATATTCTGAAATTGAATCTGTGTTTCCTGGAAAAAGATAGTATCTAATTGGGTGCAGGTAGAAAATTCAAATGGTGCAGATTTGAAAGATTTTCTCATTGCATCCGCATAAATTACTGGTGAGGTGGATTTTTCATTTACAAATTCATCTAAAAATAAGTTTGCCGCATTTCCTAATAAAATATGCTTTGTGTTCTTTATTGCTTCAAATTTACTTTGTATGAAGTTTAATGGATGCTTGCCATACTCCTTCATACATTCAGCCAAAGAACTAATGTCAATTAAATAGTCAGGTTCTAGAATAATCAAGTCGGGCAAATAAATCCCACTTTCGTCTATCGTTACGTCAACTAGATTTAGTTGACAACCCTTCCATAATTTTGAAATTGTTGAATTGAATTCTTCATTGATTCCAGCAACGTTGTGTTTTATTTTAATTGGTTCACTTGTTGGGTTTTCCTCATCAAAAGCATAAATAAAATCAGCATCAGTTGAAGACACTCCTACTCTTATTCTGCCATACTTATTCCCTTGTCTCTGTCTGGGGTTGAAATAGTCAATCTTCGGGAATATTGAGTTTAAATGTACAGGAATGGGTACACCGAAAAAGTGACTAAAAGCATTTGAAAGTGCTTTTAAATCTTGTAAATACTCATGTTCTGATGGTGTGAAATCAGAATGAAGAACTTTGTTTGCGTTTATTCTTAATAAGTTAATCTGATACGTTTTTCTCTTATCAAGTTTTGTTTTATCACAAACATAGTTAAGCCGTGAAAAGAAGTTAGAAAACTGTATATTTTCATCCTTCGTTAAATCCTTACAAGCTCGTTCAAGTAACGAACGAAATTTTGGGTATTTGTCCTTTGATGTATTTTGCGCGTTGTGAACTTCAATCAAGTCATCAAAGAACTCAAATCCTGTTACGTTCATTTTTACTCAAATTTTTGTTGTGTGACATCTTCTAACATAGTTAAGCAAGTAGTATTTTAGATCTTAATTTAAAGAAATACTAGGTGGTTCGTGTCTCCCCAACTACAATTACAGTAGAAGGAATTAATTTTTTAAAGGAACACTGTCACTATCCAAAATGAAATGATTTATAATCTACTTCCCCTTTACCTCCGTAAACATATTTATTGCTTCCGTCGAAAGATAAATTCTTACTACTTTCTCTTTTTGGTCAACATCCAATGACTTCTAATTCTTTAGAAAAAACAAAGAACTCTAAATCAAATAAATCGTTTGCCGCCTAAATAATTTTCACAAAGTAAGAATATCTTTTTAGTAACTGATGGATAAATTGACTCCAACGGGATCTAAAAAAAACGACTCTTGAATTGCTCCAAGACTCCTGCGGCGTATAAAAGCTTCGAGATGTAAATATCACCCATACCAACCTGAAACTCTTACCTAAACTATTGCAGTACTTCTTTATGAACTACCATTACACTCATTCATAAAATTGCACCAACATGCTTCATAAACCCAAAATGAGCAATCCCATTTTCATAAATTGATAAATATAAGGGTGAAATAAAAAGAGTGCTCCACTAACTAAGACGGTGTTACTAAGCTAAACTCAATCTCGCTGGTAGTGTTTCAGCATTCTATTTCCAATAGTCTCGGTCGTAATAATTTTCTTCATAATAGTCTAGATTGTATTCAGAGAAAATTGTTCCATCAAAAAATACAAGATCCTCAAATGATTTTCTCAAAGGAAGCTGAATAACTTCTTCTCCTTCAATAATCTGAAAAAATGAATAATCTTCTTTTTTATTACCCGCATCCATTATTTCAATCGTTGGCAAATGATACCCCTTCGCTATAACAATATCAGAGTTATAATAATCTACAAAACCAAGACCTCTTAATATATTATCCGGATTTGATAAATCAGCTTCTGCTCTATTTATCTTCACACAGAGTTTTTCAGTGACGAAATCTACATATGGGGTATTTGTAATAGTTCCTATATGCCCCATAAAAGGGAGAGGCTTCAGAACGTGGGTGAACTCGGGAGTTCTGATGATCTCTTGATGTTTTAGATCAAAATACAAGTCCATCACAATTCCGCGATGGGTACAAAACTTAAAGCCCGTATGAAACAATAAAGGGATTTCAGAATCCTTTCTAATTTTAGTAATGCAATGGGATTGATTTAAAATACTATAAATGTCCTCATCCGGAGAATAAAGTGTTTTGAGAGTTTGAGCAAGCATATATTAAAGTTCAGATTAGTGTTTTACTCTGATTAACGGTTTGTTAAGTCATTAATTGTTGATCTAATCCACTAATCTGGATTGCCGATTCTCGTGCAAAGAACTCGGTGTATAATTAATTGAACGAAGAGTCCCCTATCGGGAGACTCGTCTGAGACAGAAAATCAAACCCTGTGATGATCCGAAACCCAATTTTGTATGGCCTGCTTTATCTCTTTAGGGCCCATGTTTTCTTTGATGGCCCTTTCGGACAATGCTGCATATTCATCATCGGCGGCAAAGCGAAGTGCAATGATCTGACCTCTTGTTAGACGGCTGTCTGACATCTTACCCGTCAGGCGATGGCAGCGTAAATTTTCTTCCAATCGTATGATACGGTCCTGGTTGCCGTTTGCAAACTTACGTGTGTACCAAAACAATAAAATCAAACTAAATCCAATAAGCAGAAAAAAAACAGTTTCAAGACCCACCCCTTTATGTATGATCAGGATAATAGCAATCACTAATGCAGCCAGGATAGGTACACCCGTCAGTAAATGAAAGCCTGGCACGAAACGCGTATGATTTTTGAAATTTTGACTGTCCATTTTAGTTTTACTTTATTTAATTAAAAAGATTATTTCCCTACTGCTGCAGATCGGCGGTTTAGGTTTGGTTGATGTATATTTGTTCCATGTAAAAGTCTCCTAAAGTTACAGTATCTATCTTCTTCATTTCTAAAAGTCTTTTAATTAAAGTTTCCACCCCTTGGTTTGTCGTGTCCTCAAGAACCATTCTTAACACCTGTCAAAACCTATGAACATTAATTTCCTTCCCGATCTTTTTATCTTTTAATTTAAGTTTTTTTAAGCCTTCTGCGTTCTGCATTAACACTAAGCATTGCATGCAGTAAACAAACACTCGCCTGACCAGTCATTCGGGCAGGAATAAAGCTGATTCTTATTTTTATTTTTAAACTTATTATGCTCCTCAATTGGTGCCTTCACGAGTCTTTCTTTTTAGTAATGAACAGTCACCGATCGGGAAACTTGCGCCAGATAGGATAGTCTTTGGTTCAACATATCAGCAACAACCTGGTCTGCCCGGATTTTTCCATTGGCGCACGGTGAATACAAGGTGGAACCTGGCTTTCGGGATGATCTACCGCAATCCTCCACAAGTGACCGTTTCCTAAACTTACTATACGTGAATCAGATTTCGGCTGATAGTGCAGATCAAAGAAATGTTCCTGTAAGAATGATTCAAAACCTTCCTCTGCTCCTCCATACTGTTTTTTGAGTTCATCACGTATTTCTGAAATAAGCACTTTCTTTTTGCCTTGTAAATTTGGCAATATTTCACTCGGTTCACCATAGTAAGTACATAAAAAGGTATCGGTTGGTATAGGAGAGCGATCTATATGAAAAGAATACACATCGGTTGGGAAAAACGGGTCGGTCTCATCCCTTTCATAGTGTTTAATCACATTAAGAATTGGCGAAGCGCCATGAGCTTTCAACCGCTTCAGGTCATCTAAAATAATTTCAAGGGCAAGCTGCCCTGATTCACTCAACTGAAGTTCACGTAGCTCTTCTGGTTCAATCGTCGCTATATTTTCGGTAAGCTTTATCTTTCTAACAATCTCAGAAAAATCACCTGTTAATTCACGTCTCCAGAAAATCGCATTCATTTCTCCATGAAATGGCGTAGAAACGAGATCTTGAAAATTTGTTACACAGAGAATTTGATTCTCAGCGGAAGATAAATTGATCATAATGGTTAATGTACGTATGAAATCATTTGACAAAAGTGGTAGCTCTCTCCCTGATTCGTGTCCTCACTAACGTCATTGCGAGAAGCCATCTTAATTTTTTTTGTTTAGATCAATGCTAATGGTTCCGATTTTTTCGGGAGCAATCTCATCATTATGTCGTGGATGAAATGTCTTGAATCCATCAATGTCATTGGCTGTGAGACCGCGACGGCATTAATTTTGAAGAACACTCCTACCTGATTTCGTGCCCTCACGAAATATTCATAAAGATCCCTCTGCACATCATGCAAATGATTATTGGCTTTAAAGATACTCATCACTTTTTATATTCCGAGGTTTCCGGTTCGTGAGGACACGAACCGAGGAGGGGTAATTAATTGAACGACGAGTCCCCTCCCGGTAGACTCGTCTGAGACAGAAAAACATGTTACTCGCAAACTCCACAGTATTGTCAAGTGGCGAAAGTGCAAGTTTAATTTTAGGTCTTGTTTCCATTTATATAATATCGGCCTTTAAAGTTTGATAACATAGTCTCGGGATTTATTATTAAGAAATTTTATCAGCTTACCCTGTTTATCGGTTTCCCTTCTAAAAAGGATTTTACATTATTGGCTACCACATTCATCAGCCTGTTCCTTGCTTCAAATGTAGCCCACGCCACATGTGGAGTAATAATGCAATTCTTTGCACGAAGGAGCGGGTTAGATGATTTAGGTGGTTCCGCGGATAACACATCTAATGCAGCACCTGCAATAATTTCTTTGTTCAATGCATCAGTGAGCTCTTGTTCATTAATGAGGCCGCCACGACTTGTATTAATCAAAAAGGACGTTGGTTTCATCGTTAGCAGTAACTCTTTATTTACAAATTGTTGATTGTTTTCATTCAGCGGGCAATGCAGGCTGATGATATCCGCTTCACCAAAACAGGCTTTTTCATCAACAAACTTTACCCCTTCCATCCGGTCTCTATCCGGATGTTTGTGGGATGCGATTACTTTCATTCCAAAAGCAATTGCTATTTTAGCCGCTGCTTTCCCAATTTGACCAAACCCAATAATACCAAGCGTTTTATCGTGTAATTCCATTATTGGTTTTAGGTGGTAACTGAAATCTTTGCTTTTAACCCAATCGCCATTTTTTACACTTTCAGCATACAGAGCGGTATGATTTGTTAGCTCAAGTATGAATGCGAAAGTAAGTTGCGCCACCGATACGGTGCTGTAAGATGGAACATTGGTGACAATTATATTTCGTTTATGCGCAGCCGTTATATCTATAATATTATAACCTGTAGCCATCACTCCGATGTATTTTAGGTTTGGCGCGGCATTAATTAATTCTTTATTTAAAATAGATTTATTGGTAAGCACGATGTCTGCATCCGCTATTCGCTTCTTAGTTTCTTCCAATGAGGACCTTTCATAAATTTGGGTTTCGCCGAGTTGGGTCAAAGCATCCCAGCTTAAATCTCCGGGGTTCATTGCAAATGCATCTAATACTACGATTTTCATAAAGTTTAATTTTTTATTATTTACCCTCTCCCGGGTTCGTGTCCTCACGCAACATTCCTAAAAATTCCTTAATCTGTCAGGTTGATGATTATCGGCTTTAAAGATACTCATCACTTTTTATATTTGGAGGTTTTCGGTTCGTGAGGACACGAAGCTTTGAAGGGTAAAACAACACCAGCAATAACTAAAATTATTTCTAATGAAAAGATAATACAAACATTTTAACCATGAAATTCTGTAGCAGTGGATCGGAAAAAACAAAACATGGAACTCAGCCAGGAACTTTAAACCCAGTAAACAAACTTATAGGAGTGATTGGTACTTTATCAAAATTATTTTTGAATTACCCGATCATTAGATCTATTGATGTCGTTGGTCGGAGACCAAACGACGGCATTAATTTTTAACGGAACACCCCCACGTTAGCTAAAAAGATAGTAAAAAGGGGAAGATTGTTTTTTCATCGCAGTTTGTGTTGACCGTGGTTTTGAATCAACTCAATGTTTCAGAACTCCACTTACTTCATTTTTATATAACCTTCCAATCGGAATTTTATGATTGTCAATAGTAATAAAGGTTGGATTATAAGAAGAAATTTTTTCAATGGTAACAATGTAAGAGCGATGAACGCGAAGAAACCTGTGTGGAGAAAGTAATTTTTGCAGAGAGCTAATGCTTTGTTTTACTAAAAGTGGTTTCCCCGTTTCAAGATGCAGCTTCACATATTCTTTGCTGCTTTCGATAAAAAGAATTTCATGCAACAATACTTTCTGCATTTCCTTATTAATCTTAAAATACAAAAAGGAATC
>JBDTKP010000166.1:0-10734 GCA_039935255.1 Gelidibacter sp. | reverse complement strand
GGCAGTTAGTCATGTATTACAGCTAAAATCCATTCAAAAGATGGTGATTGATGAAGTAGATGTCATGCTCGATTTAGGTTTTAGACATCAACTTTTAAATATTTTTGATATTTTACCTGAGCGTCGCCAAAACATTATGTTTTCAGCTACCATGACAGAAGATGTGGATGAATTAATTTCCAATTTTTTCACAGCACCAGAAAAGGTAACCGTTGCCGTTTCGGGCACACCTTTGGAAAACATTAGCCAAGAGCGTTATAATGTGCCTAATTTTTATACGAAAGTAAATCTATTGGAGCATTTGCTCAGCGAAAAAGAAACCTTCAATAAGGTCTTGATTTTTGTGGCCTATAAAAAAATGGCCGATTTGTTGTTTGAAAAAATAGAAGCACTTTTCCCAAATCAAAGTTGCATCATCCATTCCAACAAGACACAAAATTACAGGCTGCGAAGTATTGAGCAGTTTAGGGAAGGTACCAAACGCATCTTGATCGCGACAGATGTCATGGCGCGTGGATTGGATATTGACCATGTGAGTCACGTCATCAATTTTGACACGCCAAACTTTCCAGAAAACTATATGCACCGTATTGGACGGACGGGTCGAGCGGAACGTGAAGGACATGCCCTCTTGTTTTCTACGGAAGTGGAACAAGACTTAGTTACATCTATTGAGAGTTTGATGCAAATAGAAATTCCGTTAAAAGAAATTCCGGAAGAAGTTACACTTTCCACGGATCTCATCGAAGAAGAACGTCCGCAGAATAAAGAGCGTCACAATCCTATCAGACGTCGGGATGAGGAGTTAGCTGGTCCTGCTTTTCATGAGAAAAAAGAAAAGAACCAAAAAGAAAATTTAGGAGGATCCTACCATCGGGACATCGCCAAAAAATATAAAAAGCCGTTAACTCGCGGTGATAAAAATTACAATAAAAGAAATAAGAAATAATAGTAGAACCTTGCAAATGAAAACTAGATTCCTTTACATTTTAACCGCGTTTATACTTTTTAATTTCAACAGTCAGGCAGCTTTAAAATGGGGTGCCACAGGACATCGCGTTGTGGGCGCTATTGCGGATCAATACACCACTAATAAAACCAAACGTCATATCAAAAAGATATTAAACCACCAATCTTTGGCCTTGGTATCTACTTTTGGAGATGATATTAAATCAGACCCCCGTTATAAAGAATTCGAAACTTGGCATTATGTCAATATGAGCTTTGATGACAATTATGAAACTTCCAAAAAGAATCCACAGGGCGATTTGGTAACTGGAATTGCCTATTGCAAAAGTATTATTAAAGATGCTCATGCGTCAGATGATGACAAAGCGTTTTATTTAAAAATGTTGGTACATTTGGTGGGCGATTTGCACCAGCCCCTTCATATTGGTCGTGAAGAGGATCGTGGAGGCAACGATATTAAAGTACAATGGTTTTATAAAGACACCAACCTTCATAGAGTATGGGACAGTCAAATGATTGATGGTGATAAGATGAGTTATAGCGAACTGGCTGCAAATGCTGATTTCCTATCAAAAAAACAAGTTAAATTTTTACAAGAAGGCTCTGTGATTGATTGGGTGAATGAAACGCAACAACTCACTAAAACCGTCTATGGATCCGTTGAGCAAGGTGAAAATTTACGCTATGCTTATTCTTACAAGTATTTGGATGTGGCACGCACCCAAATGCAAATTGCGGGCATTAGATTGGCGCAAGTATTGAATGACTTATTTTAGTTTGAACTAAATACCCTCAAAATTTGCTCATAAAGCTCTTCTAAATCGAAGGGCTTTTTTTTATGAATAATTGAGGTCTTAGGAAATTGACGTTGACGCTAAGGGGCTTATTTAAACGCAAGGAGATCAAAGTTTTTTCGCAAAGGACGCAAATAAATTTATAGTGTTATAACCAATCCGCTTTGTCTTGGATTATGAGATACAGACAAACTGTGGTATTATCCCTAAACCCTTGATGGTCCTTAACTTCTTAATGGTTAAATTATCATTTGCTTTTTTTGAAACAATAAGGTATTAAGTGATGTTGATTTTAATCAAACCCTATTTTTAAACGCAAGGAACCCCTCTTAGATTTTTCGGAAAGAAAGAAAGAAAGAAAGAAAGAAAGAAAGAAAGAAAGAAAGAAAAATATTTATTCTTGCGAACGTTGCGCTTTTACTTTGCGTCTTAGCGGTTAAAATAAAATCGACAACTTTTTGACTTGATCCCATAAACTTCTCGCCCTATTTAATTTATCTCAATTTTGGCCACAAAAAAAGCCTCTCCGTTAAGAGAAGCTTAAATTCTGGGTGGAAGACCGGGCTCGAACCGGCGACCCTCGGTACCACAAACCGATGCTCTAACCAACTGAGCTACAACCACCATGTAGCCGCATTCTTCAATGCGACTGCAAATGTAATAGATTTGTTAATTGTAACAAAGCAATTTCATGAAAAAATTACACTAAATCGAATAAACTTTTTACCGCGGCATAACGTTCTACTGTAAATCCCTCACCGTGCTCTGTTCCTATCAACCGGCCTAAATCCCTGGCCCTGTAATCGATACTGTCCGTAAAGTTTTTACTGCTTATTGGCGTCTGAGGCGCTTCACTCTCAGGGTCAAAGAATTGCGTTTTATAAGCCCCAACGGCTTCAATTTTTTTATCAATAAAACCTGATACGTCAACCACGATATCTGGTTCTATATTTTTCCACTGAATATAATGATACACATACTTTGGTCGCCATTGGATTTGGGCTTTTCCATCCATTTCCGTTTCAATTTTCATCAGGCCACTTAAAAAACAGGCATCACTTACCAACTGACTTCCTTTGCCATGGTCAATATGCCGATCATTAGTGGCATTGCACAATATCATTTCAGGCTGGTATTTCCGAATCATTTTGATGAGCTCCAATTGATGGGCTTTATCATTCATAAAAAAACCATCGGCAAAGCCCATATTCTCTCTGATAGCGGCACCTAAAATCTTCGCACCATCTTCTGCCTCCGATTTTCTGGTTTCTGCAGTGCCACGTGTACCTAGTTCGCCACGCGTCAAATCGATAATGCCAACTGTTTTTCCGTTATGAACCTCTTTTGCAATGGTGGCACCACAACCTAATTCTACATCATCAGGATGTGCACCAATGGCTAATATGTCTAATTTCATGTTTTAAGTTTTAAAGGTCACACCTGCCTGCCGGCCCTTAGGTGCTATTCGCATTCTATAATTAGCTTGGATGATAAATTTTATGAATGCTTATTTCATGTACTTAAATTTTATTCCAATCCTTTTGCTCTGCTTCGGTTAGAAATGACCAAGCCACTACTCTACTCACTTTATTACCTTGAATCATATCCAAAACTTGAAACTCAGTAGCGCCCAATTTTTCTAACGAAGCTTTCATGGACCTTACAAGGCTCACATTTGAAACCAAGCTAGTAAACCAAAAACACTGTTGCTTATAATGGGAGCTTTCATACAAGTAATTGTGCAGGAAAGCTTTCTCACCACCGGTATAACATAGCTCCTTTGGCGTGCCACTGAAGTTTCTTACCACGTTCTCACTGTCTTTCCCTAATCCTTTCAATTTAGTTTTGGTAGCGTCGAAGGCATCTGCCTGACTTTTAAAAAACGGCGGATTACATACCGAGGCAGCAAATCTGTCTGAAGGTTTGAGAATTCCTTTTAAGATATTCTGAGAATCATTTTGACGCCGCAGTTCTATGACATTCGCCAAAAAATTTTGATCGATGATTTTTTTCGCTATATGAAGTGATTTTTCATCAATATCAGAACCTACAAATTTCCAATTGAAAAGCGCATTTCCCAGTAAAGGATATATACACGATGCTCCAACACCAACATCTAATATTTTGATGTCAGTTTCCACATGGCTACGTCTTAGTAAATCACCAAGATGGTGCATATAATCCGCTCGACTTGGAATTGGCGGACATAAATTCTCATCAGGAAACTCCCAGTATTTTATGTTGTAATGGGCAAACAACAACGCTGTATTCAATGCTTTTACCGCTACAGGATTTGAGAAATCGATAGTTTGAGTTTCAAAATCATTAACAAATACATGAGATTTTAAAGTCTCATGATTTTGGACGAGTAGATCAAAGTCGTACTTATTATTATGAAAAGAGTTTTTGTGCAAATTATTGTATTTTTATAAGGTTTCTACGAGATCCATTTTTAATTCTGAACTTGAAGTTTTGCGCTTTTTATTTTTTTTATGGCTTGCTCAATATCTGCGATTAAATCTTTTTTAGATTCAATACCTACAGAAAAACGGATCAAATTATCACTCACACCAATAGCGTCGCGTTCTTTTTGCGTCAATAAGGCATGTGATGTTTTATGAGGAGATAGCATGGTGCTCTCCACGCCTGCTAAACTCATGGATGATTTGATCAGCTTTAATTCATTTTGAAATGCCATGGCATCCAGTTCGTCAGTCAACTCAAACGAGAGCATGCCACCAAAACCTTTCATTTGAGATTTTGCCAAATCATACTGTGGATGTGTCTTTAAACCTGGGTAAAACACTTGTTTCACATCGGGGTGTTTAGATAAAAATTTAGCCAATTTTTTAGCGTTTTTATTTTGAGCTCTCACGCGTAAGGCCAATGTTTTCATGCTGCGTTCCAACATCCATACGGTCATATCACTCAAACTGCCACCTAAATTTTTGGCTACATTCCAAATCCGATCCATATGTACACTATTACAGGCAACTGCGCCTGCTAAAATATCAGAGTGCCCTCCTAAATATTTAGTTGCGGAATGAATCACAATGTCAATTCCAAAATCTATTGGGTTTTGATTGACAGGGCTTGCAAAGGTATTATCAATAGTGGTGACTACGCTTTTTGATTTTGCCAAGTCGGCCACTCCTTTGATATCCGTAATGGTCAATAGTGGATTGGAAGGTGTTTCAATATGGATCAATTTTGTATTTGGACGAATCGCTGCCTCAAAATCAGAAACCTCATAGCCATCAGTGAATGTAAATTCAATGCCATATTTTGGAAATTCCTCTCTAATAAAATTACTGGTGCCACCATACAACGTGTTTTGAACTACAATATGGTCGCCTTGTTTCAAGAATGCCAAAAATACCGTGCTAATAGCAGCCATTCCACTGCCAAAAATCATTCCTGCTTCAGCATGCTCAAGCGCAGCAATTTTTTTTGATAAATATTCTTGGTTTGGCGTGTTAAAATACCGCGGGTATCGTTTGACATCGACATCATCAAACTGATAGGAAGTGGACATATAAATAGGTGACACGGCGCCTTTAAACTGTTCATCCTTGATTTCTCCCACATGGGTGCAAATGGTATTTAATCCGTATTTTGACTTTGACATGCTCTTATCATTTAGTAAGCTTTAAATTTACGAATAAATGATTATACATAGACCTTTTTCAATATTGCTTTTTTTTAAACGCAACCATAAAGTATTAAGCTAAAAAAATAATCAAACTTCAAAACCATTTTTAGGGATTGTAACTCATTTCTCTTATATTCGTCCCGCTATTAATAAATTACTCTTCAAATGCTTAAAGCCGTATTATTTGATATGGACGGTGTGATTGTGAACACTGAACCGCTTCATCAAAAATCCTATTACCAAATGTTTGCTGACATTAATATTGAGGTCTCTGAAGAACTTTACGCTTCTTTCACGGGACAATCCACAATAGCGATAAGCAAAATATTAGTGGACCATTTTAAGTTGCCGATGTGTCCGCAGACCTTAGTTGATCTTAAACGTCATCATTTTAAATATTTGTGGGAGAATGATAAGGATTTGAATCTTTTAGATGGTGTTTTGGACATAATCAAAGATTATCATAACAATGGATTGACCTTAGTTTTGGCATCTTCTGCCTCAATGGAAAACATCAATAATATTTTTGAGCGGTTTCATTTGAACTCTTACTTTGTAGCTAAATTAAGTGGTGCAGATTTAAAAGCCTCCAAACCACACCCTGAAATTTTCGAGAATGCCGCTGTGGCCTCTGGTTTTGAACGCCATGAATGTATGGTCATTGAAGATTCAACCAATGGTATTAAAGCTGCGAAAGACGCTGGCATTTTCTGTGTTGGTTATGACAGTTTACACTCCAATGATCAGGACTATACACTTGCTGATTTGGTGATTAGTGATTTTAAAGAAATTGCCTACAAGACCATTTCAGAACATTTCACTTCTGTTGTGACAAAAAATAAGAAGCTGTAACAAGAAATTTAAGAGTTTTCCTAAGGTGTAGAAGACAAGTCAATTATTTATCAAAGGCATTCATAGCATAATTAATTTATGAAATGCCTGGTTTGGAACTTCGCAAAAACGCTATTTTGCAGTTAGCACCACATCCTAATGCCTTTTGATTACTTCTCCTTTTTCAGAAGTTGATTTTGCTCTTTCATCAAGTCCGTTAGTTCTGAAAGCAATTCAATATCCTTGGGGGTTTTCACTGTTTTATTTTTTGGATCATGGGCCTTATCCCTAATGCTATTCAAAAATTTGACCATTAGAAAGATAGTAAACCCAATCACTAAGAAGTCTGTAAAAGCTTCAATTAGTGCGCCATAACCAATCGCAATTTCTTCTGAAATCAATTGCCCAGAAGCGTCCGTTAATTTATCTCTTAAAATAAATCGTTTATCGGTAAACTTCAAACCATCCGTCATCAAGGATAATGGCGGCATCAAAACTTTTTTCACCAATACGTCAATAACCTTATTAAAAGACGCACCAATAATGATCCCAATGGCCATGTCAATCATGTTTCCTTTTACGGCAAATTCTTTAAACTCTTTAAAAATCCCCATCTCTTTTACTATTTACCTTTTGAATGACAAAATTATTCGTTTTTAATATAAAACGCAACAGCCACAAACAAAGTGTTTATGGCTGTCCATATATAATATAATATAATATAGTTTTTACTTTTTGTAATAAATGGCATATTTACGGTAGGCTAACAGCGCCAAGACCACAACAACCCCTACCGCAATTAGAATAAACTTAACGCTCACAATTTGGTCACCACTAGCGTAAGCATGGAGTCCTGAAAGATAAAAATTCACCCCAAAATACGTCATCATGATACTGGCAAATGCAATAATTGAAGCTAAGTTAAAGCCAAAACGACCACGAAGTCCTGGAACCAATCGCATGTGGATGACAAATGCATAAACCATAATACTGATCAACGCCCAAGTCTCCTTTGGATCCCAACCCCAATAACGCCCCCAGCTCTCATTGGCCCACATACCTCCTAAAAAGTTCCCAATGGTCAACAATACCAACCCGGTAGTCAGCGCTAATTCATTAATAATTGTGAGTTCTTTGATGTTAAGCAACATCTTCTCTTTATTCTTTTTATTAGTAAAGATCATCAAAATCAAAACGACTGTTCCTAAAATCATACCCAGCGTAAATGGACCATAACTCATGACAATCACCGCCACATGAATCATCAACCAATAGCTATCCAAAACAGGCTCTAAGGTTGATATGGCAGGGTCCATCCAGTTCCAATGCGCGACCATCAAAATAATGGCGGTCACAAAGGCAGTTGCAGCAATGGTCAAATCACTTTTACGTCCGAAAGCCAATCCAAAGAACATAGTTGCCCAAGCTACGTAAATCATCGATTCGTAGGCATCACTCCATGGCGCGTGCCCTGAAAGATACCAACGTACTACTAATCCCAAAGTGTGCAGGATAAATAATCCTACCAGAATAAATCCGAAGACCTTGACACTGACATTTACAAACCTATTTCTACCATTGAAAATCTGTATAATCAACAGAACGAACATGAGCGTACCCGCATACATGTACCAACTGAACAAGCTCTTAAAAATATCATATTTGTTATAGGCTATTTCCGTTTTTATCTTTTTCTCAGAAAGCATCACCTCACTTCCATATTTTTCTTGAGTCTTGGTAATACCATTCAATACAGCCTCTGCTTTCGAAAAGTCCCCATTTTGCTTGGCACTGTTGAGTGTCAAAAGATAAGCGCTAAAACCATTGTTTATGAAATTCCCCAAGAGTGAATCGCTTATTTTCTCACGATAGCCTTCATCTCTAAATTCTTTTGAAGATATCCATTTATTATTATCATCATTAGGCACTGGGAAAATTTTCATCGCACGACCTTCTAACGAGTTGTGCATTAAATTGACCCGCTGATCTGCTTCCTTAAATTCTTTTTGGGATCCGTTAGGCACTGCAGCCCTGTAGGCTTCCTCAAGATAAGGTTGTAATTTATAGTTACCTGTTTCTGAGAAGAAATCGATAAACGACACATGTTTTTGATCAAAGGGAACACCAATGATCTTTCTAATGGTATCTGCCTTTTTTGGTGCCAAATAAATAATGGGGACGTTATACCACAACAACGGACTTTCTTGAATGGATAACATGATTTGATTGGCATCAAACCCTTCGTACGAATCGCTCTTGCTTATTTTACGTAACATTTCAGATGCATACGTATCCATCGGCATCATACGTCCGCTATAATCCTGAACAACGATATGTCCGAATTTATCGGCATGATCCTTAGGCGTAATATTGGCTTTTAACACCGAATCAATTTGGGTTTTTGTAGGTCGACTATTATCACGATGGTCATGACCATCATCTGCAGAATGCGTTTGTGAAAAACCCATTGTGCAGAATGCCAAAAACAATACCGTTGTTAATTTACTTTTTTGTTTTTTAATTTTATCCAGCATGCGATTCAAATCTGCGAATCGTGTGTTTTTGTCAAACCAAATCGCCATAAGTCCAATGTACAATAAGAAATATCCAATATAAGTTACCCAAGTACCCCAAAAATCATGATTTACAGACAGTATGGTTCCTTTTTCATCAGGATCAAAACTGGCTTGAAAAAAACGATAGCCTCTATGATCCAAAATATTATTCATATAAATATGGTAATCATAATCGCCTTCCTCTTTATCCAAAACCGTCACTTTACTTTCATAAGAAGAATAGCTTTTTTCTGTTCCTGGAAATTTCCGCCCGATAAATTCATTCAGTTTTATTTCAAAAGGCAATTCCATCATTTTGGATCCATACTTCAATGCAATCGTCAAGTCACCAAATTGAACTTGTTCAAAAGGATTATTTTTGAAAGGACCACCTAATAAATTAGCCCGCTTTGTTTCACCATTAACAGTTATTTTCATCACGGTCCCATCTTCATCACCTTTAAGCATCTCTGATTTTTTAACCACATCAAAAACGCCCTTTTCCACGGGTTTAGGGAATACCATGGACATGTTTGCTATAGTATAGCGCGAGCGCAATATCAATGGTTGCACGCTGTCCTTTACAACAATTCCCGTGGCGCGAGTGGCCATGGTCATATAATCGCCTTCGTAAGGAGATTCAATGGTTAACCCACCTTCAGGCGTCGTCATAATATTGATGGCGCCAGGCGTATGTTTATCTAAAGCAATCAATACATTATGTAAATTTTGAACTTCTCCGGATTTTAAAAAGTGATTGTGAGGACTGCCATCGCTAGCTTCCACCATCTTGAGATAGGATTCTCCAGATTCATCAGGAATAATGTCCGTTTCGGCACCTTTGATGTACTTTTCAAGCTCTATAGTAATAGGAATATTATTATAATCGGTTTCTACTTTAAAACTATTGTTCAATCGGTATGAGAAATCTACTTCACGCTCGATTATCTTTCGCTGCGCAACGCCATTGACCATATAATCACCGTCAATATAAGTCGTGACATAGGTTTTTTGCGATAAAAACTCCTTTTCAGATTCGCCTTCCCTGATATGCATCATCCCTTCAAATCCAATATATCGTGTAATGAAGGCTCCAAAAATTATCAAAACAAAAGATAAATGCAGCATTAAAGTTGCCCATTTCTTCCATCTCAATAAACGGTAACGAAACATGTTACCCAAAAAGTTAATCATAAAAAAGGCCATGATAGCCTCAAACCACCACGCATTGTAGATTAAATGTCGTGTATAGGGTGTTGGAGAAGTTTCTTGATTGGCGTCCAAAAATGTCCCAGTGGCCATTGCAGCAGCAAATACGACAAATAGGATTGCGGTTAAACGTGTAGAAAAAAGGATGTTAGCGAGTCTTTTTTGCATGATAGAAGAACTGAGTTTTGCACTTTTATTTAAGCAGTGCAAATTTAGCCTTTTTTGTTGATTTGTTATAGATTAAAAGATGTTAAAGTTGAGATACTCTCGATAACACACAGTCTCAATCAGAAAGAGCGAAAACAAGTTGATTAAAGCTGTGATAAAGTTAAGATGGATGAACGAAGACGGATGACTGAAATAAACAAATATCTAAAATATTCGGATTTGGCAATCTGTGAAAATCTGCAGAAAAAATGTTTATAGAATCGTGTTCATACCACTTCTTCAAGGTTTTGAAGCAAAATTGGTCAAAGGAAACACAAAGATCCCAAAGAATAATCACGGTTTTCAACTTTGAATATTAAATATCAAACTTTGAACTTTTCTACCCTTGTCTTGCCTGAAATATATTCATAAACATAAAGGTTCCCATTTTCCGAGCACGATTTTTGGCGTTTTCAGCATATTCTCCCTCAAAATGTTCATCAAGAGTTGCAAACCATAGATTGAGCCACAATCCAAAATGCACTTGTGTAATGGCATGATCATTCTCTCTATCAAC
>JBDTKP010000165.1:0-10894 GCA_039935255.1 Gelidibacter sp. | reverse complement strand
ACCATTACAGATGCCACCATAAAAAATAGTTTGATACAAACGCACAGCACTATAAAAAACGCTAATTTAGATGAAGCCATGATCGGAAATCATGTAGAGTTTGATGGGGATTTTAAGACCATCAGTATTGGTGATTACTCTGTGTTAACCTAATTCTTGGGTGGTTGCTGAGCTTGTCGAAGTGAAGGCAGGAAACCATTAGGTTAACGAAGTTAATCTCAGGTTGTGACGCCAATTTATCGAGTCAGCTATAAACCTTTAGTTTCAACGAAGTCAATCTCGTGAAATAAATGTCAAAGAGCTGACTAAGACAACAAGTAACCCAAAAACCAAAACAATTTATAAAAAACAGTGGTGCATTTGTGGCAATAAAATGAAACATATATTCCAAATATTAATAGTCATCTTCGGAATGTTAGGCATTCCTCAGGCTACCAATGCCCAAGAGGATTTCAACAAAAAGCCAACGGACGATCTTGGGAATGTGGAAGACCAATTCCAAGAACACTTTTTCGAAGCTCTGAAACAACAAGGCATTGAAAATTACCAACGTGCTATTGATGAATTGCTGAAATGTAAAAAATTGGATGACAAATCAGTGATCTATTTTGAATTGGGTAAGAATTACAACAGGCTCAAAAATTTTGGCGCTGCCGAAGAGGCTTTAAAGAAAGCAGTTTCTAAAGAGCCTGAGAACGAATGGTTTTTAGACGAACTGTACGATGTTTATAATCAGCAAGGCGACACCAAAAAAGCAATAAAAACAGTAAAGCAATTGGTCAAATACCATCCTGATTACCGTCAAGATCTTGCTTCGTTATATATTAAAAGTAAAGATTATAAAAGTGCTATAAAGTTGTTAGATGAGCTTGATAAAGAGTTTGGTATTAATGCGGATAGAGATTATTTGAGAAATCAAGTCTATAATATTACCGGACGTGATGAAGATCGCATTGAAAATCTTGTAGAACGTCTCAATAAAAATCCTGAGAACGAAACCAATTATTTGAAGCTTATTTATAGATACAGTGAAACAGGAGAGACTGAAAAAGCTTTTGAAACAGCCCAAAAATTATTACAAGTGCAGCCAGACTCAAAATTAGTGCATTTGGCATTGTACAAGTTTTATTTAAATAAAAATCAAACTGATAATGCTATTACTTCAATGAAAACAGTATTGTCGGCTTCAGAGATAAATCCAGATGCTAAGACTAAAGTGCTCAACGACTTTATCAACTTTGTGTCTAAGCATCCAGAATATGAAAAGGATCTTATCGACATTACAGCTATGGTCGATGGCAATAAAAGCTTTCAAACCTTGGTAGAATTGGCCCAATACTATTTAAAACTGGAAGATAAAGAAAAGGCCTTAATGTATTTTGAAGAGTCTCTAAAATTAGAACCGACTAATTTTTCGGTCATTAAAGATGTTCTTTTGCTTCAAATCGATCTAAATCAGGAAGAAAAAGCCGTTGCAAAGAGTCAACAAGTGTTGGAGTTATTTCCGGCGCAACCTATTTTATACCTTATTAATGGTGTAGCTCATAACAAATTGAATCAAGCCAAAAAAGCGATCAGCAGTTTAGAAACAGGATTGGATTATGTGATTGATGACCCAAAGATGGAAGCCGATTTTTATACCCAACTAAGTGTTGCCTATAAGCTGAATAAAAATATTACCAAATCTGAAACGTTTGCAAAAAAGGCAGCTGCTTTAACAAATAAAAATTAATGAGACTTTACAAACTAAGTGTTTTACTGGTTATCTTAGGTTTGAGCGTGGGTTGTAGATCTACCAAAACCTTAACTTCGAGTGCGGCAATTGATAAGAGCATGACCGCAAAACAAGTTATCAGAGAAAACAGCAAACAAGATGTTCGCTTTAAAACCCTACAAGCCAAAGTGCGGATAGACTATACGGAGGGAAATACAAGTAATGGTTCTACCGTAAATTTAAGAATCGAAAAGGACAAGGTTATTTGGATGAGTGCGCCTTTGGGACTAGCACGTTTGATGATCACGCAGGATAGCGTTCGATTTTATGAAAAGCTGAACAATCAATATTTTGATGGCGATTTTTCATTATTGACAAAGATTTTGGGCACTGATATTGACTTTAAAAAAATTCAGAATATTTTTCTTGGGGAGCCTATGTTTGATTTAAGAGACGACACTTATGTCCTGGTTCCTAATGAGGAATCTTACGTGCTACAACCTAAAGACCAACGTGCTTTATTTGAACTGTTCTTTTTGATCCATCCAGGATTTTTTAAATTGGATTCTCAGCAGTTATACCAACCTCAGGAAAAGCGAATGCTACAGATCGATTACAAGAAATATCAAGAGGTAAGCAACCAAATTTTTCCTGAAAACATTCGTATTATTGCAGTGGAAAAAAATGATGAAATCATTATCGATCTCGATTTTAAAGGGATAACCTTAAATGGTGAGGTTCGTTTTCCATTCAGTATCCCTTCCGGATATAAAGAAATTGAACTTGATTAATGCGCTACCGACCTAACATATTCCGATTGATTTTACTTTTTAGCTTGTGCACTTTCATTATGAATGCGCAAAGTAAGAAGCAGCAGGAGTTGGAGGCAAAACGTCAAACTATTCTAAAGGAAATCCAACAAATCAACAATCTGCTTTTTACCAAAAAGAAAGAAGAGAAGTCCATTATTTCTACGGTTGAAGATTTGAATTATAAGGTGAATGTTCGCAAAAACCTCATCAAAGTGACAAACGACCAAGCTAATTTGTTGACTCGGGAAATTAATACCAATCAGAAGCAAATTAGTGCTCTGCGTAATCAGTTAAAATACCTGAAGGAAGATTATGCCGCTATGGTGGTCAAATCTTACAAGAGTAAATCAGAACAAAGCCGTGTCATGTTTTTGCTCTCGTCTGAGAATTTTAAACAGGCTTACAAGCGACTTCAGTATATTAGGCAATATACAGATTATCAAAAGGAACAAGGCGAGGAAATCACTCGTAAAACAGAACAACTCCAGCAATTGAATACGACTTTGCTGAAACAGAAAAAGGATAAGGACAAATTGCTGGAAGAAAACCGGTTGGCAAAACAACGGTTGGAAGAGGACGTGAAAGAGCATGAAAAACTAATGAGTTCCGTAAGAAGGAATATGACCGCTTACGCATCACAAATAAAGTCTAAACAACAGGAAGCCGATAGAATTGACCGAGAAATTGAAAAATTGATTAAAGACGCCATTGCAGCATCTAATAAAAAGGCGGGCAAATCTGAAACAACTTCAAAAGGATTCGCATTGACCCCAGAAGCAAAAGCTTTAGAAGCGAAATTTGAGGCCAATAAGGGTAAATTACCTTGGCCTGTGCGCACGGGTGTGATTAAGGTGAAATACGGCAAGCAACGCTCATCTATTGATAATACTGTAGAAATTAATAGTAGTGGTATCCGGATTGCCACGGATAAAAATGCAAAGGTGCGCGCGGTGTTTAATGGCGATGTTTTGGCTGTTCAAGGTACAAAAACTGGAAATCCTTGGATTTTGGTGCAACATGGTAACTACATCACCGTTTATAAAAACCTTTCAAAAGTATATGTGATTAAGGGGGACAAAGTGACAACCAACCAGGATATTGGCGAAGTCTTCACAGATTCATCAAATGGTGAAACCATGTTAAGTTTCCATATTTATAAAGACTCAAAATTTCAAGATCCTTCTATTTGGATTGCGCGATAAGTTTGTAGAAACGAATCTTTGAGTTGCGCAGCAAATGACATTACTGGCGTTTTTTTTACCAAAAATACACACAACTTAATTTCCTTATTGACTTAAGGGTTCAAAAAGCTAAAACATTGAGAAAAACGAAACCATTAAGAAGTTAAGGGCCTTTCAGGTTAAAACATCACAATTTAGTTGTTTATGCCGTTGTGGATGTTTTCCACCAACAATTCTGCTTAACACAGACTAGCTTTACGTTACTGAAATAAAGCTTTCAGTTCAGTAGCATCATTAGGCTTCATTTTTCCGGCCAATACCAAACTCAATTGTTTGCGTCGTAAGGCCGCATTAAAACGTTCTTTTTCCAAATCGGTTTCAGGAACTATTTCATCGATCGGGGTTGGGCGCCCAGTTTCATCCACCGCCACAAAGGTATAAATGGCTTCATTAGCCAACGCTCTTATTCCAGATTCGCGGTCTTCAATCCACACATCAATATACACCTCCATTGAGGTTTTAAACGCTCTCGAAACTTTCGCTTCAACAGTGACGACACTTCCTAACGGAATGACTCTATTGAAAGCTACGTGATTTACCGAAGCAGTCACTACAATACGTCGGCTGTGACGTCTTGCGGCAATACTTGCAGCACGATCCATACGTGCCAAGAGTTCTCCACCAAATAAATTATTGAGCGGATTGGTTTCACTAGGGAGTACCAAATCGGTCATTATGCATATAGAGTCACTTGGGTGTTTGGGTTGCATGAGTGTGTTTTTTGAATTGTGGTGCAAAGATAGGTTGGTTTTAGGATTTTTTTGCCACGAATGCACAAATAATGAGAAGTGAACTTGAAGAGAATGACGATGGTTGTACCCTCTTTTGTGAATTTTTTCTCTCCGTTGGTTGTGTAAACGGTATCAACCCTAAAAAGCCTACTAAATAGAAATAGTTTGAAGTAAAAAATCATCATGAATAATTACAGGCTAACTAGTCGGTAAAAAATCGGACCCTAAATATATTAAGAAAGAAGATGGCTTTCTATTATGTATCATGAAGCTTCAATCCGAAATCGAAAAATCTCCTACTCCAATTCCTTAACCAATAACCAAGCTTCCTTATTGTAGTTGTTACGAATATCACGCAACGCCTCTAAAGCTTCATTACTATGCTCATAGCTAGAGTAGACGACTTCATGGAGTCCGTATTTATTGACGCCAATTTTTCGGGCTTTAAATCCGAGCTCTTGAAGTTGCTTCACTTTTGTAATCGAGTTTTCCTCAACTCTAAAAGCACCAGCGATAATATGATATTTGCCCTGTTGCTTTTCAACATTTAAGGTGGCAGCAGGTAATGGGTTTTCAATGATGAAGGTGGCTTCCTGTACTTTAACGTCCAATTGTTCATTGGCAGCTTCTTGGGCCAATTGGTTATGGGTTTCTACCTGATTATTGAAAAATTTTGAGACTGCAAAACCGCTAATGGTCAAAGCAATCAGTGCCACCGCAGCATATTTGAGATAAGGTCTTGTGTTGGTAGATTCGGTTAAAACACGTTTTTCAGGAGTGATGTTAATAGGAATCACATCTTCGAGCGTCTCTACCTGTCGTTTGTAAACTTCACGATTGACATTGGACGCCCTAAATTCGGAAAGTCCAAAAGCTTCAGTTAGGTAATTGCTGTTATAAGCGGGTTCAAAAATAATCTTACCATCGCTATTTAATACCAAATCGCCAATCGTACTAAAACTTAAGGTTTCGCCTTCAGTTAAAAAAGATTTGATGGATATAACTTGCTTACTGATTTTCTGAACGGCCAATTCATAAGGAATTTTTTCCGCGTCAGCAATATAACTGGCCAACAAGCCGTCATTATGCTGTAATTGCTGATTGAATGAAATGACTTTTTTAGGTGGTGAAAAAGTATGATTATTTTCATCAATTTTTGCAGAGACACGTTTGGTTAAAAAAGCACCAAATTCTGGAATCGTTACGCAGTCGTAACGATATAATAAATCGCTAATGTAAGTTTCTATATGCATCGTAGCAAAGTTAAGAATTTTTGATTTTGGTGGAAGTTAAACCCCTACTATTTATTAACATTGCTTAGATTTAGACTGTTTTCCCTCTTAATCAATTCTATACATGTCAGATCAGGACTTAATTTATATGCTGGCACTTCAAAATGTGCCTAAAATAGGCGACATTACTGCAAAAAAGCTGATTGCTCACTGCGGATCTGCCGAAGCGGTGCTGAAAGAAAAGAAACAACATCTGCTAAAAATTGACGGCATTGGAAGTCATATTTTGCAAGATGTTTATAACAAAACTCATTTACTGGCTGCAGAAGCCGAATTGAAATTTATAAAAGACAACGCTATAACGAGTTTGTATTTTATGGATACCAATTATCCTGAAAAATTAAAACACTGTATTGACGGCCCTATTCTTTTATTCCAATCAGGTCAGGTTGACTTGAAAAAAGAACGGCTTATTAGTATTGTGGGCACTCGACAAATCACGTCTTCAGGAATAACCTTTTGCGAGCAATTAATTGAACAATTGGCCGTCTTCAATCCGGTAATCATTTCTGGATTTGCTTATGGTACCGATATCACCGCTCAAAAAGCAGCGTTGAAACATAATTTACAAACGGTCGGCTGCCTGGCTCATGGTCTGAATCAAATCTATCCAAAGGTCCATAAAAGATATATGGCGGACATTGAAAAAAACGGAGGCTTCTTAACTGAATTCTGGAGCACTTCAAATCCAGAACGGGAGAACTTTTTAAAACGCAACCGCGTGATTGCAGGCGTGAGTGAAGCAACTATCGTTATTGAATCTGCCGAAAGAGGCGGAAGCTTGGTGACTGCTGATATTGCGAATTCCTATAATAGAGATGTTTTTGCAGTACCTGGAAGAACAACCGATTCACAAAGTATGGGATGTAATAATCTGATAAAGTTTCAAAAAGCGCATTTGTTGTCCACCCCTATGGATGTGCCTTATATTTTGAATTGGGAACTTGGACCTAGTAAAAAACCGGCCATTCAGAAACAGTTATTTGTAGAATTGGAAGCTGATGAAAAAGTCCTTTATAACTTTTTAAAGCCCTTGGAGCCTCAACTTTTAGATCTCATCGCTTTAGAATGTCATATGCCCATTTTTAAAGTGGCAGGAATGCTTTTAAATATGGAGCTCAAAGGGGTAGTGAGGCCACTTCCTGGTAAATTGTTTGAGGTGATATAAGTGCAAAGACCTCTCAGGGTTTTAAAACCTGAGAGGTCTCGTTTTACTTGTTAATACCCCAACTTAGTACGAACCCTGACCAAAACCTCATTGGCCACCACCTTAGCCTTTTCAGCACCAACAGCAAGAGCTTTGTCGATTTCATTCAAATGGTTCATGTAATAATGGTAACGTTCGCGTTGGATCTCAAACTTTGAAACGATCAATTCATACAAGGCTTGTTTGGCATGTCCGTAACCATAATTACCTTGTTCATAATTCTGCTTCATTAGGTTGATGTCTTCCTCAGAAGCCAACAGACTATAAATCGCAAAACAATTACACGTACTCCAATCTTTCGGATCTTCTAAAGCCGTGCTATCTGTTTCAATGGACATGATTTGCTTGCGTAATGGCTTATCAGGTAAAAATATATTGATAAAATTATTCTTGCTTTTGCTCATTTTCGCGCCATCAGTTCCTGGTACTAGCATGGTGTTGTCTTGTATTTTGCCTTCAGGCATCACAAAGGTTTCGCCCATTCTGGCATGAAAACGAGAGGCTACATCGCGTGTCATCTCAATATGTTGCAATTGATCTTTACCTACGGGAATTATTTCGGCATCATATAATAAAATATCTGCAGCCATCAACATCGGGTAAGTGAACAATCCGGCATTCACATCATCAAGACGATCTGCTTTATCTTTAAAGCCATGCGCTAAAGTCAAGCGTTGATACGGAAAAAAGCAACTCAAATACCAGGTTAATTCAGTGGTTTGAGGTATATCACTTTGACGATAGAATACTGCCTTTTCGATATTCAAGCCAAAGGCCAACCAGGTGGCGGCAACGCTATAGGTGTTGTGCCGCAAAGTACCAGCATCTTTTATTTGAGTTAAGGAATGCATATCTGCAATAAACAAAAACGAATTGTTCTTGGTATCATTTGCCATTTCAATTGCTGGAAGGATCGCACCTAAAATATTTCCTAAATGGGGTGTGCCTGTACTTTGTACGCCTGTGAGTATTCTTGCCATAACATTTCCCGCAAAGGCGGAAATCTTTTTAATTATTCAACGAGCTACAAAGGTAATTTTTTTCGAACAATAGCTCAATTAATTTAATTAGTTTTGGACGGATGAAAATTCTCAAATACCCACTCTGGATTCTAAACCGCATTTGGTTTTACATTTTAATAACGCTTCCTATTCTAATTTTGTTTCCTCTCCTTTTAGTCTCAATTTTAAAAGAAGAGTGGTATCCTTATTTCTTTAGATTGGCACGTTTGTGGGCAAAAATCATCTTAATAGGGATGGGTTTTAGATGGATTATAAAAAGAGAGCAAATCCCTGAACCTAGCAAGAGTTATATGTTCATCGCCAACCATACGTCCATGGCAGATATTATGTTGATGTTAGTGAGTTCCAAAAATCCGTTTGTATTTGTCGGAAAAGCAGAGTTGGCCAAATTTCCAATTTTTGGATTTTTCTATAAACGTACCTGTATTTTAGTGGACAGAAGTTCTGAAAAAAGCAGACAGGCTGTTTTTTTAAGAGCCCAAAAGCGACTAAAACAAGGCTTGAGTATCTGTATTTTCCCCGAAGGCGGTGTGCCTGATGAGGACGTTATTTTGGACGAATTCAAGGATGGTGCGTTCAGATTGGCCATAAGTCATCAAATTCCAATAGTTCCCATGACCTTTGCAGATAATAAAAAACGTTTTTCTTATGTGTTTTTTAGTGGTAGCCCTGGAAAGATGCGTGTTAAAGTGCATCAATTTTTAAGTACGGACGGGATGACTTCAAAAGATGCTAAAGCGTTGAATCAGCAAGCCAGAACACTTATACTTGATCAATTAGTAACCTTTCATAAAAACTAAAAAAGCTGCTCTTGGCACAGAGCAGCTTTCTTCATTATCGCACATTTGCAATAACTACCTAACCAACTAAAAAACCTAAAATTTGAAACTAAAACCGGAGTATACTCCAATAAAATAAGGTCTGAAATCGCCTGATGTATTATTGAAGGTGTTTATTTGATACTTAAACATGGGCTCAAGATTTAGTTTTAAGGTCTGAGATATGTTATAATTAAGACCTAAACCAAAATTGGCACTATAACTTGTTTTATTGATATTATTCGCATCGCCTAAGAGCGATCTTGTATTATCTAAAACAGAATAGATTTCATTAGTATTAAGAAAGAGGGTGCTAAAGCCTCCAATAACGTTCAGTCCAAATTTGCTGTTGATGAGGTTGTATTCTATTTCTAAAGGAACTTCTATATAACCGAAATTTTGCTCTAACGAACCTTTAGCGTTAGAAACTACAAATTGTGGTGCTGACTCCTTGTTAATACTAGAAGTGCTCATATAAGCATCCGCTTTTGCTTGACGATTGAAGTTAATATTTCGCAGTTCTGAACTTTCAGAGTTGACATTAAAACTATGGACATCCTTCAAGGCAGTGACTCCTTCGGTACTATAGCCCAAATCGACTTTATTTACCCCAGCTCTAATTTTTATATGATCATTAATGGCGTAACTGCCACTAATACCATAGCTCATGTTGACATCGCCGCTTTTGCTATTATTTACAAATTGACTGTCAATGGAAGAGCCTTTGCCTAAACTGTTAAAATAAACAGGTGCCACATTTGGGGAAATGTTCCACCTGTTTGGTTGCTCTTCTTTTTCTTTTTCTTCTTCATTTATAAGGTTTGCTTTGGCAATAGCATCCTCAATGCTTTCATCTTCGTTGTGTGAAGCGATGATATCTTCATATTCATTAACTAGCTCTGTGTCTTTCGTTATCCTGTCTTCTTTAACCTTGGCAATTGGAGTGCGCTCTTTTTCATATTCAAGTACGGTTTTAGCATAGCCATGACCCTGATTAATAACGTCTGTATTAGGGCTAAGCTGCGGTAGATGTGGTTTGTTTTTTGCAAAAACTTCTTTTTCGTTAGGAGTAGGGATGCCCGTCTTATCTTTTTGAAACGCGTTTATATCTTCCTGAGAATTCGTTTTATGAGTTGTCTTCTTTTTATCCGAAGCTTCATGGGTTAATTGGGTTGTCGTTTTATCAGATCTATCTCTAATCTTCTTAACAATGTCGTTTGTAGCAGTAGTAGCTGCATTTTCGGACGGCTCAGTATTAGCGATGGCATTGAAACCAGCGTTCCCATTGTCGGTTGAATTCCTGTTGTTTTCTTCAACACCATTGTTTTGATCGGATTTAGAAGTTTTTTGATTGTATTTAGAGGAGCTTCTCGTCGTTTCAGTGCCAACCACACTATTTTCTGGAGTGTTAAGTGTGTCACTAGGATTAAAAATATTACCAACGGTTAACAACAACACTAACATGGCAGCAACACCTGCACTGAGCCACCAAATAGGAATTACGCGACGTTTGCGCTTATCGTCATGTAGGGCGTTGTGAATGTTGTCCCAAATAGCATCGTCAGGAGTCACTTCAAAATTTTTGAACTTCTCCTGAAAAAGGCGGTCTATATGTTTTTTATCATTCATTTATAAAATCTGCGAATGGTCTTGCGCTTTATAGTGTTCTATTTTATCTTTTAATATCATACGTGCTCTGGCAAGATTTGATTTTGAGGTTCCCGTTGTGATTCCCATCATCTCGGCAATTTCCTTATGTGAATAATCATCTAACACGTAAAGGTTAAATACCAACCGATAGCGATCTGGTAATTCCTGAATGATGCACAGTAAATAATCAAGGCTTAAGTCTTCTTCATAAATTTCAATGGCAACATCTTCTATTTGATCTTCATTGACGATATCAAAAATACCGACACTTCTGTAACGCTGAAGCGCTGTATTGATGGTTATGCGTTTCATCCAACCTTCAAAAGAACCTTTATTGCTAAACTGATCAATTTTTTTAAAAATAGTCACAAAGGAGTCTTGCAGATTGTCCTGTGCTTCCGCGTAAT
>JBDTKP010000164.1:0-10134 GCA_039935255.1 Gelidibacter sp. | reverse complement strand
TGGAAAAATTTCAATTTGTGAAAACACCCCTGATGGTTATGCTATTGTGGATCTTACAAGTGAAATCAATAATATAGTTTCTGATACTAACGGACTAAAGATTTCATATTACAAAAATTCTAATTTGGCAGTGGCGGGAGATAAAGGCACTGAAATTTCTGATCCTACCAAATACAGAAGTTCCGGCTTTAAATATATTGCAGTGCGTATTGAAAACGAACTAGGCTGCTTCAGTATCGGAGCCATCTATATTTATGTCAATAGTCCACCACAATTTACGACCATCTCAAACTTCCAAAATTGCACATCGGATGGCAACAGCATTTCAGATTTTTATTTTTATCAAAAAGATGAGGAAATTTTAAATGGGCAGATTGGAAAAGAGGTCTTGTATTTTGAAACTGAAGCAGACGCTCAAGACCGTGTCAATATGATTGATAAGAATTTAGCTTTTCGCAACACTCCGACAATTTCACAAACCATTTATGTGCGCATGGAAGCTGCTAATGATCCCACTTGTTATGCCACTTCATCTTTTGTTCTGGAGGTTGACAATTTACCCCCGTTTAATGAAGCTACGGATGTTTTCTTATGTGATGATCTAAGCGATAATGGTGTGGTAACTTACGATTTGCGTCTTAAAGAGCAAGAAATCAAAAAAGACATAGCACAATCCATAATAGTTACATTTTACACTTCCAATGCAGATGCCAAGGACGAAGTAAATCCAATCACAGATTTAAATTTCACCAATACCTCTAATCCCCAATCTATTTATGCCCGGATAGACAATGGTTCTTTTTGTCACTCTATGACCTCTTTTTCTATCAATGTAGTTCCATTACCAAAAGCAGAAGCACCTTCTGAGCTTTATTTTTGTGATACTAATTTAAGTGGTCAGGGTATTTTTGATGTTGAAGTGGTTAAAATTTTAGATTTGAGGCCCGAGGGTATTGTAATTACTTATCATGAATCTTTAGAAGGTGCCGAAACAGATACTGAAATTATTTTGGATCCCAAAAATTATATAAGCACTTCAAGTCTGCAAATAGTATACGCAAAGATTAAAAACACCTTGCCGTCAGACGCTTGTTTTATTACTTTACCAATTAATTTAAATATCGCATCACCCCCGACGGTTAATGACTTTAAAGAATATTCGATTTGTCAAAATCCAGATAATAGTTTTAATCTTGATGCCATTGATAGCAAATTATCAGGAGAATCTAATATTCTAATAACATATTTCAGCACTCGTAGTGATGCAATTGCTAATGATATAACTACTGCATTAGATTCAAATTACACCTATAATTCGCCGAACGATCGAATTTATGTACGTTTGGAAAACACGATAACAGGGTGTATATCTTATTACGATTTTGAGTTAGTAGTAACTCCTTTACCTATCGCAAATAAACCTATTGATTTACAAGGGTGTGATGATGATTATGATGGTGTTCTTGTTTTTGACCTATCTTATGAGAAGACCGCTGAGATATTAGGGACTCAATCTAGTGCAAACTACGCTGTAACTTACCATGAAACTCTACAAGCTGCAAATGATGGAACTCCTATATTAAACAACCTATATGGCGCAGCTGACTTACAAATTATTTATGTTAGGGTTTCAAATACAGATACAGGCTGCTTTAGCACTACCCAATTTTCAACTATTGTACATCCAAAACCTATGGTCAACATTCCTGACCAAGCAATTTGTAGCGACAACCCATCTTCGTCTGTGCTAGTCAATGCTGAAACCAACATTTCCACAGACACTTATTTATGGTCAACTGGTGAGACCACTTCTGAAATAGAAATTAGCGCCATCGGATCTTATTCGGTGACAGTCACTGGAGATTTCGGCTGTCAGACGACTACAGATTTCAATGTTTTGACATTTGAGACCGCAACCATTGAGTTTGTTGAAACGGTAGATTTCTCTGACCCCAATAATATCGTAATCACCATTAGCGGCAACGGAAATTATTTATATATCTTGGATGATGGACCTCCTCAGGAATCCAACGTATTTAAAAACGTTACTTTAGGCTATCATACCGTTACCGTTATTGATGCCGTAGGCTGCACTGAGACTTCCAAAGAAGTAATCGTCATTGATACTCCGAAGTTTATGACGCCAAATGATGATGGCTATTTTGATACTTGGCATATTAGTGGCGTAGAAACCTTGCCTGGAACTGTTATCTACATCTATGACCGTTACGGCAAACAATTGGCTTATTTAACATCAACTTCTCAAGGCTGGGATGGTACTCACAACGGTCATAAAATGCCAGCATCAGACTATTGGTTTGTTGCCGACGTTAAAAAAGACAATAAATCTTTTCAACTTAAAGGGCACTTTGCTCTAAAGCGATGATAAGATAGAATTCTAGTAGCTAAACCAACTACCCTCAGGATTTGAATCTGGGACTTTGATAGCATTCCTTTCAGCAGAAACCATTCGTGAAATTTATAAAAAAAACGTCCATGATAATATTTATCATGGACGTTTCATATCTGTTAAATGATTCTATAAAATCACAAACAGTCTACTTAAATGATTTATAACTAAATTTTTGACCTCCTATTGAAGCGTCAGCCATGAGTCCAGCTTTTGGTAATGCAAAGGCGACAACACCATCATTATAAGCAGCGTTTACCGCAACTCCAGATTCAACAGCAACTGCTGAGGCTTCTGCTGAAAACTCAAAATGTCCCTCTTTGAATCGTTCTAAAGCTTCTTTAGTTTCAAAAAACACGACCTCAATAATAGCTTGTCCACCTGCTTGAAATCCGATATCTAATTTTTTCAAATCAGCCATTCCGATAGCTTTAAGACCTTCATAAACGACCCCATTTCCAGAGGCACCTCCTATTATAAAACCACCTTCACCAACATTAGGAAATAGCACATACCCTGCAGCGCTACTAAAATATTTGCTAAGTCCCTTATCAGCCTTAATAAGTGTCGCCTTTGCAGTAGTGGCATCGGCCATAATTTTTTTATCTTTTTTGCTCTGTGAAAATGCGGTAAATGCAATGAGCATACAAATGGCAAAAGTAAATTGTTTTAAAGTTTTCATGTTTCTTATAATTTAAAATTCGTTAAATATTCATCTCATTAGCCATAGTTCATTTAGAAGAATTATCTGCAATAAGGTTTTGTAAAACTAACATGAAAACAACTTCAAAATTACCCTCAATGCTTTATTTATTAATCCAAACGCACTCTAAATCAGGAGTAAAGATTTAGGAATATGTTATAATAAATACCAGTTATTCTTCAAAAAACTTTGGCTAAATTTGCATTATGAAATTCAAAATCAAATCAGAATTCAAACCAACTGGAGATCAGCCCCAAGCCATTAAACAACTTACAAAGGGGATTGAAACCAATGAAAAGTACCAAACCTTATTAGGTGTTACGGGCTCGGGTAAAACTTTTACCGTTGCGAATGTTATTGAGGAAGTACAACGACCAACTCTAGTTTTAGCACATAACAAAACCTTGGCCGCACAACTATACTCGGAATTCAAGCAGTTTTTCCCTGAGAATGCGGTGGAGTATTTTGTGTCTTATTATGATTATTATCAACCAGAAGCCTATATTCCAAGCTCTGGAGTTTATATAGAGAAGGATCTATCCATCAATGAAGAGATTGAAAAGATGCGCTTAAGCACAACTTCTTCGTTACTCTCAGGCAGACGTGATGTCATTGTAGTAGCTTCCGTTTCTTGTTTATATGGTATCGGAAATCCTGTGGAATTTCAAAAAAACGTGATTACCTTAAAAAGAGATCAGGTTATTTCTCGAACAAAATTGCTTCATCAACTGGTGCAAAGTCTTTATTCTAGGACGGAAGCGGATTTTAATCATGGAAATTTCAGGATCAAAGGTGATACTGTAGATATTTTTCCAGGTTATGCTGATTATGGTGTACGCGTTCACTTTTTCGGCGATGAAATTGAAGAAATTGAAGCGTTTAATGTTTTAAACAATAAGGTCATTGAAACTTATGACCGAATTACCATTTATCCAGCGAATATGTTTGTGACTTCCCAGGAAGTATTGCAAGGTGCAATCAAAGAAATTCAGGATGATTTGGTCAAACAATATGATTATTTTAAGGAGATTGGCAAACATTTAGAAGCAAAAAGACTTAAGGAGCGTACCGAATTTGACTTGGAAATGATTCGGGAGTTAGGTTACTGTTCTGGTATTGAAAATTATTCACGCTATTTGGATGGACGTTTACCAGGAACACGCCCATTCTGTTTGTTAGATTATTTTCCGGAAGATTTTTTGATGGTGATCGATGAAAGTCATGTGACCATTTCACAAGTGCATGCCATGTATGGCGGTGATAGAAGCCGAAAGGAAAATCTCGTGGAGTATGGATTTCGTCTTCCAGCAGCAATGGATAACAGACCTTTAAAGTTTGAGGAATTTGAAGCATTGCAAAACCAAGTGATTTATGTTAGCGCTACTCCTGCCGATTATGAGTTACAAAAAACGGATGGCGTTTACGTAGAGCAGCTGATCCGTCCCACCGGTTTATTGGATCCTATTATTGAGGTGCGTCCGAGTTTGAATCAAATTGATGATTTGATCGAGGAAATAAACGACCGTGTTGAAAAAGACGAACGTACTTTAGTAACCACCTTAACCAAACGTATGGCGGAAGAACTCACCAAATACCTGGACCGGATACAGATCAGAGTGCGATATATCCATAGTGATGTGGACACTTTGGAACGGGTAGAAATCATGCAGGATCTCCGTAAGGGCGTTTTTGATGTATTGGTTGGTGTCAATCTTTTACGTGAAGGATTAGATCTACCAGAAGTTTCATTGGTTGCAATTTTGGATGCCGATAAAGAAGGATTTCTACGATCCAACCGTTCATTGACGCAAACTGTAGGTAGAGCGGCAAGACACTTAAATGGGAAAGCGATCATGTATGCAGACAAAATAACCAATAGTATGCAAAAAACGATCGATGACACAAATTACAGACGTGAAAAACAAATTGCATACAATACAAAACATGGGATTACACCTACCGCACTTAATAAGAGCTTAGATAATGTATTAGCCAAAAACTCAGTAAGCACTTATAGCTATGAAATGGATGCCATTAGAGCGGCGGAACCTGAAAGTGAATACTTAACCAAAGATCAATTGGAAAAGAAAATCAGAGAGAAACGCAAATTTATGGAACAAGCTGCAAAAGCATTAGATTTTATTGTGGCTGCACAGGCAAGAGACGAGATTAAGGCATATCAAGGGAAACTGGAGCAGTTGAAAGCGTGAAAATAGAGAATAGAGAATAGAGAAAATTAGAATTCTCTGCAAACCATTTTCGATTTATGCTGATAACTTATCCAGTTTTCCTCTTCTATTAATTTATCATCGCAGACCAACAACCTGCAAACTGAAAATTGAAATCTTCCGACCACCTACTACCAACTAACTACTACCCACTACCCACTAATTATACTGCACCTTAAAAATATCTATCAAGAAATCTGGTGGAACGATTTTGTTAGGAAAACTTTCCATTAAATCAAGAACGCGGTTTATAGATTCGTGACCCAACCCCATTCGTAATCCAAAATTATGTAATTTCCCAAGTTCTTTCATTGAAATATTCTGATCAAGATTCATCAGTAAGACTAATCTATGAAATTGAACAATCCGCTCGCTATGCGATTTTAAATGCACATAGTTCACAGGAAATTCGAACAAATAATCAAAGTCTTCCTGAGATATCTCCAATTGCTTGGCAACACCCAAAAGAAATTTATATTCTATGGTTTTTATGGAAGTCTCCGTTTGAGCAAAAGCAATCATTTCTGAAAGAAGACTCAATTTTTCTACACGATTTATCATAACAAAGAAAATCTTATTTTTTCTTTTATAAAGTTAAAGAAAATTGCATTTTGATAATCGTTGATTATGAGTAGGTTATCGAAAAATAGGTTGTCATTCAACGTTATTTTGCTACTTTCATACAAATTATACCACTAACTCATTAATAAACAGCGGATTATAAACAATATTCATTTCGTCGAGTTTCTGCAGATCAAATTTCAGTTTCGATGAACGGTAATGCTTGCTTGTTTATAATTTTCGCTCCACAACTCATCCTACCATCAAATTTGATTCTTCATCTTATAATATTACTTTTGTTACTTTAGCAATTATGGACCTGCTCAGAGTACAGCGTCTTTGCAAAACTAAATCTTAATATAAAAGTAGCATGACTTCAGGTTGAAAAAAGATTTAGGCCCATCTTCCTAAATGTGGTTTCTTACATTTACATACCGTTGTAAAATATTACTATACTTTCGGAAATGCGACGTGTTTTCGTCATCATTATGGTTCAGTAATCGTATTTTTGACTTGGTTTCAAAAATGACAACAAAGAATTAAGAAAATTAAAAGTTTCATTTGAATAAACTGTCTGAATAATTAAATTTCTCAATAAATTAATAACATAATAATAGCATCATGACTAATAATGATATATTCAAAAAATTAAGAGTTGCACTCCAATTAAGAGACGACGAGATTGTGAAAATTCTTGAGCTGGTTGATTTCAGAATCTCAAGAAGCGAACTGGGAGCATTCTTCAGGAAAGAAGACCATCCTAATTATATGGAGTGTGGAGATCAGGTTTTACGTAATTTCCTAAATGGATTGGTTATTCATTTGCGCGGACCAAAGCCTGTGAAAGGCGAAAAGGTAGAGCCTAAGAAGGAGTCTTAAAAAACAAATCGTTCTTTATCTCATCACATTTTAGAAAACAATAAACACCTAAAAATAAAAGGCCTCACAGGTTTTGAAAACCTGTGAGGCCTGAAAATATATTCAATTATTTCTTCTATTTAACCTAAAACTGCCTGTACTTTATCAGCAGCTTCTTGAAATTCAGTAGCACTTAAAACATCTAAGCCTGAATCATCAAGTAATTTTTTAGCGATATCAGCGTTTGTTCCTTGTAAACGTACAATAATTGGAACACTAATATTACCCATATTCTTATAAGCATCAATCACACCTTGTGCAACTCTGTCACAGCGTACAATTCCACCAAAAATATTGATCAAAATAGCTTTTACACCTGGATCTTTTAAAATGATTCTGAAAGCTGCTTCAACACGCGCCGCATCGGCAGTACCACCAACATCTAAGAAGTTAGCTGGCTCTCCACCTGCTTGTTTGATCAAGTCCATCGTTGCCATGGCCAAACCTGCTCCATTCACCATACATCCAACGTTACCATCTAAATCTACATAATTAAGACCTAAGGCACCTGCTTCAACTTCAATAGCACTTTCTTCACGTAAATCACGTAAATCCAAATAATCTTTATGTCTGTATAAGGCGTTGTCATCAATAGTAACCTTAGCATCTACAGCAATAATTTTATCGTCACTTGTTTTCAACACTGGGTTGATTTCAAATAAAGACGCATCAGATTTATCATATGCCGTATAAAGGTTCGTTACAAACTTGGTCATTTCTTTAAAGGCATTGCCTTCTAAACCTAGATTAAAAGCAACACGTCGTGCTTGGAATGGTAACATCCCTACAGCAGGATCAATTTCTTCAGTAAAAATTAAATGTGGCGTTTCTTCAGCAACCGTCTCAATATCCATTCCACCTTCTGTAGAATACATGATCATGTTACGACCTGTACCTCTATTTAAAAGTACCGATACGTAAAACTCCTTGGTCTCACTTGCTCCAGGATAATACACATCCTCAGCGATCAAAACCTGATGTACCTTTTTCCCTTCTTCCGAAGTTTGAGGTGTGATTAATTGCATGCCGATGATTTGTCCAGCAATTTCTTCAACTTCTTTTAGGTTTTTCGCCAATTTAACACCACCACCTTTACCACGTCCACCTGCATGAACCTGAGCTTTGATCACGTACCAACTTGTTCCGGTCTCAGTGGTCAATTGTTTTGCTGCCGCAACAGCTTCATGGGCGTTTTTCGCAACAATACCACGTTGGATACGTACTCCAAAACCGCTTAAAATATCTTTTCCTTGATACTCGTGTAAATTCATCTTTAAATGTTTATTTTGTCCTTTCCTAGATCCGATAACTATCGGAAGGAATTTTTTAAAATTGCCTTTTAATTTCTCTAAAATCTCTCAGAAATTAATGGTCACAAAAGTAATCAACATAAATGTTTTAACCAATAAAATTGAACATTGTTTGTGTGGGTTGACATGATAGTATAAAAAATAGCATCACTTTTAGCCTTTTCTTTATGTTTGAATAAAAAAAGGATTTAGATTTACGCCTGTTAAAAAAAATTAAACAATAAAACATGGAAGCAAAAAACTTACTACAAATTGCCAAAGACTTTGAAAGTCCTGTTTATGTATATGATACAGAGAAAATAGCAACTCAGTATAAACGCTTAACATCTGCATTTAGTAAGGTTAAAAAACTGAAATTGAAATATGCAGTAAAAGCATTATCTAACATTTCGGTGCTTAAATTTTTAAAAACCTTAGGATCTGGACTGGATACCGTATCCATTCAAGAAGTTAGATTGGGGTTAAAAGCTGGCTTTTCTCCAGATCAAATTATTTTTACGCCAAATGGTGTTTCTCTTGAAGAAATTGAAATGGCCGCAAAACTTGGTGTTCAGATCAATATTGATAATTTATCCATTTTGGAACAATTTGGAACGCGTCATCCTGAAACACCTGTTTGCATCAGAATCAACCCGCATGTAATGGCAGGAGGCAATACGAACATCTCTGTTGGCCATATTGACAGTAAATTTGGAATTTCTATTCATCAAATTCCACTTTTATTAAGAATTATAGAAAATACAAAAATGAATATCAATGGTATCCATATGCACACAGGTAGTGATATCCTGGATATTGATGTGTTTCTATATGCGAGCGAAATTTTGTTTGAAACTGCTTTAAATTTTAAAGACCTAGAATTTATTGATTTTGGATCAGGCTTTAAAGTGCCTTATAAAGAAGGCGATATTGAAACCAATATTGAAGAATTAGGAGAAAAACTTAGCCAACGCTTCAACGTTTTTTGCAAAAAATATGGAAGAGAATTAACTTTGACCTTTGAACCTGGAAAATTTTTGGTGAGCGAAGCTGGAGTTTTTCTAACTAAAGTAAACGTGGTCAAACAAACGACCTCCACAGTGTTTGCACAAGTGGACTCTGGTTTCAACCATTTGATCAGACCGATGCTTTACGGTTCAGAACACGAGATTGTTAACATTTCCAATCCTAAGGGTCGTGAGCGCTTTTACTCAGTCGTAGGTTACATTTGTGAAACAGACACTTTTGCCACTAACATACGTATTAACGAAATTAGTGAAGGTGATATTCTATGCTTTAAGAATGCAGGCGCCTATTGTTTTACGATGTCCAGCAACTACAATTCGCGCTACAGACCAGCAGAGGTATTATGGCACAACAAGAAAGCGCATTTGATTAGAAAACGTGAAACTTTCGATGACATTATGAAAAACCAAATTGAGATTGAATTGAGTTAAAAATTCTTCCTTTCGGGATTTATTTATTTGACGGAATAATTGAAACTTGCACTATATTTAAATCGACATTAAATTCGTTGATTACAAACAACACAAACGTTTCAAATGAATCAGATACCAGCTAAAGTAATTCGTCAAGTTTTCGTGATACTTCTCATTTTATTTATGGGAAGTTTGATATTCAAGGAAATGCTCCCTTACCTAACGGGCGTACTCGGCGCAGTTACCATTTATGTTCTTTTCAGAAAATGGATGGCTACGCTGGTGAAAAAGAAGAAATGGAGTCCCTCTTTGGCAGCCTTGCTCATCATGTTTATATCATTTGTAGGTATTCTTGTTCCAATTGGAGGTATCGTTTGGATGCTGAGCAATAAAATAGGAAAAGCTGTAAATAATAGTGAACAAGTCATAAAAGCATTTAAAGACCAATTGAGTAATGTTGAGCATTATTTAGGTTTTGATATTTCGTCCAAGATTGACACGGGAGCAATAACAGGTTGGATTTCTGAAAATCTACAAAGCGTTGTGGGAGGCACTTTTAATGCCTTTATAGCTATTGGTTTGATGT
>JBDTKP010000163.1:0-10828 GCA_039935255.1 Gelidibacter sp. | reverse complement strand
GATATTTGGTAGATGGACATTTCGTCAATGATGAACATGCGGATGCCTACAAAACAAATGAATTTGGTGGAGAAAATGCAGTTTTGAATCTGTAAGAAATAGGCCTTAAATAAAACAAAAAAGCGTTTTCCATTTGGAAAACGCTTTTTTGTTTATTACGACTTATTATAAATACCTCTACACCGCAACAACACCTTTAATATGAGGATGCGGATTATAATCTTCCAAAGTAAAGTCTTCAAATTTAAAATCGAAGATATCCTTGACCTCAGGATTTAAAATCATTTTTGGAAGAGGTTTGATCTCTCTTGATAATTGCAATTCCAATTGCTCCATATGATTGTTGTAAATATGGGCGTCCCCAAAGGTGTGGATAAAATCGCCTGCTTCATAACCACAAACTTGCGCCATCATCATAGTGAACAACGCGTAAGAACCAATATTAAAAGGCACTCCTAAAAAGATGTCTGCACTGCGTTGGTACAATTGACAAGATAGTTTCCCATCGGCCACATAAAATTGGAAAAAAGCATGACAAGGTGGCAATGCTGCTTTACCATTAGCAACGTTTTCTGAAAATGATTTTGAAGTATCGGGCAGCACTGATGGGTTCCAAGCAGAAACCAACATACGTCGGCTGTTTGGATTGTTTTTAAGCGTTTCTATAACATCCTTAATCTGATCAATCTCATCATTGTTCCAATTGCGCCACTGGTGTCCGTAAACAGGGCCCAAGTCGCCATTTTCATCTGCCCATTCATTCCAGATGCGAACGCCATTATCGTTGAGGTAATTAATGTTGGTGTCTCCTTTTAAAAACCAGAGCAATTCGTAAATAATGGATTTTAAATGCAGTTTTTTGGTGGTCACCATCGGGAAACCTTCACTAAGATCAAAACGCATTTGATAGCCAAAAACACTTTTTGTTCCTGTTCCTGTGCGGTCTCCTTTTTGGCTGCCGTTATCTAATACGTGTTTTACGAGGTCGTGATATTGTTTCATGCTAACTTCCCACGAACGTGGGAATCTTATTAAATTATACGTTCATTTACTTGAAAGCCAAAATTAGAGAAACTAAAGAACTTTTCTAAGTTATGAGAGCACTAAAGTTTGAACTGTCTATAGCGAAATGAATTAATAGAGCTTAAATTAGAAGTGATTAATGTTAGTAGTAGACTTCAAGTGATTAACTTATAACTTAAAAGATGAGCTTCGCTGAACCTAAAAGGTTTGCTGGCGAAGTTTATCTTGAGTTAAGTCGAAAGGTAGTAATAATTGTTATCCAATGATCATCCCCGCAATAGTAGCAGATAATAACGAAGCAATAGTTCCTCCGATAAGTGCTTTCATTCCAAATTCAGATAGAGTCTTGCGTTGTCCAGGTGCTAACGATCCGATACCTCCAATTTGAATGCCGATAGACGCGAAATTCGCAAATCCGCATAACATATAAGTCGCCATGATAATTGATTTCTCAAACTTCAAATGCGTCGCACTCGCCACATTTTTGAGTTCGGCCAATTGGATATATCCAACAAACTCACTCGCCGCTAATTTAATGCCAAGCAACTGCCCCATGAGCGCCATGTCTTCCTTGGCAACCCCAATCAGCCACATTAAAGGAGAAAAGATATAGCCTAAAATAAACTCTAAGGATAGTGCAGCATAGGGCGTGTTATTCGCGATTAAGGCATTTAAACCTGTGACGCTTCCTAATTTGCCAAAACCATAATTAATCATGGCAATAAAAGCAATAAAAACCAAAAGCATGGCGCCAACGTTAGCGGCCAATTTTAGTCCTTCGGTAGTCCCGTTTGCAATCGCATCCAAAATATTGGAGCCAATGTTGTCTTGTGTGACCTGAATATCCGTATTGATTTCCTGTTGTTGTGGATATAACATTTTTGAAATAACAATAGCGCCCGGAGCCGCCATAACTGAAGCCGTCAATAAATGTTTCGCATAGAACAACTTTAGAGCTTCATCCTCGCCACCTAAAAATCCGATATATGCTGCTAATACGCCTCCTGCAACTGTAGCCATACCTCCAATCATCACCAAAAGGATTTCTGATTTGGTCATTTTTTCCAAATAAGCCTTAATCATTAAAGGCGCTTCGGTTTGTCCTAAGAAGATATTTCCAGCCACACTTAAGCTTTCAGCACCTGAAATTTTTAAGAGTTTCGTCAATACCCAGGCCATTCCGGCAACTACTTTTTGAATGACTCCTAAATAAAATAAAAGTGATGTGAGCGCAGAAAAGAAAATAATGGTCGGCAATACTTGAAACAAAAAGATAAACCCAAAACTATTGATGTCCATCATGCCTCCAAGTAAAAACTCACTCCCTGCCTGGGTAAATTCCAGTACTTTCACGAACATCTTACCAACAATCTCAAAGGCCTTTTGTACAAACGGTATTTTTAATACGCCAATAGCGAGTAGTAACTGTGCCGCAAGCCCGAAACCAATTGTTCTCCAGTTGATGGCTTTCCTATTGACACTTAAAAGATACGAGATCAACAATAATACGAACATGCCTAAGGCGCCACGTAACAAACTGTTCGTTGTAAAGCCTTCGCTTGGAGTGATGCCGCTTGTAGCAGCTTCTGTGATAATTAGTGAGGTGTCTGTTGGAGATGTGAAAATATAACTAACGTCTTTCTTCTGAAGTATTAGGGTAGAATCCGTTAAGTCTTTAATTTTAAAGCGTTGAACAGCTTCTACGGGTATGTCTGAAAAAAAGACCAGGTTCTTATTTTGGGTAATGTAGCTCCCCTTGGTTTCAATGCTATCTTTTGCTTGTAAATAGAAAGTGAATTCTCCCTCTGTAAGATTTAAAACATCAGTTTCGGAATTGATATTATACAGATGGACACCTTGATCGTTTTGTACCGCTTCAAACTGCCATTTCTTTTCTATGCTTTGTGCTAATGTGGTTGTTACCCCCAAAAAAATAGCTATAACAGCTAAAAAGAAATACTTCATCTAATCGATCGTTTAGCGTTTGGAAATTTCGTCTCTTATTTTTGCAGCGACCTCGTAATCTTCTTTTTCGACGGCTTGCTGCAATAAAGAATTAAGGTCCTCAATGGTTTTGTTCTTGTAGTTATCTTGGATGGTATGCTCTATTTCTTCGGCTACTAAATCGTCTAAAAGAATGCTATCTTGTTGCTCATCTTCTTTATGTGGATTGACTTTTAGATAGATGCCTGCTTTGTCCAAAATATTTTTATAGGTAAAGATAGGAGCTTGAAAACGTAAAGCCAAAGCAATAGCATCACTAGTACGTGCATCAATGATTTCTTCAATTTTATCGCGTTCGCAGATTAAGCTGGAGTAAAACACACCATCTACCAATTTATGAATGATGACCTGTTTGACGATAATGTCAAAGCGGTCAGCGAAATTTTTAAAAAGATCATGGGTTAAAGGACGTGGTGGGCGAATTTCTTTTTCAAGAGCAATGGCAATAGATTGTGCCTCAAATGCACCAATGACAATGGGAAGTTTGCGGTCGCCATCAACCTCATTCAATATCAAGGCATATGCGCCATTTTGTGTTTGGCTATAGGATATTCCCTTTATGTTCAATCGGACTAAACTCATATCAAATAAAAAACAAATAACTGTTTAAATAAGGACTTTACCAACTGTGTTCATCATATTTTTTGGGAAGTTCCCTAAAAGGGAAAAGAATTATGAAAATGTTTGCCACAAATACATGGATCCATTTACGGATTTTAAACATGTATTTATGGCAACTATTTTGATGTAACAGTCGCTTTGCTATTACAAGTTAAGAAATTTAAGCGTTTTGAGCCTTAAATTCCTTTAATTTTTCGGTGAGTTTAGGTACTATTTCAAAAGCATCTCCTACAATACCATAGTCTGCAGCCTTAAAAAACGGTGCTTCAGGATCAGAATTGATGACTACTTTTACTTTAGAAGCATTGATACCTGCTAAATGTTGAATGGCACCAGAAATACCGATGGCAATATATAAATTTGCGGCCACAGGCTTTCCTGTTTGCCCCACGTGTTCTCCATGAGGTCTCCAACCCAAATCGGACACTGGTTTTGAACACGCTGTTGCGGCACCTAACACGTTTGCTAAATCTTCAATCATTCCCCAATTTTCAGGGCCTTTTAACCCGCGACCACCAGAAACCACAATTTCGGCATCTGCAATAGTTACGGTATTGGTCGCTTTATCCACCGAGTCCACATGAACGCCGTTTTCTGGAATGGCTGGTGAAAAATCTTCAGCAGTTGCACTGGCCGAATGCTCTTTTAAACCAAAAGCATTTTTCGAAACACCAACAATTTTCACATCGGTGTCAATGGTTGAAAAAATAAAAGCTTTATTAGTGAAAGCAGTACGTTTTACGGTAAATGGAGAGGCGCTTGTTGGTGCTTCAACAACGTTGGAAGCATAGCCAGCATCCAACCCTACCGCCAATAATGGCGCTAGATATTTGCTGTCTGCACTTGAGCTTACGACCACCACTTTTGTGCCTTCTTTTTCAGCAGCTTGTTTGATGATATTGGCAAATGTTTTTGCATTAAAAGTATCCAATTTTGAATCTTTTACCTTTAATACTTTATCAACACCGTAAGTTCCTAATTCTGAAACATCATCGGCATTGATGGTGATTGCAGTTACTGTTGTTCCCATTTGGTCGGCAACGGCTTTTGCGTAAGAAGCCACTTCAAAAGCAACTTTCTTGAATTTTCCTTCTTCTGATTCTGTATATACTAAAACTGACATAATCTTTTATTTTTTTTCCTCACCCAACCCTCTCCAAAGGAAAGGGCTTTTGAGCATTATTAACTTTATTTTTCCTCAACAGTTCCCCTCGTTTTGGAGGGGTTAGGGGAGGATTTATATTACTTTGGCTTCATTATGAAGCAAGTTCACCAATTCATCCAGGTTGTCAGGAGAAATCAATTTCACAGCGCCTCTCGGTTCTGGTTTTTCAAACTTAACGGTTGATGTTTCCTTAGTTGCTTCAACAGGTTCTACCACATTTAATGGTTTTTGTCGCGCTTGCATAATTCCTCTCATGTTTGGAATGCGCAAATCACTCTCTTCAACCAATCCTTTTTGACCCCCGATAACTAAGGGTAGGGTTGTAGAAACAGTTTCTTTTCCACCATCAATTTCTCTCACGGCTTTAGCGTTGGTACCATCTACTTCAAGACTGATGCAATTTGTTACGAAGTTGGCGTTAATCAATTCTGCCAGCATTCCTGGAACCATGCCACCATTGTAATCGATAGACTCTCGGCCAGCAATTACGAGGTCGTAACCACCATCTTTCACCACGTTGGCCAATTATTTGGCAACGGCAAAACCATCGGTTGCAGGGGTGTTTACGCGAATGGCGCTATCAGCACCAATGGCTAACGCCTTGCGTAAGGTGGGTTCTGTTTCTGGGCCGCCGACGTTAATAACATCAACAGTTGCGCCTTGTTTTTCCTTAAACCACATGGCGCGGGTAAGGCCAAATTCGTCATTCGGGTTGATTACAAATTGCACGCCATTGGTGTCTAATTTGGTGTCTCCATCTGCAAAATTAATTTTTGAAGTCGTATCAGGTACGTGGCTAATACATACAAGTATTTTCATGCTTTTATTATTTATTATATTATTAGTTTTTTAGGAGAATTTGGAGTTTTATCAAACTAAAACTCCAAACTGCCACTGCAAACTGTCTTCTATTTGAACAGGATACGAAGTTAATTATTTTAGACGACATATTTGCTATGCGTGCATAATAAATTTTAAATAATTCTTTTCGATTTAGTTTTCGTTTTATTCTTACTTTTGCTAATCGATTTAAATTTTGAAATGAAATGAAGACAATTCAATTTAGAGAAGCTATCTGTGAAGCAATGAGCGAAGAAATGCGTCGTGATGAGACCATTTATTTGATGGGTGAGGAGGTAGCAGAATATAATGGTGCCTATAAAGCATCAAAAGGCATGTTGGACGAGTTTGGTGCCAAGCGCGTTATTGATACACCTATTGCAGAACTTGGTTTTGCAGGTGTAGCTATTGGATCTACCATGACAGGATGCCGTCCGATCGTAGAATATATGACCTTTAACTTCTGTCTGGTTGGGATTGATCAAATTATAAACAACGCTGCCAAAATCAGACAAATGTCAGGTGGGCAGTTTAAATGTCCTATTGTTTTTAGAGGTCCAACAGCTTCTGCAGGTCAGTTGGGAGCGACACATTCTCAAGCTTTTGAAAATTGGTTCGCAAACACTCCTGGATTAAAGGTAGTGGTGCCATCCAATCCTTATGATGCAAAAGGTCTTTTGAAATCCGCTATTCGAGATGACGATCCAGTTATCTTTATGGAAAGTGAGCAAATGTATGGTGATAAAGGGGAGATTCCAGAAGGCGAATACACCATTCCATTAGGTGTTGCGGAAGTCAAACGTGAAGGTACGGATGTGACCATTGTCTCTTTTGGTAAAATTATCAAAGAAGCTTACAAAGCGGCTGATGAATTGGAAAAAGAAGGTATTTCATGCGAAATCATCGATTTGAGAACCATCCGTCCGTTGGATAAAGAAACCATTTTAAAATCAGTCAAGAAAACAAATAGATTGGTGGTTTTGGAAGAAGCATGGCCTTTTGGAAACATTTCTACAGAAATAACCTATATTGTACAGTCTGAAGCTTTCGATTACTTAGACGCCCCTGTTATAAAAATTAATACTGCTGATACCCCGGCACCATATTCACCAGAACTTTTTAAAGAATGGCTGCCTAACAGTGATGAAGTAGTTAAAGCTGTTAAAAAAGTAATGTATAAATAAATCGCATCGTTTTGCGTTATCATAACTTCATTGACATTAGTGTTTATGAAGTTTTTTGCCTTATGAACCTAAACCTACTTTACTTATTTTTTTTCTTCGGAATGTGTTCCGTCTACGCCCAAACTAAAGTTAGCGGGCATGTGTATGATGAAAATAATGTTTCCGTAGCCTACGCCAATGTGCTTTTTAAAGGCTCAACCGAGGGCACAATCACCAATGAGGAGGGCCGATTTTATTTGGAATCAGGCAATACTTATGACACGCTTATCGTCTCTTTTATGGGATATGAAACTTTGGAAATTCCCTTGGCAAAGAAAGTCAGCTATGAGTTGAAATTCATCTTAAAGGAGGCTGCTGGTCAATTGGATGAAATTTACATTGTTACCGGAAAACAGTCCAAAAAAGAAAGTGAAAACCCTGCCATTGCTATTTTAAAGAAAATATGGGAGCGTAAACGTAACAATGGATTGCGACAATTTAAGCAATACCAATATGACAAATACGAAAAATTAGAGTTTGACATCAATACCATTGACAGCACCTTAATTGCAAGCAAGTTGTTCAGGGGGATGGAATTTGTCTTTGATCAAGTTGATACCAGTAAAGTGACAGGAAAAACCTATTTGCCTATTTTCATCAATGAAGCGCGTAGTAAAGTGTTTGGTGATAATTTAAAAAAGAAGCAAAAGGAAGATCTGAAAGGAAATAAAAATTCAGGCTTTAGCAATAACCAGATCATTATTGATTTTGTTGATGATCTTTATTCGGATGTTGATATTTACGATAACTATCTCAAGTTTTTTGACAAAAGTTTTGTGAGTCCGTTGTCAAAAACAGGTGTAAATACCTACAATTATGTGCTTTCTGATAGCGCGTTCATCGATAATAAATGGTGTTATAATATTATTTACTATCCGCGACGAAAAAATGAACTGACCTTTAAAGGTGATTTTTGGGTCAATGATTCCACCTTCGCTATCAAGCAAATTAATATGCAGGCATCAAAGAGTGCCAACATCAACTGGGTTAAAGAAATTTATATTGAGCAAGACTTTGAAGTCTTAAGTGATTCTATTTTCTTGATTAAACGTGATTATTTCATGTCTGATTTTGCCTTCAGTAAAAAGGAAAAATCGCGCGGTATTTATGGCAAACGCACCACCCTTTATGATAATTACGAATTTGACATTCCTAAGGAAGACAAGTTTTATAGTAATGAAGTGTACAGCTATAATGAAGATGTTTATAATAGGGATGATGACTTTTGGGAACAGAATAGAATGGAATCCTTAAGCCAAGACGAAAAGGGCGTATATAAGATGTTGGACACCCTAAAAACCGTGAAGAAATTCAAGCGGCTTTATAATCTTGGCAGTATTTTGGGGTCAGGGTATGTCGAGTTTTCGGACATCCATTTTGATTATGGGCCCATTTTCTCCACATTCGGTTTTAATGAAGTAGAAGGCGTCCGAATACGGACAGGAGGTCGGACTTATTTCGGACCGAATGACTTATGGCGTTTGGAAGGCTTTTTGGCTTACGGATTTAGAGATGATAAAGTCAAATATGGCATTTCTGGAAAATGGCTGATTGATAAAAAGAACCGTTTCATCATTTCGGCTGGGAATAGACGTGATGTAGAACAAATAGGCGTCAACTTAACCTCTTCTACTGACATCTTGGGCCGTAGTTTTGCTTCATCTTCCCTTATAGGTACTAGTACGAATGATAAATTGACAAACGTTAATTTGACCACTTTCGCCTTGGAGCTGGAACCCGTGAGAAACTTAGAGTTTAGACTTAGTGGCACCTATAAGACGCTAAGTTCGGCATCAGAAACCTTCAGTTTGGATTATTATACGGATGCATCACAAACCACCACAGCGTCTGAGATCATACAATATGAGAATGCGCTCTCTGTTTCATTTTTTCCAGGGCGTAAAATGACAGGATTTGGGGTAGAACGTCGTTTTGCAAATGATGGTTTTCCTAGTTTATTTGCTCAAGTCGCTCGAGGGGATAGAGGTATTTTGAATAGTGATTTTGACTATACTAAAGTGCAGTTTTCATATATTCAACCATGGCATATTGGAGCCTATGGACGATTGACCACAACACTTGAGGCGGGTAAAACTTTTGGAGATGTACCTTTGGGGCTCTTAAATGTGGTTCCTGGTAACCAATCTTATTTTTCCATTTACAATACCTTTTCACAATTGGATTATTATGAATTTGTGACTGATACTTACACGTCACTGCATTTGGAGCATAACTTTAATGGGCGTTTCTTTTCAAGAATTCCTTTTTTGCGCAAATACAACCTTCGTGAAATTGTGGGGATTAGAGGTGTTTGGGGCGATGTTTCTCAGGCTAACAGAGATTTGAACGCTTCAGGATTGGCGTATTTAGCGCCAGCAAACAAGGTGTATTATGAATATAGCGTTGGCGTGGGCAATATTTTTAAAGTGTTTCGCATCGATCTTAATTTTAGAGGTAACTATCTTGACAATCCAAACGCTCGTCATTTCGGTGTTACTGGAAGTTTTGGATTTAATTTTTAAAATCGCATACTACTTTTGCTAATACTGTTTCTTGAAAAATGGCCTAGCCTATGTTTTTCGTATTGCCTCCTCAGGTCTGCGCGGATTCTTGTTAAAAAACCATTATCAAACCAATGTTACTTCCACTTGTCGCGACCTTAAATTTTGGATTAAATTGGTAGTTGTGCGTAGATTTAAGGATACATTATAGGAATCGACCCCTTTCCTTACATTCTTTATAGCTCCAATCGTAAACGGAATTAAAACAGCTACGATTCCATCATCGATATAGGTAGAACACCAATTAGGATCTTTGTTGCTTATGGCTTGACCAGTTGGTAATCCATTGAAAAAGCCGCCTGCAACAGATAAAACTGCCGCTACTGTAGTATTTGTTCTTGCTTTGTGGATTAAATTATAAGAATGTGTAGGGGTTTCAATTATATTCAGTAGTTCTTTCCAACTCAACCGTTTCCCATTCTGTTCAAATTTGTAAGTTAATATAGGGGTCGTCATGTTGATTTCTTGGGCATTGGAAAAATAAGCCAAAGATTATAAATAATAGAAATAAAATTTGTTTTTTTTATTTTGATATAATCAATTGCGAATGCCTAAATCTTACATGGCAATCAGCTGTTCTAAATTAATGACTTGGATAAGCCAAGGGATAATAGTAATAAGTTGCTGAGCAACTGGATTAATTGGCTATATAATACTCAACTTTAACTACTTCCATAGACTCTGGAGCTCCCACATCCGAATTATAAGGATAATCAACATCATAGGTCAAAATGCAACTTGAGTTGCCCCCGATTTTGTGACATGGCACAGATGCTAAATCAGAATAGGTACCCGTATATTCAGAGGTATCGCCGGCCGATTGTGTTGTTATGTAAGCTAAACCTTCTACCGCATAATTATTGGGGTTATTAAGTTTGATTTCAAATTTCAGGCGTGAGGTTTGGGTGCCGGTATCGGGAATAAAAATAAAATTGAGTACTTCATAAGTGAAGTTTTTCAGCGGTAGAGGTCCGAGATCTTTAACAATAAAGTCGCAGGAGACTTCTTCCATAACAACATAGCGTTCGAACTTATTGTTTTTTAAGGCGTAATGAGGGATTTCCAAGGTTTTTGTACATTCATCGTCTTTTGAACCGCAGCTTGATATAAGTATGGTGCCTATAAGAAACATAGAAAAAATCGTTTTTTTATTCATGAGATTTTGGGGTTTTTTCACTTTAATGGTGAGATAATGACCTAGCTAAAGTAGTAAATAATTGATATTCGTTTAGTTTTTTTTCTATTATGTAACAGGCTAAAGAAAACGCTTTAGCTGTAGTGATAAAAATAAGTGCAATTAAGAAGGTGCATTGCAAAGAGTTCCGTATCTTTGCACCCCTAAAAAAAGGGAGATTATATAACATAAGCCACTAATAAAAAGGCTACTAAAA
>JBDTKP010000162.1:0-10964 GCA_039935255.1 Gelidibacter sp. | reverse complement strand
AACTTTCTGAATTTAAAGCGCACAGTTTTGACGTCATTACACTTTGGCATGTGCTTGAGCATTTGCCAAATTTAGATCAGCATTTTGCTACGTTAAAGAACTTATTGAAAGCTGATGGTGTTCTTATAGTAGCAGTGCCTAATTATAAAAGTTATGATGCAGTATTCTATAAGGAGTTTTGGGCAGCCTACGATGTGCCAAGACATCTTTGGCATTTCAGCCAAGACTCCATAAATCGATTGGGAGCTCATGTGAATATGGAAGTCATAAAAACGGTGCCCATGAAATTTGATGCTTTTTATGTGAGCTTACTTTCTGAAAAGTATAAAACTGGTAAAATGAATTTTATTAAAGGTTTTTGGAATGGATGGCGTTCAAATTTAAAAGCCAGGTCTTCTAGAGAGTATTCTTCCTTGATTTACATCTTAAAGAACGAAATTAAGTAATTAAAGCCCGTTTAGGGCGCTTTTAACTGGCTCCGCAGCGATTCACTGTCACACTGTCTGAAGCGCGTTAATAGACAACTCAAATTAAGTCATTTTCAATAGTTAAAATGAATTGATTCAATTTTTAATATCAATTTAAACTATAGTGTTTATTTTCCGAAAATTATCTCTTACTTTATTACATTTGCAACAAAATTATAATAAACACAGAAAATGAAAAAAGGTTTTATCGCTCTATTAACTTTGGTAATGTTATCATCATGCCAAGAGCAAACAAAAATTGGATTTGTTGATAACGGCAAATTGATTAATGATTATCAAAAGAAAAAAGACATTGAGGCGCAATTTGAAGTTGAAATAACAGCATTTAATAGAAGAATTGATAGTATAGGAAACTCTTTTCAAGCTCATGCCGCTCAATTACAGGAAAAGGATCCAAAAATGTCTCAAAAAAGCACTCAGGACGAGTACCAGGCATTAACGCAACAATACCAAAATTTTCAACAGCAATCTCAAATGGAAGAGCAGCAGATTCAAAAAAGAGGACAAACTCAAATTGATACGCTTATCAAAACCGTAAGAGCCTTCGTTAAAAGTTACGGCGAAAAGAACGGTTATTCTTATATCTTAGGAAGTAATGAAGCTGGTAGTGTTATGTATGGCAAAGAAAGTCAAGATGTGACTAAGGAAATTTTGGAAGCACTTAACGCTGACAAAAAGTAGGAATATTTTCTTTATAAAATCACGATTATCAAATAGGAGCCAGTTTTTAACTGGCTTTTTTATGTAATAACCGCGTTAGTTTAATCGATAGATCGGTGAGGATTATTTTTGAATTGCCATTGCGTTCTATATGATAGATAGCATCTTCAAGTTCTTGGTTAATGTCCATAATATTACCTTCATGAATAAAAGGCGCGAAATTTTCCAATTTGAAATTTTTGGTTTTAGGCTCCATAAAAACCAATTGATCGGCGTTGTAGTTCATTAAAAGCGCCTGTCTGAAAAAATCAATACAAAACAGTAAAAATTGTTTTTGCGTTTCACGGCCGGTTTTTGCAACTTGCTCGCTCCAGCTGATTAAATCATGAATGGCAGTTTTATTGCCTTTCGCTTTAAACGCACTTCTAATCCAAAACACAAACCATTCTTCAAACTGGATATCTTCTGAATCATGATATACTAAATCGCAGGCTTTATTGTAGTTGCCATTGGATTGAAGAGCGATCTTGGTAGCTGTGGCTTCATCAAGTTGGTAGTTTTTTTGGAGCGCTTCTGTAATAACTTTTTCAGACAATGGCGGAAAATTCAAAATCTGACACCGTGATCGGATGGTATTAATAATCTGGCCAGCGTCCTCAGCAATTAGAATAAAGACCGTTTTAGCAGGTGGTTCCTCAATAAGTTTTAACAGTTTGTTGGATGCAGAAGTGTTCATTCGTTCCGCCATCCAAATCAGCATGATTTTATAACCCCCTTCATAGGACTTTAAGGACAACGCTTTTACAATATTTAAAGCTTCATCAACACCCATTTGTCCCTGCCTATTTTCAATACCCAACATGCGGTACCAGTCAAAAAGATTGCCATAAGGTTGTTCTTTAATTAACTGCCGCCATTCTTCCATAAAATGGTTTGAAACAGGATTTTTTTTCACTTTATCGGTAATAGCTACAGGAAAAGCAAAATGTAAATCAGGATGGGAAAGGTTCTTGAATTTTAGGTTACAATTATCATTTCCACCGTTGTTTTCCGCATCTTTATTGCCACATAAGATGTATTGGGCATAGGCGATGGCCATGGCTAAAGTACCCGAACCTTCAGGGCCTACAAACAACTGCGCATGGGGTATTCGACCATTGTCCGCGCTTTGGGTTAAATGGTTTTTGAGATGCTCTTGGCCTAAAACTTTACTGAATTGCATGGCACAAAACTATGTATTTTTTTTCATTAATGCTGGCAGAATACCAATTCCTAAAAGAATGCATTTTTAATCATTTCAGAATTAGTTACATTTGTTTCCATTCTATAAAAAAGCAATACCGATGAAAACCTTAAACGATTTCAATTTTAAAAATAAAAAAGCACTAATTAGAGTAGATTTTAATGTGCCTTTGGATGATAAGTTCAATATAACGGATGATTCCAGAATTGTTGCTGCAAAACCTACGATTACCAAAATATTGAAAGATGGCGGTAGCTGTATTCTAATGTCACATTTGGGACGTCCAAAAGGTGTGCAAGACGAGTTTTCATTGATACATATTTTAAATAAAGTAGAAGACACTTTTGGTGTTAAAACCATTTTTGTTTCTGATTGTATTGGTGAGGAAGCCCAAACTGCTGCCGCTAATTTGAAGCCAGGTCAAATCCTATTGCTGGAGAATTTGAGATTTTATAAAGAGGAGGAAGCAGGAGATAAAGCCTTTGCTGAAAAATTATCAGAACTTGGCGATGTTTATGTTAATGATGCTTTTGGTACAGCACATCGTGCGCATGCATCAACCGCAGTAATTGCACAGTTTTTTCCTGATAAAAAGTACTTCGGTTATTTGATGGAACAAGAAATTGAAAGTATCAAGAAAGTAATGGAAGATGGTGAAAAGCCCGTGTTGGCAATTCTTGGTGGTGCTAAAGTCTCCTCTAAAATTACCATTATTGAAAATATATTAGACAAAGTTGACCACTTAATTATTGGTGGTGGCATGACTTTTACCTTCATAAAAGCTCAAGGAGGAAGCATTGGGAATTCCATTTGTGAAGATGACAAAATGGAACTGGCTTTGGAGATTCTCAAGAAAGCAAGAGCTAAAAATGTAAAGGTTCATCTGCCTGTAGATGTTGTGGCTGCTGATGCCTTCAGTAATGATGCCAATACCCAAATCGTAAATGTGGCACATATCCCTGACGGATGGCAAGGCCTTGACGCTGGTCCGCAATCCATTCAGAATTTTCATGATGTCGTGTTACAGTGTAAAACTATTTTGTGGAACGGTCCTTTAGGTGTTTTTGAAATGGAAAATTTTGCAAAAGGCACGATTGAACTTGGTAATGCGATTGCCGAAGCCACTAAAAATGGCGCTTTTTCTCTTGTAGGAGGGGGCGATTCTGTGGCCGCGGTTAAAGAATTTGGCTTTGAGGACAAAGTAAGCTACGTCAGTACAGGTGGCGGTGCGATGTTGGAAAGTTTGGAAGGAAAAGTGTTGCCAGGAATTGCCGCAATTTTAGATTAATCAGATCTCAAACTTGTGGTTGATGAAATAAAAACATAGATAAAATGTTGTATTTACACGACGAAACGCATTTTGCAATGTTAAATTATTGGTTTATACCATCATTTTAGATATTATTGTACGATTTTAATCAACAAAACGTTGATTTATAAAACCCTTTCTAATGAACCAAAAGATAGTATCCCTAACTTTTGGTGCTTTATGTGTATGCGGTCTTAGTTTTTCGCAAGTGAAGCCGATCAAAAAAGACAGCACGAAAGCACCAGAAAAAACCGTTTCAGTTCCTGTGGAATTCGTTAGCGATGAAAACAAATTAGTTGAAAATGAAATACAGCCCGTTGGAGATTCTTTAACGGGAATAAAAATAGAAGACTTTCAACTCGCCTCAGAATTTGATCAAAAATGGATGGACGATTTGTACAGTAACGAATTGTTTGACAGTATCTACCAATCTGTTACCGATTTAAAATACGATGCGGTCGATTATCCTGAGTTGCCTACGGACACTTTAAAAGCACGACTTCATAAATTAAGTTCTAAAACGCCTTTTAATATTGAATATAATGAGTCTTTAGAAAGCGTCATCAAATCGTATTTGAAATACCGAAGAAATTCTCTTGAGCGTCTGATGTCTTTAAGTGACTATTACTTCCCGATGTTTGAAAAGGAATTGGATAATTACAATATTCCATTGGAAGTTAAGTATTTAGCGATTGTTGAATCTGCATTAAAACCAAGAGCAAAGTCTCGTGTTGGTGCGACAGGTTTATGGCAATTTATGTTTGCCACTGGTAAGCAATATGGTTTAAATGTTAGTAGTTATGTGGACGAACGCAGTGATCCTCTCAAATCAACTGAAGCAGCTAGTAGATATTTAGCGAAACTCTATTCGATTTTTGGTGACTGGGATTTGGCCTTAGCCTCATACAATTGTGGACCCGGAAATGTAAGTAAAGCGATCCGTCGATCCGGTGGTTATAAAAATTATTGGAATATTAGACCGCATTTGCCAAAGGAAACCGCAGGCTATTTGCCAGCGTTTTTAGCCACGATGTATATTTTTGAATATGCTGAAGAGCATGGCTTTAAAAAATACCGACCCGACTTTAGATACATTGATACGGATACCATCCACGTGAAACAGACGATCAGTCTCGATCAGGTTGCTGAACTCTTAGAGTTGCCTATGGAAGAACTTCAGTTCTTAAATCCTTCTTATAAGCTCGATGTAATTCCGTTTGTTGATGGGGCAAATTACACCCTTAGATTGCCACGTCATGCCATTGGAAAGTTTGTAAACAACGAAGCAAGCATCTACGAGTTTGTGAGCAACGAAATGAATAAGCGGGAAAAGCCGATGCCTCAACTTTTTGAATCAGAAGCTAAATCGACCTATCGCGTTGTTTCTGGTGATAATTTAGGAAAAATAGCACGACAATTCAATGTGAGGGTATCTCAGTTAAAGCAGTGGAATGGCTTGCGAAGTAATGATCTAAAGGTAGGCCAGCGCCTCATGGTATATAGAACACAACCAGCAACCTCGGCATCAAAATCGGTGTCCAATGGTTCGACAAAAACAACTAACAATGCTCATGTTTCTAATGCCGCAAAAACCTATAAAGTGAAGTCGGGAGATTCATTATGGAGCATCTCTAATAAGTTTCCTGGAGTTTCTATTAAAAATATTCAAGATTGGAACGGTATTAGTGGTAGTACTTTAAAAGTAGGAACAACACTTAAAATTTCACACTAAGTGTTATAAATTTTAAAAAACCAAACCATGAAAATCATTTACGCTATTGCTTTTTCTTTAGTCTTGTTTACGTCTTGCAATGATGGCAAGGATCAACGAATTATTTCTGCATCTTCTGGTAAAATTAACACCCTTTTGGTTGTCGTTGATAATCTATTATGGGATGATGGTGTAGGGGAGACTATTCGAAATGTTGTTGCAGCTCCCGTGCCAGCATTAAATCAGGAAGAACCGTTATTTTCACTTAACCAAATGCCACCCATGGTATTTAATGGTTTTGCCACGAAAAACAGAATCATCCTTAAAATCGAAAAAGGGGGTGAAGTCGGCATGACTATAAAAAGTGATGTGTATGCAAGGCCCCAAACAGTAGTGGTTGTTTCAGGAAAAACAGATCAAGAAATTAATGATCAGTTGGAAACTCATGGCGACGCAATCATTGCCGCTTTTAAAAAGGAAGAATTAAAAGAAAACCAACGTCGCATTAAAATATCATTACTGGATGATGCGCCTCTGGAAAAAGCTTTGGGTGTCAAATTAAATTTTCAAACAGCCTATAGAATTGCAAAACAAGAGAAGGATTTCTTTTGGATAAGGAAGGACATCCCTACGGGTACCATGGACATTATGATTTATGAGGTGCCTTTAAACTCCATAAAAAAAGGAGATAGTACCATTTTAGATATTGTAAGAATGAGAGACTCTATTGGAGAAGTCCATATACCAGGTCCTGTAGAAGGTTCGCATATGATTACTGAAGAAGCTTACACACCCTATTTATATGAAACTACAGTGGATGGGAAACCAACTTATGAAACTAAAGGCATTTGGGATGTCAAAAATGCGTTTATGTCAGGTCCATTTATTAATTATGCCATAGAGGACAAAACTAATAACAGATATGTGGTAATTGAAGGCTATGTTTTTGCGCCTTCCGTTGAAAAACGAAATAATATTTTTGAGTTGGAATCGATAATAAAATCCATAAAGATCAAATAGCAGTAAACAAAAAGAGCCAACGGTTAAGTTGGCTCTTTTTGTTTCTATAAGATATAGTTACTCGTTTTTATTAGTGGATGTTTTCTTTTCATCACTATCTTCTTTACTGGCATCTTTAAATTCTTTAATGCCACTTCCTAAACCTCTCATAAGTTCCGGAATTTTCTTTCCTCCAAAAAGCAATAATATCACTATCACAACTAAAATAATTTGTGGTGCTCCAATTGCTAAAAAAATACTTGATGCTATCATAACATAGAATTTGAACTGCAAATTTAATAATTAAACTTCATATTAAATGTTAAAAACAAACTTTAGATAAAAGACCTTACAGATTGCCTTAATTTATATAATTTTGTTGAGCATGACAAATAGAAGAAAAGAGAAGAAATTCGCCAAAAAATTACTTCATAAGTACCGGTTGGTGGTACTTAATGAAGATACGTTTGAAGAACGCTTTGCTATTAAACTTACGCGATTGAATGTATTCGTTATTGTGTCCTTAACCAGTATATTACTTGTTGCTGCAACAATTTTTTTAATTGCATTTACACCCTTAAGAGAGTTCATACCTGGTTACTCTTCATCGAAGCTGAAAAAGCAAGCGATCTCACTGAGTTTTAAAACCGATTCGTTACAACAGATCATCAATGTCAACGAAAAATATTTTAGTTCGATTAAGCGCGTCCTAACAGGTGATGTCAAAACGGTGGAATTCAATAAAGATTCCATTTTGAGGGCTGCCAATGCAGAAACAGCACATTTGAGCATCAAACCCTCAAAGCAGGATTCCTTATTGCGAGAAAAAGTAGATAAGGAAGACAAATATAATCTTTTTGAATCTGCAATAACAACCTCTAATTTTGTGCTGTTTCCTCCTGTAAACGGAAACATTTCAGAAGGTTATAATTTGAAGGAAAAACATTATGCTGTGGATATTATTGTTGCTAAAGACACACCCGTAAAAGCCACTGCAGATGGCACCGTTATTTTTGCAGAATGGACTGTTGAAACCGGTTATGTTGTGATTATAGAGCATAGTTATGAATTGATTTCAGTCTATAAACACAATGCCTCATTGACTAAAGAACAAGGGGACGTGGTTAAAGCAGGTGAAGTGATTGCCATGACAGGAAATACAGGTGAATATACGACAGGCCCACATTTACATTTTGAGTTATGGAGCAAAGGTTATCCAATCAATCCAACCAATTTTATAGATTTTAAATAATGTTCTCACTAAAATCAGCGTTAGCCAAACCTTTTGCGCTCTTTATCAGAAGATCGGTTTTAAAATGGGCCAACAACCCGATTGAAACCCAGAATGCCGTATTCCAAAACCTTATGAACGAGGCGGAGAACACACAGTTTGGCAAGGATCATGATTTTGTAAATATTAAATCCCATGCCGATTTTATTTCCCGTGTGCCCATCCGTGATTATGAGGATTTAAAACCTTATGTCGAACGGGTTGTTGCTGGAGAATCAAATGTTTTGTGGAAAGGCAAGCCTCTTTATTTCGCAAAAACATCGGGTACCACTTCTGGCGCAAAATACATTCCCATTACCAAGGAAAGTATGCCAACGCATATTGAAGCCGCCCGAAATGCGATTCTCATGTACATTGCGGAAACTGGGAAGACCGATTTTGTAAATGGAAAAATGATTTTTCTACAAGGCAGCCCCATATTAAATGAAAAGAACGGGATACAACTGGGGCGTTTATCGGGGATCGTAGCGCATTATATCCCCAAATACCTTCAAAAAAACAGAATGCCCAGTTGGGAAACGAATTGTATTGAGGATTGGGAAACTAAAGTGGAAGCTATAATTACTGAAACCTTACCAGAAAACATGACGGTCATTTCTGGGATTCCATCTTGGGTACAGATGTATTTCGAGAAAATCAATCAAAAAACAGGAAAAAAAGTTGGAGACGTTTTTAAAAATTTCAACTTATTTATTTTTGGAGGTGTGAATTATGAACCCTATCGTGCCAAATTTGAAAGTCTCATAGGACGAAAGGTAGACAGCATAGAGTTTTATCCTGCAAGTGAAGGTTTTTTTGCCTATCAAGATCAACAACAGGAAAAAGGCATGCTTCTCCAATTGAATTCCGGTATTTTTTATGAGTTTATAAAAGCTGACGAATTTTTTGATGAGCATCCAAAACGGATCACCATCAAAGACGTGCAGCTGAAAACCAATTACGTCATGATCATTTCCACCACGGCTGGGCTTTGGGGCTATAATATTGGCGATACCGTTGAGTTTACTTCTTTAACGCCTTATCGAATCATAGTTTCAGGCAGGATTAAACATTTTATTTCTGCATTTGGAGAGCACATTATAGGCAAGGAAGTGGAGCAGGCTCTTAATGAGGCAATTGCAGGCTCAAGCATTCAAGTTTCAGAATTTACTGTAGCACCACAAATCAACCCTTCTAAAGGTTTGCCCTATCATGAGTGGTTTATTGAGTTTGAAAATGAACCCGAAAGCCTCGCTCAATTGGCAGAAAGGATTGAAGCTTCACTTCAAAAGCAAAATAGTTATTATTTGGATTTGATTGCTGGCAAGGTATTGCAGCCCTTAAAAATTACGAGGGTTAATAAGTCAGGTTTTCAGGACTATATGAAATCCATAGGTAAATTGGGGGGCCAAAATAAGTTGCCCCGACTTTCCAACGATCGAAAAATAGCCGACGCTTTGGCTCAGAGAAATTTAACTAAATAATACTATCTTTGCAGGTTAGTTATTAATTATGAAATGAGCATGACCAGAATTCGACCACAAACGTGAATGAAGTTGCGAATTACATATGACCGTTAAAAACAATAGAAATTTATATATGAATAAAAAACTTCTTGCCAGAACGAGAGCCCAAGAAAGCTCTAACTCTATTGAGAGAATGTATATAACCATGCGGCACTTGTTTAATCGTGGATTTTACAAGCCGATGGGTATTTCTGGTGAAACACTTCGGGAATCCCTGCTACAGCTAAGACCTGAAATTTATGGATCTATTGGAGAAGAAAAAGCAGAATTAGAAGGTTTACTTTATGTTGTAGATAGGTTGCCATATGGTATAGAAGAATGTACATTTATAAACCTTACAAGTGATGAAGGCTATAGTAATTCTCATTTTAAAGCGATAGTTCCTCCAAAAAGAAGACGTAATTGTTTTCGTATTGATGAAGAGCAAATGAATATTGAAATCACTCGAGGTCGCTCTGAAATCTATGATATCCTGACGCACTTAACCTTTATGTTTGTGGAGTCGCACAAAATAAGCAAGCGTGTACTTATTGATGAGGAAGGTACCACCACTCGCGATTGGATCAAACTGGAGAGGGCAGTGCTTTCGAAAGAGGAGTTATCCCAACAAGATCGAGAGATTGCAATAACCCATACCGCTAACATTTTGGGGAGAACCTTTCATGAGATCACCAGCATGTATAGTTCCTTTGCTCTACCACATCAACCAGAACGCTTTTTACATTTAATTTATTGGCTTGGGAAATTGGCCATTGAGGAAGTGGTTAATAACAATAAGCGGACAGTAACTTTTAGTCCGGTACTGAGAGAACGCCTAGGCCATCATATTCATGGTGAGATCTGGGCAGATACCATTAAAGACGCCTTATTAAAGAACGGGCTTATTGACCGGCCTATTCATGTGATCAGCGCAAACATGCACAGTGTTATGAATTCGCTTTTTGCGCCTCAAGCACTCAAGGCTTTAGTTGCAAAGAAGGACGTTTTTGGAGTTTATGAGGATTTAAGTCAGAAGGAAAATCAAGAATTACGCGATAAAGTTACCAAAGAAGCCTTACAAAGAGGCATGATTTATATCCCAGATACATCGGGTACAAATATTGACGTACAAATTTTTGATACCGCGAAGATCGATTTTCTTAAAACTGATTTAGAAGTTTCCAAAGTATTCGAAGATTCTGAGAAACCGGTGCTTTTCGTTATGGATTATGCCTTTGGTGAGCAAGCTTATGAAACCATTGACGAGTTGTTAAAACCCATTAAAGTGGATGGCAAGCAAATTCAGCTGAATATAGATTCCATTTCCATTATGGGAAAAGCTGGGATTTTAGAAGGCGGAAAAGGCGATATTATGATTCCTTCAGCACATATTTTTGAAGGCACAGCAGATAACTATCCTTTCGAGAACGAGCTTTCTAAAACTGATTTTGAAGGACAAGGCATTAATGTTTATGAAGGCGCCATGATTACCGTCTTGGGGACATCACTACAAAATAAAGAGATTTTAAAATTCTTTTTTAATTCTACTTGGAATGTCGTCGGACTTGAAATGGAGGGCGCCCATTACCAGAAAGCCATACAGGCAGCTTCTAAAGTACGTCGAAGTATTAATCCTAACGTGAAAGTGAGATATGCGTATTATGCCAGTGATAATCCTTTAGAATCCGGTAGTACATTAGCATCGGGCGGATTAGGCACAACGGGCGTAAAACCAACTTATCTAATAACCAGAAAAATATTACAACAAATATTTAATTA
>JBDTKP010000161.1:0-9412 GCA_039935255.1 Gelidibacter sp. | reverse complement strand
TTTATCTTTTAAATCTTAGCCACAAGTTATGAACAAGTAATGAGCAGATCACCTTGTATGATTGTTATCAGTTTAATCATTTCAAATAATGGATTGCCGATAATTTTGGCTATGGGCTGAAAAATTGCTTTATAAAAAGCATTAAATGAAGTAAGAAATATATAAATGACTGATTATCAGAATCCATTTCCAAACAGGTAATTATAGTGAATCTATGGCGTGGTTTAGAACGCTTTTGGGAGCCTACTTTAAATAGAATTTCATTTCTGTATTTTCTGATTTGATGTTTATTACGAAAGAACCAATAATTTTATATTCCAATTGGGCGACTCTAAAGAGCTTCTAATCTCTTTTTATAATACTAATTTTCAATAAACTGATAAACAAGATCACATACGGGTTGGAATGATGCTTTAGATATTTATAGCCTGACGGTGTATGTCGGTTTGATAGGGAATCTTTATGCCGAAATTTCAGTAGGAGATTACTGGGTGCGAGATCATATATTAAACATGAAGATAAAGCATGATAAAATTAGTGACATGAATTATGATGGCTGACTTATTTTTTCAAATAGGACACAAATCAGTGCCTTTTCAACCTAAAAACTTACGGTTAATGTAGCAATCAATTACCATGGTGGAATTGCATTTTTTATAAAATTTATTACAATTATAAAAAGCAAGGATATAATATGGGGTATATTGTACGCTTTTTACAATTTTGGACGTTGCAAATAGTGTCTCAACAGTGCGAATATTATTATCAGTGAAACCATAATAATAATAATTTACCAACCAACATTTAACAATTATATCAGCAACAAATGGACCATAAAAATAATTTTAAACTTTCTTCAAATTGGACTAATCTCGGTATTTATGGCAGTGCAGTTTTACTAATAGTACTTATTCCAATATTTTATTTAGTCATGGAAGGTCAGGAATTTCATGGTGGAATGGCGATTGCAATGTTGGCGGGCGTAGGCTTATTTGGAGCAGTAATCTATCAGTTCATATATGCCGCCGATGCAAGAGTGGTTAACGGTAAACTAATTCTTAAAAAACAATTCAGACCTAAAAAAGAATATGCTTTTGAACGAATTGGCGACGTTGGATCTTTCGAGATGCGTAGAACAAAATACGTTATTGTTAAGATGAAAAATGGTGATAGCTCTACCGAAAAATATTTGATTGTAAATGGTAATGGACTTTTGGCATTTACAAATAAAGATGCTGAAGAAATGCTGTTAAGTTTGCGTGACGGTGAACGAATGGCTTAAAACTAGAAAAATTTCGGTCGGATAAAAACAGATCAATTTAGTTTCAAAAATATAGAAAACCTAACCTTCCCATCGTGCATTCATTAAAAGCTAGATAGCGGAATTAACTTCTATGCCTTTTTCTCTCAAAGCATTGCTGTTAGAACAAATGCTATGTGTTGATAACACTTATAACTCGTATAATTTTCCAAACAGTCTCACTATATTATTTTGTAACTTTAGCGTCTGAAAATAAGATTTAAAAACAACAAATTATGACGATTTCAATAGGCAACGATCACGCAGGAACTGAGTATAAAAAGGCTATCATAAAACACTTAGAAAAAAAGGGTTACACCGTCAATAACTATGGCACCAATAGTGATGACAGTGTGGACTATCCAGATTTTGTGCATCCTGTCGCTAAAGATGTAGAAGATAAAGCTGTGGATTTTGGGATTATCATCTGCGGAAGCGGTAATGGAGCGAATATGACCGCTAATAAACACCAAGGTGTACGTTCGGCTTTATGTTGGAGCAAAGAAATCGTCGCCCTAGCAAGACAACATAATAATGCTAATATTTTGAGCCTTCCTTCGCGATTTTTAGCATTGCCACAAGCTATTGAAATGGTGGATACTTTCCTAGATACTGCTTTTGAAGGTGGACGTCATGAAAACCGAATTAAAAAGATTCCTGTGGCACATTAATTCATGAACCATAATCACGCGCATCCCAGTACGAAAGATAGAAACTTAATGATTTCTATTTTACTGAACATCCTTATTACAGCCGCCCAAATTGTGGGTGGTTTAATTTCGGGAAGTTTAGCCTTATTGAGTGATGCACTTCATAACTTTAGTGATGTCATATCGCTCATGGTGAGTTATGTGGCTTCTAAACTAGCCAAGCAAAAAGCATCTTTTCATCGTACTTTTGGTTATAAACGTGCTGAAATTTTAGCAGCGTTTATCAATGCGGCTACTTTGGTTATCGTAGCCATCTTATTGATTATAGAAGCTTCAAAACGTTTTCAAAATCCGCAACCCATTGAATCTTCCTTAGTTATTTGGTTAGCATTGATTGGCATTTTGGGTAATGGCTTTAGTGTTTTGTTGATTAGAAAAAATGCTCAGAATAATATAAATATGCGTTCGGCTTATTTGCATTTATTTTCAGATATGATGGCCAGTGTTGCCGTTCTTATAGGGGGATTGCTCATGAAGTTTTACCAATGGTTTTGGGTAGATAGTCTCTTAACATTATTAATTGCACTCTACTTAATTTGGGTTGGTTTTGATTTGCTTATCAAATCTTCAAAAATGTTAATGTTGTTTACACCACAACATATCAACATTAAAGATGTGGTTAGGGCGGTGCATCAAATTCCGAAAGTGAATCGATTACACCACGTGCACATTTGGGGATTAAATGATGACGAATTGCATTTGGAAGCTCATTTAGAATTTAAGGAAGATATTAGTTTATCAGAATTTGATGTGATTTTACATGATATTGAAACTTTGTTACATGATCAATTCGAGATTAACCACGTCAATATCCAACCAGAATTCAATAAGGAAGATCCAAAGGAGATTATTGTTCAGGATTAAGTATAAATTACAATATATTTTTCTGCTTGGAATAAATTAAAATTCTATTAAGAGACATTTAATAAATGTGACCTATGCTAAATATTATAACCAAAAGTTTTAAAGAACTTACTACAGATGAACTTTACGCTATTTTGCAATTGCGAAGTGAAATTTTTGTAGTAGAACAAAATTGTGTCTATCAGGATATAGATTATCAAGATCAGAAAGCACTGCATGTTATGGGTTATAAACAAGAGGTTTTAGTGGCTTACACACGGCTTTTTCAACCTGGAGATTACTTTGAGTATGCGAGCATCGGAAGAGTTCTTGTGAAGGCTGGAGAACGCCATTCAAAGTATGGATATGATATTATGGAAGCTTCCATAAATACTATTACCGAGAGGTATAAAGAAACCAAAATCAAGATTTCCGCACAAACTTATTTAAAGCGCTTCTATAACAATTTAGGTTTTATTCAAGTAGGCGAAGGTTATTTAGAAGATGATATTCCTCATATAGGGATGATCAAAGGTTAATTATTCTCATTCACATAGGTGACAAAAATCTCTACACGTCGGTCAAATTTTGCCTCGCCTCCAAGAGGAAATTTACGTCGCATACCTACATACTTCATACGTTTGGGATCGACCCCTTTTTTAGCCAAATAATCATAAATATATTTAGCTCTTGCCACAGATAAATTACGTTTTTTAGTTTTTCTGTCGTTGGCATCCCTGCTATGTTGTGTGCAGCATACATGGCCTTGAATGGTAAAATAGATGTCCTTTCTTTTAAGAAGTACTTTGGAGATTTCCTCCAATGTTTTTGCCGATTCTGGGAGAAGATAACTATACCCTGTTTTAAACAGAATATTGTCTAATAAAATATAATCACCAATTTTTATATCACCCGCTAAGGTTTCGCTCGCCGTTTTTGCTTTTACGATTACTTCAGGTTTAGGAGGGAAAACGGGAGTGACAATAATTTCTACTTTTCTGTTTAAGCCTCTTATTTTACTGACATCTTCTTCTTGGACGACTTTTAATAAGATTTTTCCTTTGCCATCCACATTGGTAATCACAGATTCGTCAAACTCATTATTTGAAAAGATAACTTTGATGCTGTTGGCTCTATTTTGAGAGAGCGCCATATTATACGATGCACTGCCTCTATCATCCGTAAATCCGTAGATGGATATTTTTTCAATGTCCAAAGATTCAATTTCGGTCAAAAAAACTAGGAGTCTAGCATGTTCAATTTCAGATACTTCAAAAGCATCAGTTTTAAAAAAAACCTCGTGTTTTAATTCTTCCTGTGCCCCAATTATTTGGGAAAAAAGCAAAACAAGGAGAAATTTTTTTTTCATAACTTATTGCATTGAGAAACTAAATATACCTAAAATTTCAAAATTGCAATCTTCTTATCGATGTATGGGCTTTTATTGAAGGTAATTTAAATAAGTTGAAGGGCTTTTAAGTATTTCTGTGCCTTTTTTAATTTCTGGGTTATGACTCATGTAATACGTGTACATGCCTTCGCGATAGAAATAACGTTTTACAATTTCTTCAGATAATAAGCTCATAAGCTGCGTTTTATTTGCGTCGATGGCCTCTGTTTTATAGGTGTTTAATGCCTTTATTAAAGTTGTAAATTGTGAATCAATAACGCCATTGAGTTCTTCTTCTTTTGCCACAATCAGGGCATTGTCAAATGCTTTTTCCGTTTCGGTCTCAAAAGTGAAATTGTTGGACTTCAAAAAACTTTTAAAGGCATTGAAATCAGCATCTTTTAATTCAAATGTATTTAAATCAGTGACTTGGTGTGAATAATAATATGCTGTAGCGAAATCAAAAATGAGATTTTCATTAACAATGGCACTGGTGATTGGGCTTAATTTTGTGAGGGCCAGTTCCAAATCAGGCTGGACGCCGCCACCATCAAAAACCGTTCTGCCGCGTTTCGTTTTAAAGGCGTTATAGTTTTCTTTATCGACTCGTGTAGCTTTGCCAAGCTCATCTCTATTCCAGTAATCCAGAGCTTGAATACAACGTCCTGAAGGCGTGTAATACCTTGAGATGGTAATTTTAAGTTGCGTGCCATAGACCAAAGCTTTTGGGCGTTGTACCAAGCCTTTTCCAAAACTTCGCGCACCAACAATTACTGCCCTATCAAGATCCTGTAATGCACCGGCCACAATTTCACTGGCTGAAGCACTTTTGCCATCAATGAGAACTACTAAAGGAATCTCTATATCAATAGGCTCCTTTTGTGTATAGTAAGTTTTATTATATTTATCAACCTTTGATTTTGTGGTGACCACCAATTGATTTTGAGGTATAAAAATATTGGTCACGTTAACCGCTTCATTGAGTAAGCCTCCTAAATTGCCGCGAAGATCTAGAACAATTTGTTTAGCTCCTTGATTTTTTAAAGCCCTAACTGCATTAATAGTTTCTGCTGATGCTTTTTCATTAAATTTACGCAACACCACATATCCCGTTTTATCGTCAATCATGGAATAGTGAGGCACCGCATGAATTTCTACCGCTTCACGTTGAATGGTAACCGTTTCTGTCTTTCCCTGACGCAAGTACGTCACCGTTACGGAGGTTCCTGCTGTGCCTTGCAATAAATTACCGGCATCATCATTAAAATCGGCTACAACAGTATTATCAACTTTAATAATTTCGTCGCCTGCTTTTAAGCCTGCCTTATCTGCCGGAAAACCTTTATAAGGCTCTATGACAACCAATTTATCCTTTAAGGTCAGAATACTGGCTCCTATGCCAGTATAATCGCCAGTATTGTTAATTCGTGAAGCTTCAACATCCTGTTCGTTATAAAAGTTGGTATAAGGATCCAAATCCTGAAGCATACTTTTTATGGCCGTATCCATCAATTCTGCTGGATTTGTTTCATCAACATAATTCATATTGACTTCTTTAAAAAGTGTCGTAAAGATTTCTATTTGTTTCGCAATTTCGAAGAAATCACTTTTAAATGCTGATCCAGTAATAAATAGAACTCCTATAAAAACAGGGATGACTATTTTTTTGGTCAATAGCTTTTTCATAATCGTAGTCTCAAAAGTTAGGGTTTGGGAAGGGATTGTCGTTTAAAAAAAACGTCCATCAAGGTATTCATTTTTTTCGAAATAGTTTCAAAATCTGTTCCTGTCTTACCAATGTACAGAATCATAAACGCATATTGACCCGAAATGTTGTTAAAATAATTGGATTTATTAAGCCTATAAGCCTCTCTCATCAAGCGTTTTAATCGGTTTCGAGCGACTGCAGTTTTGAAATTACGTTTGCTTACTGAAACGCCTGTTTTTATTTTGACGGGCTCTTCAAAGTCGGTTTTTAAATAGACCAATCTTAAGGGATAAGCGGCTACAGATTTCCCTTCAGAAAAAAGCTTTTCAATAAGCTTCTCGCTTTTAAGTTTTTCTATTTTTTTGAACGATTGATCCATAGGGCAGCAAAGGTAATACTTTACCAAATAAAAAAACCGCTTGGTAAAAGCGGTTTTTTAGAAAGTAAGTTGTTTTTTAAAATTTATTTATCTGTTTAAAGACATAGGACTGTATGACCTACGACTCATGACTAAATACTTTTTAATTTTGAATGATGATTTTCATAAAAAAGATGTCATAAGTCTTATGTCTTTACGTCTTATATCGGTTTTAACCACTAGTTAATTTAGTCGATACCATTTTCTAATTGAGATTTATGACGTTGTTTTCTCTATTAACATCTGCCATATACCCTCTTGGATCAATGGTAATGGACTTAATACTACTTTTATTTTTTTCAACTTCAAACGTATAGGTTGGATGTGCCCAAGCCCAATTTTCCAAAACTGTGGTGGTATTAGGAGTTGGTTTTGAACCACGCATCATTCGCAATGGAATGTGGTATTCTGATTTGGTACCGTCTGTATACGTTATTTCAAGATCTAGAGGCATTGGCATTAACCCGATGCGTTCCAAGGTGACTGCTGTTTTGTTGCCCTGTGAATCGACATCATTTATGGCATAATCAATAGTATTGGTGGTTTGTGTCCAATCAGTCAAATACCAATCGAGTTCCAATCCAGATACTTTTTCAGCAATTCTGATAAAATCCATCGGTTTTGGATGTTTAAAAGACCATTCCTTAAAATAGCGTTTGATGGTTTTGTCCAGGTTGTCTTCGCCAATAATATAGCCTAATTGTGATAAAAATAAGGTGCCTTTGCTATAAGAAGCAATAGAGAAGGCAAAATTATAAGCATAACGATCAGAGTGTGTACTTTGTGGCTGCTCCCTATCTGAATTGGCTAATCCGATATAAGAACGGTAAGATCCTGCAAATGGGTTATCACTATTTTTTCCATTAATGGCATCTAGAGCTTTATCCTGAATCCAACTGGTAAAACCTTCATCCATCCAAGAATGTTTGTTTTCATTACTGGCCAAAACAAATTGGAACCAACTATGTGCCAATTCGTGGGCGGTAACACTCGTTAACCCAGCCATAGTCCCTTCACCAACAATAAGGGTGCACATCCCATATTCCATACCGCCATCGCCACCTTGTATCACCGAATATTGGTCATAAGGATATTTACCAACGTGCGTGCTGAAATAGTTCATCAATTGCTCTGTAATGGGTTGTAGTTTTTTCCAGTTTTCCAATTTATCGGCTGCCATAGATTTTTTGTATAAAAAATGCAGCATCGGACCGTTTTCAACCTGAAGTTTATCGTGGATATAATTTGGATCGGCCGCCCAGGTAAAGTCGTGCACATTTGGCGCTTTAAAATGCCACGTCAAGGTTTTGCCTTTCTGTTTTTTTACCTTTTCAGTTTCGTAACCATGCCCGATGTCGTTAGGGTTTTGTAAATACCCAGTTCCACCTATGGTATAATCTTTATCGATAGTGATTTTAACATCAAAATCACCCCAAACACCGTAAAATTCCCTTGCAATATAAGGATCGGCATGCCAACCTTCATCGTCATATTCAACCAGTTTTGGATACCATTGCGACATGGATAAGGCAACACCTTCACTGTTGTTTCTTCCAGAACGGCGGATTTGAACTGGTAATTGGGCATCAAAGACCATATCAAAAGTGGTTTTCTCTCCGGGTTGAATTGGTTGATCCAAAGTCACAATCAAAATTGTGCCTTGCGTTTCATGGCTTACTTTCTTGCCGTCTTGAAGCAAGGAAGTGACGTTGATATAACCAATTTCATCAGGACTTAATTTGCTGATGCGACTTTCAAAATTTGGAGCAGCCTTGGTACCTAAATTATTGACCATGCGTCCGTCAGGATCTGGAATACTCTTCAACCGTGCATCCATTTCACTATCGGGCTGAAAGGCATTGGGATATAAATGATAAAAAACCCTGTCTAGTACATCAGGAGAATTATTGGTATAGACCAATTTTTGTGTTCCAGTATATTTATAGGATTTAACGTCCATATCAATGGCCATGGTATAGTCCACATGTTGTTGCCAATAATGTGGATTGGAAGACTGCGGGGTCTCACTTTGCGAATGCCCGTTAAGAACAGGCATCAACAAAAGAAAACTAAGACTTAAAGCAAAAGTAAATTTCATTTTATAGTTGTATTAGAGGTTTTTTGACATTTCTTCTGCTAATAACATAGCGTTGTAAGCATTCGCAATCTTTTGTGATTTTGAAAGTTCACTGAAAGGTTTGATATTGGATGGATCACCGCCTACCACAACTTTCGTAGTGAGCGCTAAACCAGAGTCCATTATAATCTTTTTAACCTGTGGAGCTGTCAATTTTGGATAGTACGAACGTATTAGCGCCGCAATACCTGCAACTCCCGGTGAGGCCATTGAAGTCCCTCCAAGGCTTTTATATTCATTACCCGGAATCGTAGAATAGATCTCTCCTCCAGGAGCAAAAATGTCTACGTTTATTTTACCGTAATTTGAAAATCCAGAAACCATACCTGAACCGTAGCTTGAGTCCAATGAGCCAACACTGATGAAATTATCTGCAACTTCAGCACCATTTCCAACGGCGTCATTAGGATAAACATCTTTGGTATCCACATCAAGGGCTTCATTACCGGCAGCATTCACAATCAAAACATCTTTAGAAGCCGCATATACAATAGCATCTCTTACCCAATTACTATGTGGTGAATAGTCTTTACCAAAACTAGTGTTCATCACTTTGGCACCATTGTCAGCAGCATATCTAATAGCCAATGCGATATCTTTATCATATTCATCACCATTTGGAACCGCTCTTATGCTCATAATTTTCACATTGTTGGCAACACCATTTCCACCTTTACCGTTATTTCTTACTGCAGCAATAATACCAGCAACGTGTGTACCGTGGCTTTCAGATGGTTTTACAGGTTTTACGTTGTTGTTTCCATAAAATTTCTCCACCATATCGTCAGGATTATCGCCTGTTTTACGACCTTTAAAATCGACGTTGAGGTTATAATTAAGACGGTCATTAATATCTACGAGGCCTTCACTAATGTCTGCTGTGGCTGCCTTTAGCGTTTTAAAGTC
>JBDTKP010000160.1:0-8319 GCA_039935255.1 Gelidibacter sp. | reverse complement strand
CACCTTCCGTCTTTCTAATTACTTTAGGCGATTTTTGTGCTACTTCTACTTTTGGCGCAACAATGCGATGTTTTATATGATGGATGTTTTCAATTTGGAGTTGTGTGATAAATCTACTTTTTTCACCTCCGCTTAAAACATCTGGCTCTGTATTATAGATGATATATACATTTTTTGCGCGTTGCAGAAGTCTGTAGAAGTGGTAGGTGTAAACGGCATCTTTCTCTTTATAAGTTGGCAAGCCGTTTTCAATTTTTACGTCAAACGGAATAAACGAATTCGTACTTTTCCCTGCCGGAAGAATACCTTCATTGACTGATGAGATGATAACTGTTTCAAAATCTAAAACACGAGATTCCAACATCCCCATAATTTGTAATCCTTGTAAAGGTTCACCTTGAAAATCTAAAGTTTCACTGCTTAAGAGTTCTTTGAATAGGTAGTATAAAGTTGTGCTGTTACTGATTAAATTATAAGTCGTGTTATAATGCTGAAGTTCATTAAAGATTTGATTGAATCGATATAGATATTCGAGCGCCAAGAGATTTTTAGATTTCTCTAAATCGAGATGTGCTTTTAGTATTAGGATGAGTTCAGAGCACTGATGAAATGCTTTCTCAGGACTGTTATTCCAAGATTGGAAAAGAACAGTTATAAGATTCTGTTTTGACTTTGCTAAGGCAATTATTTTCTCAACTGAAATAGTGACAATATTATTACTTTGAATATAATTTATAATGTGATTACCATAATTGTCGTTTTCATCGGTAAGAACAGACTGAATAAAGGAATGTGATAATATAGCCACCACATCCTTATAATACAGTTGATTGGTATGAGTTTTTTGAATTTTGAAAAGCAAGTCAAATAAAGAGGCCAATGGTACAGACTTCAAAGGCAATCCCATGGTTATATTGATGGCTTCTATTTTTTGAGGAATGGAATTTAGTAAAGGCATTAACAATGTTTCATCACCTAATACAACTGCGGTTCGTTTTAGATCGGCTTGTGGGAGTGTGTCCAGCAGCTCTCCGATATATTTAACTTGACCAATATTTTTTGGAACGGCAATGGTGTGTATGTTTTTCTCTAAGCTATAGTTATTGTGAATCCAATTAAGATTATTTTGCTTAAAAAAGGGCCAACTTTTTAAATGTTGTCTTATAAATAGGCCGGCATCATGTATTGGGTTATTTATAAATGCCGTATCAATATCCCAATAAATGCTTGCAAGATCTTGTTGTAATAGTTCTTGAATGATGCGCTCTTCGGCTTTATTTAGGGCGTTGAAACCTATGAAAATATGCCGTTTGTGAGGATTAGACGCTATATATGTCTCCAAGCTATTTACCGCTTGTCTGTAAACCAAGCCTTGGTATCCTTTTTTATTGAGAATTAAAGTTTCTTTAAACCTGTTGTAATATATTTTAAGTCTGTGCCAGAAGGCTAAGTAATTTTGGATATAAGGTGTTGGCTGTTCTGATAAAGACCAATGGTTAATCTCTTTTATAGACTTTAAATAATCAAAAATATGATCAGGATCGATGAGGAATCGATCAATTTCATTAAAATCCTGAAGCAGGAGTTGTCCCCATTTTGAAAACTGATCAAAAGTTTCTTGTTGAGTTTCCGGAGTGAGTTCTTTGTAAACTTGATAAAAACTAAACAGAAGTTCTGTGTTACTGGCATAATGAAGTTCAGATAAACTTTCAACGAACTCTTCAATTGATAAAATTTCCGGAGCAAATATGGTCTGCGCAATCGATTTTGAAAGGATGTCCTTTAAAAAAGTACCTGCCCTTTTGCTTGGTAAAATAAAAGTGAGCTGAGAGATGTCGAGCTCTTTCTTTTGTATATCGTCTAAAACTTCTTTTAAAAAACTTGTCATTGTATAAAAATAAAAAACGCTCCGAATATCGGAGCGCTTTTTCAATTATTTATTTTTAAAAACTTAGTTTGTAAGTTTTACTTCTACACGTCTGTTGTTAGTTCTACCAGCAGCAGTTGCGTTAGAGTCAATTGGATTCTCCTGGCCAAAACCTTTAGCAGTTAAACGTTTTTGGTCAATGCCATTTGCAATTAACCAATCTCTTACTGCATTAGCTCTTCTTTCAGATAACAATTGGTTAGATCTTGCAGACCCTACACTGTCAGTATATCCTTCAAGAGCAAAAGTTGCTTCTGGGAATTCTTTGAATATTGCATTCATAGATTCTAAAGTTTGTTGAGATTCTTTTTTGAAAGTAGCTTTCCCAGTATCAAATAAGATAGTTCTAGCGTAATCATTCAATTGCTTCATTTTCTCAACGTTAGGCTTAACTTCAGGACAACCATGATTTGCAACTGTACCAGGAACGTCTGGACATTTGTCATCTTTGTCTAAAACACCATCGCCATCTGTATCTTTCCAAGGGCATCCTTTGTTAGCTGCAGGACCTGCTTCGTTAGGACACTCATCTAAATGATCTGGAACACCATCACCATCAGCATCTGGACAACCTTTTAAAGCTTTCAATCCTGGAACTGTTGGACAATCATCTAAATGATCTGGAACACCATCACCATCTGTATCAGGACAACCGTTAAATTCAGCTAAACCTGCTTCGTTAGGACAATCGTCTTTTGAATCTTCGATACCATCACCGTCAGAATCTGGACAACCATTAAACTGTGGCAAACCTGGAACATCTGGACAAGCATCATCTTTATCGTAAATACCATCTCCATCAGTATCTTTTCCACCAAATCTCAGAGCTAGACCAACAGTGTGTTGAAAATGCGTAGCTAAGTAATCTTCAAATGCATGTTTGTATGCAGATTGAACTGTTACTCCGATATTATCTGAAAACCATAAGTTGAAACCAAGAGTTCCGTTTACAGTACCAGCTCCAATATCGTTAACCCAAGTGTAACCACCCCCAACGCCTAAATATGGCTCGAAAACTGGAGAGTTGATTAAATTTGCAAAACTGTATTTAACTGTACCATCTAATGCATAGTAAGATAAATCGTCAGCACTTGACTCTCCTATTTTACTGATTTCGTTGATAGTACCAGCTGCGGTTAAAGAAAAACCGTCCGATAGATATCTAGAAACAGAAATTGAAGAAAGTGAAGGAAGGATGTTGTAGTGATCTCTAACGTTGAAGTATTCATCAAAGATTGTTCCTTGTCCGTCTTCACCCGTTGGGAAGAAGTCAACGGCATTTACACCAACCCCAATTGCCCATGGGTTGTTAGCGTCTTGTGCGTTGGCGAAGCTAAAGCTCAATAAAAGCAACATAGCGAAAAATAATCTGCTAAGATTTTTCATATTCTAATAATTTAAATTTTAAGTGTTAATTGGTAACAAAAGTAAGTTGTTAAAGTTTATTAACAAAGACAAATATATAAAAATATTCAATATCTGCCTTAAAACAGCCATGTTTGGACTGATTTTAGATAATATCTAATTTTTTCCCCACTTTTATAAATGCTGAGATAGCTTTGTCTAAATGTTCTTTGGTGTGAGCTGATGATAATTGCACTCTAATTCTTGCTTTATCTTTAGGAACAACAGGGAAAAAGAATCCGATGACATAAATACCTTCCTTGAGAAGCATTTCGGCCATGGTTTGAGATAACTTCGCGTCGTAAAGCATTACTGGTACAATAGCCGAATCGCCATTTATAATGTCAAATCCTGCTTTCTGCATGCCTTCTTTGAAATATTTGGTATTCTCGTCCAGCTGTTTCTTAAAGGTGGTGTCATTAGATAACATCTCAAAAACCTTTATTGAAGCGCCTACAATGGCGGGTGCAAGTGAGTTTGAGAATAAATAGGGTCTTGAACGCTGACGGAGCATTTCTATAATTTCTTTTTTTCCTGTGGTATAGCCGCCCATTGCGCCGCCCATGGCCTTCCCTAAGGTTCCTGTTATGATATCAACACGACCCATAACGCCTTTCTCCTCTAAGGTGCCGCGTCCTGTCTCGCCAATAAAGCCTGTAGCATGACATTCGTCAATCATAACCATAGCATCATATTTATCAGCTAATTCACATATTTTATCCAAAGGAGCTACCAGTCCGTCCATGGAGAAAACACCATCAGTCACAATAATTTTAAAACGTGCACCATTATCATTCGCCGCAATAAGTTGTTTTTCCAGATCTTCCATATCGCTATTCTGATAGCGGTAACGTGCTGCTTTACTCAAACGAACGCCATCAATAATAGAGGCGTGGTTCAATGAGTCAGATATAATAGCATCTTCGGCATCTAGTAACGGTTCAAACACACCGCCATTAGCATCAAAGGCTGCCGCATATAAAATGGTATCCTCAGTGCCATAAAATTCCGCAATCTTTTTCTCTAAAGTTTTGTGGATGTCTTGAGTGCCACATATAAAACGTACTGATGACATACCAAAACCATGGCTATCCAATGCATCCTTGGCAGCTTGCACCACGTCGGGGTGAGAAGACAGACCTAAATAATTGTTAGCACAGAAATTCAGAACAGTTTCTCCTGTGTTAAGCGTTATTTCTGCGCCTTGTGGCGAAGTGATAATGCGCTCCTCTTTATAAAGCCCAGCATCCTTAATGTTTTCAAGTTCTTTTTGTAAGTGTTGTTGTATTTTACCGTACATGATCAATTAAATTTATACAAAGTTAAAATTCTTTTATTTGAATGTCCTCATTTATGTATACAAGTATTTTTTTTACCACATTAAAACCCATTTCTTCAAGAATAGTTTGATACTCCATAATTTGATTTTGATGTGTTGGACGTTGAGTACCTGTTTTATAATCTATAATAAACGCTTCAAGCTGATCATTTATCACGATGCGATCTGGTCTTAAAATAAGTCCTCCTGAAACAATAATGTCTTTTTCATTATAAACCGTAAGGTTTGGCAGAAAAAATGCTTTCAATTGTTGATGATGAACAATGTCCATAATTATGGGTTTTAGTTCAGAGCTTTGTTGCACATTGAGATCGCCTTTGTTTTCAAATTCCTCAAAAACAACATGGATATCATTTTCGGTTTTAATCTTCGACATAATTAAATGCACCAAATTACCTTTTTCAATAGCTGCTTCTTGTTCTGTATCCCACAAATAACCCGAATTGGTGACGATCCTTAAATCGTGACTTTCTTTCGCTACAGAAATGAAGCGCTCCTGAATTTCTGAGCGTTCAATCTTTTTTGCTGAAAGGACACGTGCTGGTGTGCCAAAAGTATAAGTTCTTTCCGAATCACTCCACAAGCCTGCTGATTTAAGATAATTAATGAACAATCCTGAATATAACCCTAATTTTTCGTTTAACCCTTTATCTACATCATATTCTGAGACTATATAAAGTTGTTCAACCGCCCTGGTAAGTACAACATAAAGAAGGTTCATGCTATCCAGCTCTAACTGCGCCCTATAATCTGTATAAAGGATTTGACCTAGCTCTCCAAGGCCCTCTAAATCTTTATTGACATTAATAAAGACACTAGAAAAACCATTGAATGCCTCTGGATCGACAGGAAACCACATTTTTGGTGACATGTCAAAATAGATGTCTTGATTGGCGTAAGGAAAAATCACCACCGGAAATTCCAATCCCTTTGATTTATGAATGGTCATGATTTGCACGGCATTGTTACCTTGTGGAGAGGTTATGGAAAGTTTTTCCTTTTTGGTTTCCCAGTGCGATGTGAAATTCGAAAACCCAGCGTTATATTTTTGTGAATAATCCAAAACTTCATCCAGAAAAAACTGAATATAGGCATTTGAGGTTTTGCTTAAATGGAATTGCCTTACCACACTTTCTACAGCCTCATAAAAAGGAAGTTGTAAAAATTGATTAAAATCAAAGAACAGATCATAGTGACTTAACTTGCTAAACATGTCAAAAATCTCCAAATGGACAAGATTAGCAAAAAAGAGATGTTTATCTTCCAATTGAAGGTGATGGTCTGCCAAATAGCTCAATGCCTCAATTTTAAGCATGTCATTATAGGGTTGTGATGCCAATGCAATCACACTGGTCAAAAACTGTACTTCAGGAGAGTTTTTAAGAAGCAAAGATTCTGAAGAAATAATGGGAACACCTTCAATACTCAAGTACTCGGCAAGAGCGATTCCTTCTTTTGATTTTCTAGCGATGATGCAAATATCCCGTAATTCAAATTTGTTCTCCTGTGCTTTCTGAATGGCTTCCAATACTTTTTGGCCATAGGCTTCGTCTTTTTCTTCTTTTTCAAATTCTAAAAATGAGAGTTCAATAAAACCTTCACCTTTTAAAGACTGTTCTTGAGCGCTTGCTTGATAAATTTCTTGATGTGAAGTGTTGGAAAAAGCAAAAGTGGACAAATGCCTAAAAAACCCGTTATTAAAGTTGACGATGGCTTCTAAGCTTCTATAATTGGCCGGCAAGTTTTCAACTTTTTGATTCGTTTGAAAAGGTTGCTGATGTCTTGCGTATAAATCAATAAACTGTTCCGCTTTTCCGCCACGCCATCTGTAAATAGCCTGCTTAGCATCGCCCACCAACATGACAGAGCCCGTTTCGCCCTTTGCATTTTGACTGGAAATAGCATTATCGATTAATGGAATTAAGTTTTCCCACTGTTTTGTGGACGTATCTTGAAACTCATCAATGAAATAGTTTTTAAATTTTTCCCCAAGTCGTTCATAAATAAATGGCGCCGGCTGTGATTTTATTTCAGTACTAATAAGCGTATTAAACTCAGAAATGAGGACTAAGTCTTCATCAACTTTTATGTCTTGAAGACTTTTGTATATAGCATTTAAAACCGATAGCGGCGTTATGTTTTTAAGAACATTTTTGAAAAATTTAGCTTGAACAATGCTCTTTTTTGTGTCATTAAATGAGGTGGTAATATGTGGTTGAAGGCCATCTATCGTTGCCATTTTATGAGTGTCAATCCGTTTCGGATAAAGTGGGTTCCCTTCTAATAAATCAATTTGCCATTTTAAATCAAAATTGACATCAAAATTACCCTCATTTAATTTTAGAAAATGTTTAGGAAGATAACTGCTTGAAAAATCATTAAACTGCAAACCCTGGCTTTCAATTAATTTCAGAACCTCTTGTGCTTTTTGAATGATGTCTTCTTCTAAAAGTATCCTCTGATTTATGAGTTGGGTTTTTAGTTTTTTAAAATCATCAAGTGACTTGTTTTTTAAAGTTTCAATAAATGGAATGTCATTTTCATTGGTAAGCAACTGGGCAATTTGATTAAAGTCAAAGGCAACATCCCAACTTTTGTCGTCATCGGCTTTTTCAATGGCAAAATCAACGAGTATTTTGGTCAGCTCTTTTTCGGTGCCTGCTTTGTCAATCAGTTGATCGACCGCTTTTGCTAGGATTGTTTTGGTATCCAATTCTACCTCAAAATTGAGTGGTAATTTCAGGTCATGCGCAAATGTCCTGATGAGTCTGTGATTGAATTTATCAATGGTAGAAATGTCAAAGGCCGCGTAATTATGGGCAATGGTATTTAAAATATGTTTTGATTTTTGATGCAAATTTAGAGCGTCAATATTGAGCTCTTCAGAAAGCATTCCAAACATCGGTGTGGAATTTTCTAAAATGTCAGGGTCTGAAAATGCAATCAGCATATCGACAATACGAGCTTTCATTTCAGCAACTGCCTTGTTGGTAAACGTTAATGCTAATATATTTTTAAAGGCATGTTGTTGATTGGAAGTAAATAGGATTTTTAAATAGGCTTTGACCAATGTAAAGGTTTTCCCACTACCCGCAGAAGCATTGTATATTAAAAAAGGAGGTTGGACGTCCATTATTTAGTTTTTCATACAAGATAAAAACTAATGCCGATTTATAGACTGTAATTTCAAGTTTTCGTTGCTAATAGTGCGTATTCGTCTGGTTAGTGGGCAACGTTAAAATTTTCTTAACTCTTAAATAACGAATGGGTTAATATTTTTTAATGCACGGTTTTATGTGTAAATTTGGGTAGAATAAATATTAACACAAAAAAACAAATACACTATGGCTTTCGAATTACCGAAATTAAAATATGCGTATGATGCTTTAGAGCCTCATATCGATGCAAAAACAATGGAAATCCACTATACAAAGCACCATCAAGGATATACCAATAATTTAAACGCTGCTATTGAAGGAACTGATTTAGCAGGAAAAACCATTGAAAATATCTTGATTAATTTAGATATGGACAATAAAGCCGTTAGAAATAACGGTGGTGGTTTTTATAACCATTCCCTATTTTGGGAAGTCATCAATCCAGAAGGTAAGGGCGATTTGACAGGAGATTTAAAAGCTGCGATTGAAGC
>JBDTKP010000159.1:0-11766 GCA_039935255.1 Gelidibacter sp. | reverse complement strand
AATTACTGAAAATTTTAGGTAATAAATCAGCCCCTTTTTCACCGACTAAGCGTCCAATAAATGCAAATAGAGGCAGATTAGGATTCAGATTAAATTCTTTACAAAGCCATTCTTTATTTGCTTTTTTGCCAGCAATTACAGTTTTTACGGCATAGTTTTTAATTAAACTATCGTCCGTAGCTGGATCCCAAACTTTATCATCAATGCCATTCAAAATCCCTACACATTTATCACTTTCATACCGCAGTAGATCTTCTAAACCATTGGCGGCATGTTTAAGCTCTTCCATATAATTTGGAGATACTGTCGTCACTTTCCATGCACATTTTAATGCAGAGGCCATGGGATTGATGTGATGCTTCCAATCTAATAAACCAGCTTTGGAAAAATCAAAAGGAGGAATTAAGTGAATTTTATTATGGCTAAACCAGCCTTGGTATTGTCCGTTATGTATGGTAAAAATTGTTGGTGTGCTTCTCAATTTGTAGTAGGCATACGATTGCGACATCATAAATGGAATCAATCCCGTATGATGGTCATGACAATGTACAATATCAGGTTGTTGTTCCAATTGGACCAGCCAATCCAGTGTTGCAATTTGAAAGCCTAAAAAGCGTTCGGTGTCATTTGAAGAATACACGTAATCTGTGTAAAGTAATCCTGGAATATGAACAAGGTAAAGGTCGTAGCCTAAGGTGTTGTCTGCAAGGGTGAGAATATCAAAGTCGAATGTTCTTCCCAAATTGAAGCGCCCGCTAAAAACTTTTTGGAATGTACCGGAATTGGTAAACTTATTATCATAAAAAGGCAGAATCACACTGCTGGTTTCACCCAATTTATTTTGGTATTTTGGAAGTGCACCAACCACATCGCCCAAACCTCCAACTTTAGCTATAGGATAGCATTCTGCACTGATATGAAATATGTTCATTGATTAGTTTTAATTGTTCTTTAAAACTACAAAATATTTGAGCACATTACATGATTATAAAAAAAATAAATCGCAAATAAATAGGGGATTGGGTCACTCTTACTATTATAATAGTACGGGATGAACACGCTTCATTTGCATTATTATCAGTGCATTCATTATAAATTTACATTTGTGAGATGATTGTCAAAAAACACATATCTTAAATAGCTTTTTTTGTGAAATGGAAGTCAAGTGAAAGTAGAATCGAAAATGAGGTCGGGTTATTGATTATATTGTTTAAAATAATCAAATATTCACCCATACTCCTTAGTATATCAATAATATTCAGATTATAAAACACGTATAATTAAGACTCTAAAACGTGTCGTTAGAGTGCTATTTATGAGATGAATTTCTGACCCTAACGGTTTTTTGCGTGTACTTCGACAAGCTCAGCAACCCTACTTCGACATGCTCAGTCATCCTACTTCGGCGAGCTCAGTCACCACGCAGGAATTAATCGTTCAGCTTCAAAACAGCCATAAACGCTTGTTGTGGGATTTCAACATTCCCTACCAAACGCATACGTTTTTTACCTTTTTTCTGCTTTTCAAGAAGTTTACGTTTACGTGAGATATCACCCCCGTAACATTTTGCTGTAACATCTTTACGAAGTGCTTTAATCGTTTCTCTTGAAATAATTTTGGCGCCTACAGCGGCTTGTATAGGAATATCAAATTGCTGACGTGGAATCAGTTCTCTTAGTTTCTCACACATTTTTTTACCAATATCCTGAGCATTATCTGCGTGAATTAAGGCCGAAAGTGCATCAACAGGTTGTGCGTTCAATAAAATATCTAAACGTACCAATTTAGACGTTCGCATTCCTGAAGGATGGTAATCGAAAGAGGCGTATCCTTTTGAGACTGTTTTTAGTCGGTCGTAAAAATCGAAAACAATTTCTGCCAGAGGCATTTGGAAAGTGAGTTCTACACGCTCTGTAGTCAAATAGGTCTGGTTAACTACAATCCCCCGTTTTTCAATACATAAAGACATGACGTTACCGACATAATCAGCTTTTGTAATAATGGTCGCCTTAATATACGGTTCTTCAACGCGATTGATCGTTGATGGATCTGGTAAATCTGAAGGGTTGTTGACTATAAAAGGAACATCTGGATTTTTATTGGTGTAGGCATTGTAGGATACGTTGGGTACGGTGGTAATAACGGTCATGTCAAACTCACGCTCTAAACGTTCCTGGATAATTTCCATGTGCAGCATGCCCAAGAAACCACAACGGAAACCAAATCCTAAAGCAGCTGAACTTTCTGTAGCAAATACCAACGACGCATCGTTTAATTGCAGTTTTTCCATGGAGTTACGCAGCTCTTCATAATCGTCAGTATCTACCGGATAAATCCCAGCAAATACCATCGGTTTTACATCCTCAAAACCTTCCACAATATTAGTGGTTGGATTTGCAAAATCGGTAATGGTATCACCGACCTTAACTTCTTTTGCAGTTTTTATACCGGTGATCAGATAACCAACATCACCAGCTTTAACGCTTTGTTTTGCGACTTGTGTGAGTTTTAATGTCCCCACTTCGTCAGCATAATATTCTTTATCCGTAGCGACAAATTTAATTTTTTGTCCCTTTTTGATTTCGCCGTTAAACACTCTAAAATAGGTTTCAATACCTCTAAAAGTATTATACACCGAATCGAAGATCAAAGCTTGTAATGGCGCATTCACATCACCTTTTGGAGCTGGAACACGGGCAATAACTGCCGCTAATATATTATCTATTCCAAACCCAGTTTTTCCACTGGCATGAATGATGTCTTCGGGCTTACAACCCAATAAATCGACGATATCGTCAGTAACTTCTTCGATATTGGCACTTGGCAAATCCACTTTATTCAATACTGGAATAATTTCGAGATCATTTTCTAATGCCAAATATAAATTAGAAATAGTTTGCGCCTGAATACTTTGCGCCGCATCAACAATTAATAAAGCACCTTCACAGGCCGCAATGGATCGTGAAACTTCATAAGAGAAGTCAACGTGCCCAGGGGTATCAATGAGATTAAGAATATATTTTTCACCTTGATAGGTGTATTCCATTTGTATGGCATGGGATTTAATGGTAATGCCACGCTCACGCTCCAAATCCATACTATCCAGCAGTTGGTTTTGTTTCTCGCGCTCGGTTACAGTACCCGTAAAGTCCAATAATCGATCGGCAAGTGTACTTTTACCATGATCGATATGTGCTATAATACAAAAATTTCTAATATTCTTCATAAAAAACTGGGCTAACTAATTTGCAAATATAACTGATTTATTGCGCTTTTGGTTGTTTTTTATAAACCTAAAAGCAATAACAATTACGGGAATTCCATAAATTAAAGTCTAAAACAATTTATATATTGCATAACTAAACTCACCCTGATTTGAAACCGCACATTTCCATCTGCTTATTTTTATGTTTTGTTTTATCAACGACTTGGGGTTTTGCTCAGGATTATTCGGTTTCTGGTTTTCTAAAGGATGATGAAGGACAGTCAGTTGCATTTGCCAATGTTATTTTAATGAAAGCAAAGGATTCTACGGATGTCAGAGGTGTTTCAACCAATGACAAAGGTTTTTTTATTTTTGATAAACTCGTAGCAGATACTTACTTGTTCCGATTTAGTTTTATGGGGTATACCGATGTTTATAAAACTGTTTTAGTGGCTAAGTCGGTCGAAATGGGAACCATTGTATTGCAGCAATCTTCAGAAGAATTAGATGAAATAAATCTCATTTTCAAAAAGCCAACTTTAAAAAAGTTAGCCGATCGTTTGGTTTTTAATGTCGAAAACACCGCATTGATTGAGGGTAACATGTTTGACGTATTGAAAAGTACGCCAGGGATATTAGTGATGGATAGCAATATTAAAGTTAAAAACACAACGCCTACGGTTTACATTAACGATAAGAAAGTCCATTTGAGTAGTGAAGAATTAGTGCAACTGCTAGAAAGTTCGCCTGCAAATTCATTAAAATCAGTAGAAGTGATTACCAATCCCTCTGCAAAACATGATGCTAGTAGTGGTGCGGTGATTAATATTATCATGAGCAAAAATCTTGTTACTGGCTATAGAGGGAATGTTTTCACAAATTTCACACAGGGGGTTTTTCCACGTTATGATGCAGGAATGGGTCACTTTTTCAAGAATGATAAAATTGATGTTTTTGCAAACTATACTTTTTCTCATGAAAAACTCAATAGAGATCAAGAGGATCTGGTTAATTACTTAGACATTTATAATAATATCAACCAAGTTTTTAAGTCCAACACCAACAGAAACACATGGTCAAGGACGCATAATTTCAATTTCAATTTAGATTTTAACATTGACCAAAAAAATACTTTGAGCTTATCATCAAACATGTTAGTACTGCCTTATTTTGATTATAGGGTTAAAAATAATACGCAAGTTTTTGATGCCAATCAAAACTTGGATTATTTTTTTGAGACTAACAATTTATCAGATGATGATAAGTACAATTTAGGATTTGATTTGGATTATGCACACCAATTTGAAAAATCAGGAGAGGTACTTAGTGCAAATGCCCATTTTACCACTTATAATTATGACCGCAATCAAAGCGTAAAAAGTAATTATTTTGCCAATGACGGAAACTTTTTGAATACTACCATTTATAGAACCGACAACCATCAGGACACCAAAATCTATACAGCAAAAGTTGATTATAGTTTACCTTTAGATGACTCTTCAACTTTTGAAGTAGGTGCAAAGGGCTCAAACATTAGCACCGCTAGTGACATTTCACATTTTAATAATGTAAATGGAGTGGAAATCATGGATCCCAATAACACTGATGCCTACGATTATGAGGAAGCCATTTATGCAGGTTATTTAAACTATTCAAAAGATTTGGGGAAATTCAGTTTGATTGCAGGATTGCGTGCTGAGCAAACCAACACCAAAGGCTATTCCATTTTTGATAATGTGACTAATACACAAGATTATTTAGAATGGTTTCCGACAGGTAGTTTAACTTATGCTTTTTCAACTGATGTTTCTTTATATACCAGCTACAAAAGAAGTATCAAACGTCCCGACTTTCAAGATTTAAATCCGTTTCAATTCTATTTAAATGATGTGACGATTTCAAGAGGAAATCCTGAGTTAAAACCGGTTATTGTACAGCGCAGTATGGTTGGGACTTCATTGGCAAACGGGGTTTTTAATTTTGAAGTTTTTTATCAAACTTCTGACAACAATATCTTTGAATTAGCACTGCAGGACAATGTCAATAACATAATTACCTATACCCCTTTAAACCTTAAAACGACCGTTGAGTTTGGTTTTGACTTTATTACTTATTTTAATGTTGTTGAAAACTGGTCCGTGTATTTTGCGACCTCGTTTTTTAACCTTAAGGATAAAGGTACTATAGATGGTTCTTATATTGAAAGAGAATTATGGACTAATTATACCACTGTGAGCAACGACTTTACGTTTTTAAAAGACCGTAGCCTCAATGCCAATTTTACTTTAACCTATTTGAGTAAAAGTATTCACGGTTTTAGAGAAATGAATGAATTATTATTTTCGAATTTATCAATTTCTAAAAATATTTTGAAAAATAAGGCCACGATATCTTTGATGATTTCAGACCTATTCAATAGGCAAGATTTTGAATTTAAATCACGCTATTTGAATCAGGACAATACGACTTTTTATGATCAGGACACTAGAACCATCAAATTAGGGTTTCGATATAAATTTGGAAACACTAATTTAAAGACCAACGAAAACGTCAAATCACAACAGGAAACTGACCGATTGGATAAAAATTAAAGTATTATGATCACGTCTTTGCTTTTGATCCTGCATTCTAAAATATTGTATCATTTCTAAAGTTATTTCAGAATGTCGATCCAGCCATTCTGCAACAAACAGGTTCTTATAGCGCCCACCACCATTGATTCTATTGGATGAAAACATAATTTTTACCATGGTTTGAAAATTTTCTGATGTTGATTCCTTTTTCTGTTTTTGAATGAAAAGAGAATCGTCGCAAGTATGGAAATAAAAAAACCGCTATCATAAAAAGAATGTTTTAGTTGTGAGATGAGCGGAATCGAACAGATTTAAGAAGTTATTTCATAATTTTATATATGAATTAACACATATCATATGAACTATATAATAGTATTGTTTTTTTATGCTTGTAATTTCTTGTAAGAAAGAAGGCATTAAAAAACTAAGCTTGAAAGATGATGTTTCCATTTTAGCCTCGGATGCTTTTGAAGGGCGCGATAAGGGTACGGATGGAGAAAGAAAGGCGGCTGTTCATATTTCAAAACGCTTTAAAGCCATCGGATTACTACCAAAAGGAACAATGCTGTTCTTTTGAATTTGGCCGTAAAATTGAGAAAGCTGAACACCAATAATAACTACTTGTTTATGGCTTTTTCAGGTGAAGAAATAAGGTTGGTGGGAAGTAATTATGTTGTTAAAAATCCCTCGAATGATATCCAATCGGCCAATTATATCATCAATATGGATATGGTTGGCCGCTTGAAAGTAGATAACACACTCGCCGTTTATGGCATGGGTACTTCAACGCGTTTCAAGCAAGTGGCACACTCCGCAAATAAAAATTTTAAATTTATTGAAAATGAATCTGGCGTGGGACCTTCTGATCATACCTTGTTTTATTTGAATGCTATTCCTGTACTCCATTTTTTTACTGGCCAGCATGAATATTTATCACAAGCCAAGTGATGATACCGCTAAGCTGAACTATGAGGGGATGGAGCTCATTTCAGACTTGATTTTTTATGTAATTACAAATTTGAATAACAGCAGAAAATTGGCGTTCACAAACCAAGAATGAAAGCGAAGAAACAGAATGATTTCAAGTTGGCTTGGGGTAGTGACCGATTATTTATTTGATGGAAAAGGAATGCGAATTGAGTGCGCCAGAGAAGACACGCCCGCCTCGAGAGTAGGCTTGTAAAAAAGGCGACATTGTTCTTAAAATGGGCGATAGCACTATAAATAATATGTATGGTTATTTGCGTGCGCTTTCGATTTTTGGAGTCGGCAATTGTACAAAGATTATCATGGATGGAAATGGCGAAAAGATTGAGAAAGGCTTGAATTTTTAAGCGATTATTGCTCAAGTTTTAATCCCTTAAATTTCAGCATTAAGTGGTTTTGAATGGACAATTTTTTAAATCCTAAAAACTTTCGAGATAAACTTAAATCTTAAATTCATTAAAGAAATTATGATATTTAGATGATTGGTTGTAGTTGACTAGCTATAAGAATCTTAATGTTTGAATTAGGTTTTTTTGATTATATTATGAAAGTTTTTTTAGAGAGACTATTTTAAAAAGAAAGATTATACAGGCTGCGCTAATGCTTTATGAAGTTAATAAAATCATTATGAAAAAAATAAAATTAAAGAATGTCGTCTTACTAGTGGTTCTATGCAATTTGGTCTCGAGTTGCGTGACGCTCCAGCAACCTCTTCCAGGTAGTCTGTGGGGAAATTGGGCATTTGTAAAAACCGGTACAATAAGTAATGGCGCCAATGAACGACTTTACAACTATAACCATCTTTGTTATAAAGAGAGTGATCGCTTGCACTTTTCGTCAGATAAGAAAATGACCTTGCGTTGGTATGATGAAAGATGCGGAATCAACCATATTATGATTGGGCAGTATTATGTTGAGAATGGTCTTTTAAAAGTAAATTTGGAAAATAAGACACCATCGCAAAATAGTCCGTTACCACCTATTACAGAATATAGGATCGTTCAAATTAATTCAACGACTTTGAAACTTGAGGAGATTCCGGGTACTTACAGACGTCATCGGAATGATGAGGCCATGGTTTTTGTTTTCATGAAGGTGGATTAATTTCACTTTAAATTTAAGATCAAATTTGCGATTCATAACTAGACCTCACAGGTTTTTAAAACCTGTAAGGTCTAATAAACTGCAATTGCTGAAAAAGCATTAATTTTGCATTAAAATCTCAACCGTGATAAAAATAGGCGATATTGAACTTCCTAATTTTCCATTGCTTTTAGCACCTATGGAAGACGTGAGCGATCCACCATTTAGAGCATTGTGCAAAGAACAAGGCGCTGACGTGGTCTATACGGAGTTTATCTCCAGCGAAGGTCTGATCAGAGATGCTGCAAAAAGCCGCATGAAGTTGGATATCTATGAAAAAGAACGTCCTGTTGGCATCCAAATTTTTGGAGCCAATTTGGAAAGCATGTTGCAAACTATTGACATCGTTCAAAAATCCAATCCAGATATTATCGATATTAATTTTGGCTGTCCCGTTAAAAAGGTGGTCAGCAAAGGCGCTGGTGCAGGTATTCTGAAAGATGTCTGCCTCATGGAAAAATTAACCGCAGAAATGGTAAAACGCACCAATTTGCCGATTACCGTAAAAACCCGTTTGGGTTGGGATCATGATTCCATCAGAATTTTGGAGGTGGCGGAACGCTTGCAGGATGTTGGTTGTAAAGCCATTTCGATTCACGGACGCACACGTGCCCAAATGTATAAAGGCAATGCCGATTGGCGGCCAATTGCTGAGGTAAAGAACAATCCGCGCATGCATATTCCGGTTTTTGGAAATGGCGATGTAAACACCCCTGAAAAAGCCATGGAAATGCGTGACGTTTATGGATTGGACGGCTGTATGATTGGGCGCGCCAGTATTGGAAACCCTTGGTTTTTCAAACAAGTCAAACATTTTTTCAATACCGGAGAATATTTAGATCCTATTTCTTTGGAAGAACGCGTAGATGCAGCTCGGAGACATCTTCAAATGGCCATTGGCTGGAAAGGCGAAAAACTAGGGGTATTTGAAACGCGACGCCATTATACCAACTATTTCAAAGGCATTCCAGATTTCAAGGAGTTTCGCACCAAAATGGTCAGCAGTGATGCTTCTGAGGATGTATATGCTGCTTTTGATGAGGTATTGGAAGCTTATGCTGGGTATGAGTTTGTGTGAGAAGCGGGAAGTTGAAAGCTTGAAGTTGAGCGTGTGACGTAATGGAAAATTGAGAGTTGATATTCAAAATTCTTTAGTTCTCTTGAATTCGATATTCAGTTTCGAAGCCAACTGCGTACTGCATGCACGTCCGTAGCCCTAGCGAAGGCGGGGCAATTAGCTCCGCACCATTTTCTCATTAATCCGTCCTGAAGCTATTTTTGAAGCAATCAAACCCAAAACGGTGATTGTTATCAGAACAACAACAATATTCAGAACTTGAATTTTGACAGGATAAGGAAGCGACGGTGTGATCATTACTAAGGCAAATTGCTGCTGCAACACCACAATGATAAAGCCTATCAAAACGCCTGTAAATCCGCCTAGAATGGTCATCAGACTGCCCTGAAGGAAAAACACACGTCGGATATCTTTAGTAGTAGCGCCAATATTATAAAGGGTATGCAAAGAACCTTTTTTATCCAAAATCATCATAATTAAAGCGCCAATCACATTAAATAAAGCGATGATGATGACCAAAGTAAAAATGAGGTACACTACCAAATTTTCGGTGTTTAACATCTTGTAAAGCGAATCATTTAATTGCGCTCTGTTTTTAACAATAACGTTGGTATCAAAATTCTCTAATATCGCCTTTCTAACCGCTTTTTCATCTGTGTTTGGTTTGAGTTTCAACTCAATGCTGCTCACTTGGTTTTTTGCATAATCCATTAAGTAGCGTGCGTTTATGATATCGGTATAGACATAGTTGCCATTCAAATCCTCATTTACATCAAAAAGACCAATATTCACCATATTCAATGAATTAAAGGCACCTCTTACAGAACTGATTTGTCCCACCCCAGGTTTTGGGACATAAATACTAAGCGTCTTGCCAAAGTCCAAAACTCCAAAGGAGAGGTTGTGCGCAATTCCCCAACCAGAAACCAATTGGCCACTGCCTTCTTCAAACCATTGTCCTTGGATGATCATGGAATCGATGCTCGTAACTTTCAAATAATTATCATCAACACCTTTTAGAGATGCAAGCACATTTTTGTTATCAAATTCAATAATAATCCGTTCCTCAATGACTTTTGAATAGGATGCAATCCCTTCAATTTTAGTTAAGGCGGTTGAATCTTTATCAGTCAGCAAAAACGACTTTCCTTGATCTGGAAGAATTTTAAGGTCAGGATCTATAAAAGAAGAAAATTCAAGGCTAAAATCCTTTAAGCCCGCAAATCCTGAAAGCACAATAAACAACGCAGCCGCAGCAACTACAACACCTGAAGCAGCAATAATGGTCATGATATTGATGGCATTATTGCTGCTTTTGGTAAAGAGATAGCGCTTAGCGATGTAAAGGGCGAAGTTCAATTACTTCTTTTTACGTTTGTCCAATAAACTCGCATCCTTAATTGGGTTGTCTTCGCCTCTTAAGGATTTATCGATACGTTCAATATATTCTAGGGAATCGTCAATAAAGAATTCCAGATTGGGCATGCGACGCAGTTGATGTTTGGTCCGTTGCGCTAATTCATGACGAATTAAGGGCGTGTTTGAGCGGATTCCTACCAATAAATCTGCCGCTTCTTTATTAGGGAAAATACTTAAATATACTTTGGCTAGGGATAAATCTGCGGTCACATTCACCTTGCTCACCGAAATGATCACACCGCGCAAGCCACCTTTAGTAGCTGCACCTTGGAGCACGTCAACCAAGTCCTCCTGCAGAATACCTCCTATTTTTTTTTGTCTATGACTTTCTTCCAAAATGTTTCGTTTTTATAAATCGAGAGGATGGTCCACTGACTTAAATTATTAGTTAAAGCCTATTGTAGCTTATTGATTGCAAAAATAGAGCATATTTAAGGATTATTGTATTTTTGATTAATTAAAATGAGATTCTAAGTCAGTCCAAAACAAGATACCCGCCTTCGCGGGCATATATATGAAAAAAATAGAACACATAGGAATAGCAGTAAAAAATTTAGATGCGTCAAATGAGGTCTTTGCAGCACTTTTTGGAAAACCACACTACAAAATAGAAGCGGTTGAAAGCGAAGGTGTACGCACCTCATTTTTTGAAGCGGGACCTAATAAAATTGAATTGTTGGAAGCCACTTCTATAGACAGCCCCATTGCAAAGTTCATTGAAAAGAAAGGGGAGGGCATTCATCACATTGCTTTTGCGGTCGACGATATTGAAGCAGAAATAGAACGGCTTTCAAATGAAGGCTTTACGGTGTTAAATAAAACGCCAAAAAAAGGCGCCGATAATAAGTTAGTGGCCTTTTTACATCCCAAAAGTACCAACGGCGTTTTGATTGAGTTATGTCAAGAGATAAAGTCTTAAAATTGTTGTAGTATTTTAAAATTAGTAGTAATATTGCATCCTCTTAACCGGTCCTATAGCTCAGCTGGTTAGAGCACCTGACTCATAATCAGGTGGTCCCTGGTTCGAGCCCAGGTGGGACCACAAAAAGCACTCAAATAGAGTGCTTTTTTCATTTAAAATATCGTCTATCAGTACGTTACGTATAAATGGACATTTTCAATTCCCCGTTATTTACTATGTTTTTGATACTCGTTTGATACCCGCCCAAACTTAGGTATCATAATTTTTACTTTACTGTTTTCTTCGTGATTCATTAATTCCCCATAACACACTATTTTACCCGTTTTTTGTAGTGAATTGCAAATCTGTTGTTTATAAGTAGTATGAATTGAATAAAGCCGTGTTGTTGGTATATGGAAGTAATATTAAATTCCTACCAGAAGTTTGGGTTTGTTCACTT
>JBDTKP010000158.1:0-27216 GCA_039935255.1 Gelidibacter sp. | reverse complement strand
GCACACCGTAATCTTGCTGAAACAAACCAAGGCCTGCACCAATATTGTCGGCAAACCTTCCGGAATATCCTAACAAATAGGTTTGAGGAGCGTCTTCAAATTGAACCCATTCTCTCTTATTGTAAACACTAATATATTTATTTTGTTCGCGAACAAAACTAAATGTGGGATTGATAACATATCTGTTGAATGTTAAAGAGTTTCTAATAGGTAGTGCAAGCGAGACAACACCATCATCTTCTTGAGAATAAAATAATTGTACAGAGCAGAAACACACTAAAGTTAATACTAGTGTTTTTATCTGCCCATACCCCATGTTTTTTCCACTGGAGATATGGCTCATTCCTGAGAGAATTTGATTTAAAGGATTGATATTTCGGAATGACTGCTTCATATTTATTTAACTACTGTAATAGATCCTTTTATAATCTGTTGATCTTGTGTAGTGATGATATAATAAAATACTTGATTAACATTGTTTAATTTCATTTGATTCTCGGGCCAATTGTTCATATACGCAGTAGTTTGCACCAACACCTTTCCTTGATTGTTCATTATGAGCACTTCTGTATTGGTACCACTTAAGTATTTTGTTGGAATGATCCACGTGTCGTTGACACCATCTCCATTTGGACTGATTAGATTAGGGATTTTTTCAACTTCTGGGAAAGGATCCATCGCTTGACTAATTGAAAAAAGAAACTCTTCAGAAACTACGCATCCAGTAGTTTGGGTTACAATCACTTTATAATCACCAACAGCTGAAGCTTCATAAGTTGCCGCCTGGGCTCCTGAGACTATACTATTATTGAGATACCATTCAAATTCAGGATTTGTCGCATTGGTTGTAACCGTTACCGTTAAGGATTCTCCAGAATCTATTTGGTTGATTTCATTGACGTTTATGGAACTTTCAATGCCTTTACTTTCCAATTCAATAGATCCGGATGCTGAACAACCTCCCAAATTGACATTTACGGAAAATGTACCTGAGCTATCGGTTTGATAGGTTTGCTCGGTGGCACCTAAGATCTCTACCCCATTTTTGTACCACTGATAACTTACGCCATTTACAGTACTCAAAGTAGTCATTCCATCAGCAGGACAAAAAACAGTTCCTAAACTTGATACAATAGTGGCATCAGTATCTCCAGAAACAACTGGACTTATTTTAACACGATTGGAATATGAAGTAGAAGCACACGCTCCATAATTGGTTTTAACAAAATAAGTTCCTGCTTGGTTTACAGATAATGTAGGCCCGTCGCCAACATACACTGCAGAAGTAGGACTCGTTTCTTTATACCATTTGAAAGTAAGCGATGGATATTTTAAAGGAGAATCATTGGTGTCATTACCTGGATTATCAATGGTTAACAAATAACTTCCGCCTGTACAATAGGACCCTGTAGAAACTAGATTGTTAATGGTAAATGGACTATCCTGCAGCTTGTAGTAGGCTGCAAAACTAGCTGAACTCGGGCTGGTTGCTCCCGGTGCTGTACTTTTCACTCTTAGCTTATATTTATCTCCTGCTATGTTTTCAGGCAAAGCAAAACTTAAACTGGCCGGGGAAGTGGTTACAGCGCCTGGGGCTGAAGTGAACACAACTATGGCCTCTGAAAAATCCCCAAGGGCATCAGACATTTCAATCTTAAATTGGTTGGTAGCATTAAGTTCAGATTCTGGCGAGAATACGAACGTTACTTTATAAGTATTATATGAGTCGCTTCCGCACGCGCGAACAAAATCTAAATTAGGCACACCAATCGCTATCTGAGCGTTTATTTGTCCTGATATGAAAAGAACAAAAATGCCAAGTACAGAAAAGAATCTAGTGGGAGTAGTAGTTTTATGCATTCACAGTTAATTAGTAATTGTTCATTTTATTGATTTTTATGCTTTGGGCATAAAGAATCTGTATTAAAATTCAATACCACTATCATATATATCAAGAAAACTCACCCCCCATGTGGGAGGCATTAAGCTGGAAGACATTAAACTGCAAGGCATTAGAGATTTGAGGGCCATCTTAAATTAAGAGTAAAGTTTATGATCTAATTTTCAACTTCATTTGAAGCTATAATTTTGTTTATGCGAAGCCTAAAGTCTGGGCGTCTTCCGTTCTTAACATCAATAAACGTTTCCGCATCGGAGCTTTTTGAATACACATTAAAAAAGGCCCTATTACCATACCAATTCTCTAAATCCGCATTATTAGAATCGTTCTCAGTAAAAATATTACCATTACAATTATTGAAATACATGTCACTAAACTTAATACGATCAAGATTTTCGGCATTTATTTGAACTTTGTTGTCAATAATAACGGCTGGATTAAAGCCTGAAACAACACTTTTACTAATGTCTAAAGAGGCATTTTCAGCGATATACAAAGCTTCTTTTACTAAACCCACCTTGATATCTGATGCTAAATTATCACTCACATTAATTAAAGTTAAGTTTTCAGCTTTTACAGAAGTCCCTTTTTTAGAAAAGTCCACTTCATCTTTTTTATCATAAGAAGCCACATACATAGAACGAGATCCATAAGAACCCGATACATAAGGCGATCTAATAGCTAATGAATTTTTAATATTACACTGCGTGCCATAATTGAATTCGTAGTCATTACTCTTAGATCTAAAAGACACCATTTTATCTAAAATAACTATACCTCCCAAAATGCCGAAGGAATTCCCGTCTGAATAGCTAACCATGATGTTCTCTACCACCGTTTTATTCCCAACACCAGCCAAAGTAAGTGAATTGAAATAGCCATGATCTTTGGTGCGTCTACCAGCAAATTCAATTCTCACATATCTCATAACACCAGAATTACTTTCGACATTTGACCCTCCGTAGCTTATGTCGGCAAAGGATGATGGTCGCATTCCGTAATTTATCGTAGACCCATTTCCAAATTTATTGATAGGAGCATCTCCAAGAATAAAAACACCTCCCCAATCACCTTCTTTCTTAACACTTCTGTTTGATGTGAAAATGATGGGATCAGTTTCTAATCCTTCTGCCATTATTTTGGAACCTTTAGAAATGATAAGCGCTCCATTGGTTTTAAAATCACCAATAATCACCGTACCTGGTTCAATGGTTAGCGTTGTACTGTCAGTTACAAAAACGTTCCCTAACAAGAGGTAGGTATCTCTCTTGTTCAATTTGGTGTCTTGCGTTATGTTACCGCTTAATATTTGTGTTGGCTCACCATGTTCAATCTGGTTAGGTCTAAATTCTGTCCAGTTGTTCAGCCAGTTATTCTTACCAATGATTCCTTTTTCCTGCTGAGCGAAGCTGCTGCTGACTACTATAAGTAATAAGCATGCGGTTTGAATAAAGTTTTTCATAAGTCGTATATTTAGTAATAGATTCAGGATAATTAACTATTTGATCCAAACGTAGGGATAAACTCTATGAAATACAAATAAAGTCGATGAAATACTTAAAATTATTTAATTATATATGTAAAATCCTACAGAATAAAATAAAACGAGGAGAGTATTGACCTCATTCTATGGCGTTTGCTCTTGCATTACATGTAAAGAATTACTCAATGCACACTTTGTTCCAAACTTATACCTACAAAAAATCTCAGAAATAACTCTGAGATTTTTTATTAGCGGATTTGTAAACATGAAGTGAATGTATTTCTTTTCACCTCAAAATAATTTAATATTTATTGAATTCACTATACGTATGTAGCGACTTCAAAGTTTCTTCATAAAATAAGATGGCCGAAACCAGATTAGATTTATCAGAATATGGCAAAACCTTATCTTGAAATGACATGGTACTATCAAAATAAGTATTCACTGCCTTAATATTATCTTCTAATGCCTTCCTGTTTTCTTTTGAATCAGGAATTCCCAAAGAGGTCATGGTCACCCCCGGTTTTGTGGCAAAAGCAATATTAGGAAGAATTTTAACTATCACTTCTATACGCTCATTATATAAGGTTAGAAGAGTTCCTTTTGCAAGGACTTCCAATTCGGCACGATCGTGATACTTCGATATGGATACCTTTCCATGAATAATACTCTGCGGGTCTTTTTGAGCAAAACCAAAGCTTGTCGTCAGCAAAAAGACAATAATTAGTAAAGTAAATTTAGCTTTCATAATTGATATTTAGGAGTTTCTATCGCAAATTTATGTAATTAAACGAAAAAAGCAAGCCTTTTGTCGATTATTTACTTTTTTTGATTATAAAAGAAGGGAATTCTCTCAAATATAGAATTTTCACTTAAAAAAATCAGCAATAAATAATTTTGTAAAATAATAAAAGAGCAGTATTAAACCCTATTATTCTAGTTTATTTATGGCAGCTAACCTGTCATAATTTTGAAGAGGCTTTAACGTATTATTTGCCTTACTTTTGCGAAAGTTTATGGATTCACTCACACAAATTATATTAGGAGCTGCGGTAGGCGAAGTAGTTTTAGGAAAGAAAATAGGTAATAAGGCCATGTTATATGGCGCTATTGCCGGAACAATTCCTGATTTAGATATTTTCTCCTCCTATTTTACAGATACTGTATCCGCTTTAGAAATCCATAGAGGTTTTACACATTCCATTATATTTTCTGTGGTTTTCGCTCCTATATGCGCATGGTTAGTGACACGCTATGAAGCCTACAAGGATATTAAGGGCTGGTCCTGGCTATTTTTCTGGGGATTTATAACGCATCCTATCTTGGACGCACATACCACCTGGGGCACACAGTTGTTTTGGCCCTTAGACACACGATTGGCATTTAAAACGGTATTTGTTATCGATCCGCTCTATACCGTTCCGTTTTTGGTGTTTTTGCTTTTGGCAATGTTCCAAAAAAGAGCTTCCAAAAAAAGACGCCTCTACAACAATCTTGGCCTGATCATTAGCAGCAGTTATTTAGGTTTGACATTTTTATTGAAAGGCATGGCATTTACAAAATTTGAAGCAGCGTTGAGCGATCAAAATATTGTTTATAAACAAATAGACACCAGACCATCTCCCATGAATACCATTCTTTGGAACGCAAATATTGAAACCGAAGACGCTTATTTATTAGCCAATTATTCGTTTTTTGACACACAACCCATCACCTTCGAAGCCTACAAAAAGGATCATGAACTTCTGGGTGATCTTGCAAAAAATGAAAAGGTAAAACGCATGATTATTATTTCTAAGGGTTGGTATACCATTGTTAAGACTGCCGATCAACTGCTTTATAACGATCTACAATTTGGTTTATTAAGTATGGAGAAAGGAGCACAAAATTTTGTGTTTCAATATGAAATCGCCACTGATACTGATGGAATTGTTCAATTTATAGAACAGGAGAAAGACAAGCGTGATGGTAAAAAAATGATGATTGACTTATGGCATCGAATAAAAGGCAATTAGCAAAGAGCAAAAAAAGCTATCCTTATATGGTGGCGGTTTTTTTCAAATATTTCTGATTTTATAACGTCCTACATTCTAGATAAATTTTCAATGCATATGGGACAGCAAAAAAAAATCTTCTTAAAATTAAAGTCCAAGTTGTCACAAGAACATTTCTCTCCCTTTATTCAATGAAAAGCCCTTCCTGCATTGAGAAAATGCACACTGCAATTCGAACAATTTCTATCCTTACGAATTACTGATAACAAATCGCCTTTCAATTTCTTAATACCCCTTATTATTATAAATTTACCGTTCCTAATATTTTTACAACATGAAAATCCTTCATACCTCCGACTGGCATATTGGAAAACAATTGCACAAATTCGATTTACGCGAAGATCTGGATTTGTTTTTTGAGTGGTTGATCGCTTACATCACCTCTGAAAATATCGATGTGTTATTAGTTTCAGGAGATATATTCGATCAAGCAAATCCTTCGCAAGCAGCCTACAAACAGTATTATGACTTATTGAAAAAGCTGATCAATTTGGATTGTAAAATCATCTTAACCGGAGGAAATCATGATTCTGCTGCTGTTTTAAATGCTCCTGCCGAATTGCTGAAAGCATTTGACATTAGCGCCATTGGTGGCTCAACCGACAACATGGCAGAAATGTTTATTGGGATAGAAAAAAATAACGAAAAAATAGTCGTGGCCGCTATTCCCTTTTTAAAGGATAGAGATATTCGGAAATCCGTTGCTGGCGAGTCCTACGCCACCAAAATTGAACAGATCAAATCGGGTTTACAATCTTACTTTTCAAATATCAACGCACATTATAAGAACAATCATTCCGACGAAGTGTTTATTGTTATGGGACATTTATATGTGCAGGGCAGCGAAATTTCAGAAAGTGAACGCGACATTCAAATTGGCAACCAAGCTGGCGTAGAAGCACACATGTTTGAAGGCGTTCCACATTATGTCGCGTTAGGACATATCCATAAACCACAAGTCGTTTCACACGAACATAACATTCATTATTGTGGCTCTCCTATCCCATTGAGTTTTTCGGAGAAAGAAGACTGCAAACAGATCAATGTGATAACTGTGGAAAATCATCAAATCTCTCAAATTAAAATCGTTCCCATCCCCAAAAACAGAAATCTGGTCACTTTTGAAGGCAATCTTCAAGAAGTGGAAGACAAAATAAACGCTTATTCTGAAGAAACTCCTTTGATGTCTTTGGCCGAAATAATCGTAAACGAAGAGATGGAGAGTTTAGACAAACGACAGGCCTTTGAGGCATTGATCGATTCGCAATCCAATCCACATATCGAAATTGTAAAATCACGGCTTAATTTTAAGAGCAAAATTCGAGGTGCCAGTGATGCCTTCGCCGTTGGTACTGACGTTGCGGACGTAACGCCGATGCAGATGTTTGAAAAGAAACTGGAACTCCAAAGTGGCTTGGAAAATACCGAAGAACTCAAAAACGCATTTCGAGAAATTTTACAAGAACTAAGCCTATAGACCATGAAAATTCTAAAAATCAGATTTGAAAACATTCATTCTCTAAAGGACAAGCATGAAGTAGATTTTGGTGATGGCCCCTTGGCAGATGCTGGGTTATTTGCCATCACGGGCCCAACGGGTTCGGGAAAATCAACGTTGCTGGACGTGATTACCTTGGCGCTATACAACCGCATCGCCAGAGTGGACAAACCTGTAAGTAATTCCATATTAGATGACGATGGTGGGGTGATGACTCGCAATATGAAACATTGTTTTGCCGAAGTGGAATACCGCGTCAATGGCAAAGACTATCGCTCTCATTGGTCTATTGAGCGCAACAGAAACAACAATCTCAACCCTCGGAAACAGGAATTGGTAGAAATGGCTACCGATCATATTCTTGAATCTGGCACAAAAACACCAGACAAAAATCAGGAGATCATCGGATTGAGTTATGAGCAATTCGTCAAAGCCATGGTATTATCACAAGGCGAATTCAGCAAATTACTACAAGCTCCTCGCAATGAGCGCAATAAACTACTGGAAGACATTACCGGTGCTCGCTCCTATCGCGTCATTGGGAAAACGGTTTTTTTGCGCTATAAACGCATTGAAAAAGACATCGAACTAAAAGAAGCTGGTCTTGAAAGTATCGAACTCCTATCGCCCGAGTTAATTGCTGAGAAGAAAGTGGAATTAAAAACATTGACTGATGCGAAGCCCAAAATAGAAAAAGCATTCCAAAGGGCTTCAGATAGAATAAAAATCCGAGAAGATTTACAAATAAAGAACAAGGAATGGAAAATACTGGAAAATGAAAAATTAAGCTACACTACCGATTTTAAAGTTTTTGAACCCTATAAAACAAAATTAAATGTCCACGACAAACTTTCAAAATACGGCGTGCACTTAAGAGATTTCGACGTGGTTAACAAGGAACTTGAAGGTCTTAACGGGCAGTTACAACTGCTTCAAAAATCCAAAATAGACACCGACTTACAGCAAAAAACATATTTAGAGACGGTTTCAACCCTCATCAGGGAAAAAGTCGACATCACCTCTGCAAATTTAAAATTAGATGCTTTTCGAAGCAAAATTATCGCGCTTCAATCTGAAGAAAAAAAGAAATATGACGAAGCCATTCTGCATCAAAAGCAGCTTACTAATTATGTGCGACATATAAACACATTAGGCTTTCAATTGCCGAAAGCTGAAAACATTCAAACCTTTCAACCGCAATTTGAAGCCCTGCAAAAAATGGTTCAGGAAGCCGTCAAAATTTCTGGAATAAATTCACTGGAGCAATTGGAGACCACATTGATCAGCAATCGTGAGTTGAATGAAAAGGCAGGCGACTTACTAATTAAGAAAGAACAAACGTTAAAATTTAAAAAGACACTTGAAAGCCATACAAACAACCTCAAAACGGCCGAAGATCAATTAAAAGAAGATCTAAAAAAAATAGTGGTAATGGAAACCGAAGTAGTCGCCTTAAAAAAGGAGGTCAAGGCCCTAGAAACTAATTTAGAGCAACATCGAAAGCATCAAAGTTTAGAGGATTATCGCCTGCAATTAACACCGGAACAACCTTGTCCGCTATGTGGATCTCAGGATCATCCTTATGCTTTAAGCGCACCTCATTTTGATGACAAAGCAGAATTATTGAAAGAAAAAAAGGATGCTCTTGAGACCAAATCCAGCTTTGTCATCACTCTGGGCGAAAAAAACAAATTCCAAGAACGAGAAATAACCCGTCTAAAATCCGAAATTCAAACAACGACAACCGACGCTACTCAGAACCATAAATTGCTCTCTGAACTTGCGGGCCAACTGAAATGGAATCCAGAAGAAACATTGGAATCCCTTCAAAATCGCCGCAGTGAGCTCAACAAAACAATTCAAAAAATCGAGCAATCTAAAAATGCATTTCAAGCACATTCGATTTTAAAGGATGCCATCAAAGTTTTAGAACATTGGGGAGATGCTTTAAAAAGCTATGTCACAAAAAAGAAAGAGCGCATTGCGCTTTATGAAAATGATGACCTCAATCAACGATCGAATGATTTATCTTCCAAAATCAGTCATTCTATAGCTACTATTACTTCGGTTGAAAATCAAATTAAGGACCATGCCTTAAAGCTAAAATTGGGTAAAAATGACCTTTCGGCAAAAAAGCAGGCGCTTGAAAACATTCTTTTAAAAGAAAATTTAGAAAATCTTGAATTTTTAAGGAATTCACTATTAAAAGAAGAAATCGCGAATAAAATTCGAAAGCAAGAAAGCTTACTAAACGAAAGAAAAGCACGAATCTCAGAAAAGGGAACCGCACTTCAAAAGATCTTAAAAGAATTGAAAGATAAGGATGATGAGAAGCTTTCTTTTGAAGCTTTGACTGCCTTATTTGAGACATCAAAAACTGAAAGGGAAGCACTTCTCGTCAATACTGGTAAAATAACCCAACGTTTAGAAGACGACACAAAAGCCCGTGGACGCCAAAAAAAAGTTTTAGAAGAATTAAGCTTATTAAAAAAAGACCTTGGGTTATGGAAAACTATGAATGATTTAGTTGGAGACGCCACAGGAAACAAATTCTCCAATTTTGTTCAAGATCTTACTTTAGAGCAGCTTATCGGTTTTGCCAATAAACGCCTAGCAGAATTTAGCGATCGTTATTTGCTCGACATTCCCACCGCTGATGAAGCTGAAAAAAGCGACACCCTCAAAATATTTGATAGCTATATGGGGAATGCACGCCGCTCGGTTAAGACACTTTCTGGTGGAGAGACTTTTTTGGTGAGTCTAGCGATGGCGTTTGCTCTATCAGATATTGCTTCTCGAAATGTAAAAATCGAGTCCTTGTTTATCGACGAAGGTTTTGGCACCTTAGATCCAGAAACCCTTGATCAGGCGATTACGATTCTTGAGAAAATGCAAAATGAGGGCGACAAATCCGTTGGTGTTATTTCACATGTCAGTGCCCTAAAAGAACGTATCACAACGCAAATTAAGCTCGATAAAGGCAGTTTGGGATATTCCACTTTAGAAGTGGTTCAATGATTTATCTAAAAAAACTTCTTTAAAGACACAAAAAAAGGGAAGTCAACTTGACTTCCCTTTTTGATTATTCTAGAAACGTAAAATTAGTTTCCTTGACGTGACACCAATATAGTTTGCAGACGTTCCTGAAGCGCCTTTTCCCCTTGAATTGCAGTAGCCAATGACTTATAACGATCAATAGTAATGCCTGCGGACTCTATCTCAGCAACCGCTTTCTTCTCTAATGCAGGTTGAATTTCCTCCATTTTAGCAATGGCTTTTGAATGTTTTTTAATTTCGTCTGCCGTTGCATCCACATCTTTCTTTGGATCCAAAGCAGCTTCTTGGATTTCACTAAAGCGTTCAACTTTTAATCCTTCATCTTCTATGATCGTCATCATTTCTTGTTGTGCCGCTTGATTCTGCATTTGTACTTTTATATAAGCGTCTGCAAATTGACCTAACTCATTATCAGAAATGTTTTGTTCCTGAGCTGATAGGGTTAGTGATCCTAAAAGCGTTACAAAAAATAATAAACTCTTAATTCTTACTGATTTTAACATAATAGTCTTTTATAAGTTTCATCAAACTTAAGCGTATTCTTTTTTTTGACCCATTAAAATCAGCGTCTTAACTTGAATTTATAATTTATCAGGTTATTTTGTATTTTCTTTAAGAAAAAGCTACATTTAATCGAGCGGTAGCTTTATTGTATCTGGATTCTTATCAAATGCGCATCCGTATTGCAATGGCAATGTTTAGTTTTTTACAAGTTCAAAACTTCATTAAGGGAGATCACTTATTGTTTACCACTTTCTTCTTGAAATTTCTCTTTTCTATTGTCCCTGTTAGGATCGTAAGTTTTGTACATCTCGCCCATTTGTGATAAATACTTTTCAGGATTGACTGTTCCGCGATGGCACATGACACAATTTACGACACTTACCTGATGTGGTTTTGGATCGGGAAAGTGCGGTTTAAAGATCGTATCATTGAGATCATTGGTCATTTTGATCATCACGCGCGCAATGTCTTTCTCAATTTTCTCATCACTCGCAAAATTAAGTTTTTTGGGATCGACTTTACTTGCAGCATGACAATGCGTACAATTGACACCAAGTGACGTGGAATAATTTTTCATAAGATGGTCCAAACTGTCTTTTGAAATATTTTGAGGAAGGACCTTAAGATTTTCCCAACGTGTTTGTGGGACATAAGTTTCATGAGTAGCACTACCAGATTTAAAAGCATATAAGACCAACACTAATATCAATATGCCAATAGTGGAAATAAATGTAATTAGTTTTTTCTTTATGTTCATAATGTGTTTATTTTTAGTTAATTATGATATTAAGATATGAAAAAAATCTTTTAGATTAATTATAAATTAAACTGCGAGAGTATCAACTATAAGAAATTGAAGGTGCTATTTCTTTAAATAGCGTCGAAATTCTTATAGTTCTTAAAATATATATTAAAAAATTGATGTTAAAATCTATACATTATGTTCCGCTTCTTTTCAAACTGAACTCTTTGAGCTGTTTCACAGAATAATCTGATCCCTCCTTGATGCCATCCAAATATTCTAATATAACGGTCAAAGATCAAGTAAACCATCCATTGATGTATCGCGATGTGTCCTTGTATTATAACGTCGCCTATTGTACGCTTTGGTTTTTTCAATTTTGTATGGAATGATCGGGAATTGTGGAGGAATTCAATCCGCTGGCAATCATGCCATCTCATTTATTTTTTCAACTGAATTTATGCTTCCTTTTTTTTGGTTATGAGCTTAAACTGACATAAATCATGCTATAACTATCAGTAAAATACTAAGTTTACAATTAATAATAAATCTTAACTTTACTTCAATAAGTAAAGCCCTGATTTATTTTTACAGACTTTCAACAAAAACAACATGAGACATCATATTTTAATACCTTCAGATTTTTCAGACAACGCGTGGAGTGCGGCATTATATGCCCTAAAATTATATGCCAATAAACCTTGCACATTTTATTTTTCACATACTTGGACCTTTTTAAATTCGGGATCCAGAACGTACATTTCTCCCAGTTATATAGAACCACTCAAAGAAAAAGCAAGAGAACAACTGGCTGAACTAAAAGAGCGCGCACAATTAGAAAGTAAAAATAATGATCACGACTTTGAAACGATTTTTAGTGAAGGTGAATTAATAGATTCTATAGAGTTAGGATTTAAAACACACCATGTCGACTTGGTTATAATGGGCACAAAAGGCGCTACAGGAGGTCAGAAAATTCTTCTTGGGAGTAATACTGTAACAGTTATTAAAAAAATAAAGCGCTGCCCAGTCCTCTTAGTGCCAAATAATTATGAATACATAACCCCGAAAAACATTGCTTTTCCTACTGATTTTAATAGAATTTATGGTGAGGAATTACTGCCTTTAAAACAATTGGCTGAATTACAAAACTCAACAATAAAAATTCTTCACATTAGTGATAAGGATAGGGATGATTTAACGGATAAACAGACTGCTAATTTGGAAATATTAAAAACCAATTTAGAAAATTACCAGTATAGTTTTAATTGGGTGCCAGTGAAAGGGAATAAGGAGCAAACCATAAAAGACTTTAATGACAAGAACGCTATTGATTTAATTACAATGATTAATTATAAACATAGCTTTATTGAGAGTATTATTAGGGAACCTATCATAAAGAAACTGGGATTTCAATCTAAAATTCCATTTTTGGTCATACCAGGTATCAACTAATGCCGTACTAAAATCAGTTCTGTTTCTATCCAGATTTTTATTTAAAATAAAGATCAGCTGTATCAATTCAAAAAGTTCAGGGGTTTGAAGTATGCAAAAATGGATGGTTGACAACTGCAGCAATGGGTGAAATATTTAAGACGTATCATCCTAATCTGATATAAGTCATTTTATGCTTAACCGTAAATTCTTAATTTTACTTTTATAAGGAAAGCCCTCATAATTATTCCAAATAACAAATAAAAACAGCATGAGATATCATATTTTAATTCCTACAGATTTTTCAGAAAACGCATGGAGCGCCGCTCTTTATGCCTTAAAACTATACAACAACAAAGCTTGTACATTTTATTTCTTACATGCATGGACTTTTGTAAATACCGGCGCCCGAACTTATATTTCGCCAAATTATATCGATAAACTTAAAGACACTTCAAGAGAACAGTTAACGGCCTTGAAGGAACGTGCCAAATCTGAGAGCACAAATAATGAGCATGAGTTTAAAACAATTTTCACTACAGATTCCTTGATAGATTCTATAATATTTGCCATTGGAAAGCAAAAGATAGACCTGTTGGTAATGGGCACAAAAGGTGCAACAGGAGCTCAAGAGTTTCTTCTGGGAAGTAATTCTGTATCCGTTATTAAAAAGGTTAAGCTTTGTCCTTCACTATTGGTGCCAGATAATTATGAATTTAAAAGCCTAGCTCACATTGGCTTCCCAACTGATTTTAATAGATTATATGGTGAAGAGTTATTGGCCATAAGAAAATTAGCATCTTTGCACAACTCTACAATTAATATTCTTAATATTAATGGATTAGATAAGCTAACAGATACACAGCGTAATAATTTTGACATTCTGCAAGAGTATTTAAAGAATGATCAACATACTTTTTATTGGAAGTCAGATTATGCCAAAAAAGAGCAAGCCATAAAAGATTTCATTGAGGAAAACACTATTAACATCCTTATCATGATTAATTATGAACATAGTTTTATTGAAAGTCTAATTAAAGAGCCAGTTATCAGTAAAATGGGCTATCATTCGGAAATTCCTTTTATGGTCATACCGCGTATTGAGCGCTAGAATTTTAAATGGAGATATGGAAAGATAAATCTTCTGGAAATAAACTGAAATATGTTTACTACATTTCAGAATCGCTTTATTCCACAAAATAAAAATGGTGTACATCGCTGTACACCATTTTTATTTTATATTTTGGAATGGAAGAATTTTAAATGATTTTTGACACCCTTCTATTCACTTAAAAACATCTTCTTATCCTTAGCCTGCATTATCACTAAAAACTCTTCTAACAGCCCTGTATCCAGTGAGTTTTTATATAAGCCCAAAGAGAAGGCATAAAGTCTTATTTATTATGCAAATTGATTCAGCCAACGCTGCACATACTCGTCATTTCTTGCATACCATTGCGTACTGATAGCGTAATTAAACCCGTTGCGCTCAAACTCAAAGTCCCAAGTCCATCGTACGACACCTTTCGCGTCTTTAACAGCATCAGATTTTTCGGCCGGTGTAAAATGAGCAGGTACTCTCAGAAATAGAGGCATGCTAATATCAAACATGGATTTTGAATGGTCCTTTTTACACAACTTGTCTAAATCGGTATCGCTTAATCCTTTTGCCACTGTCGTAATTTTTTCTTGAATCTCACTAGTGGTATATAATCTTTTATCCATAATCCTTTTGATTTTTATAACGGGCAAGGTAAATCTATTTAAGTCAGTTTTTGCACCAGACTAGATAATTAGTAGATCGTCATAATTGCCGGTTAATATTAATTGATTTCAATGCATTATAATTTTCTGTGGCAATATCTTCCGCATCCTTAATCATATCTTTACCTATCGAAGAGGTTAAGAAAAAACCAACGGTCGATGAAATCGCAACCCCAATGAAAGGGAAATATTTTGAAGCAGATTTTACTGCTATCCCTGCTCCTGCTCTTTTTAGAAGGATAATAACCGCTTCTTTTCCCAAATACTTCGCGCCAAACTGCACCGCTTTGGCAGCTAATACTTTTGCATTCTTTTTATCAATGAGTGCTGTGATAAAATGCTGTTGTGCCTCTCCCAAACAGTAAATATCTCTGACATGAATTCCCATTCTGGTTAAAAGGGAAATATCAACACCAATATCAAGTCCTGGAATTGGATTTATACCGTTCACTGCTGATAGCCCTGCATGTATGCCTACAATTTTATTTGCGAGTTCCTTTTTTTTTTCTAAGATTTTTTTGCTGGTGATATTGATATCTGCTACAAACCGTTGTTGTTTTATTTTCCCTAAACTTGAATAGATATCATCCAAGAGTTGGCTTAAATCATACTCTTGTGGGTAATCTGCAGAGGTTAAATAAATCCCGTTGAGACGGTAACCTTTAAGGTTTTCCTTGAGATTATTCAGAACTGTATCATAGGTTTCTTCCTCAGAGATATCTCTTCTTAAGGCGCGATCGATTGAAAAGTCTATTTTGGTTCGGACCGCAAAGACAGGCATTTTTATTTTTAATAGTTCATCTATTAAGTACAAGTCGTCTTCGTAAAAGCGGTCTGACGTTACTAAAATGACACAATCAAAATTGCTGATATGAAACTCTTCAAGATACCGCTCTTTCGGAAAATTAACGGTGGAACATCCAGGTAAATCATAAAAATTCAAACCTCTATGTGCAATGGGTTTACCCACCTCCATCGTGGTTTCTACTTCGCCAACTTCTGCAATATGCTCTCCAACAATGGCATTAATTAGTGACGATTTCCCAACCCCACTTCTACCAATAATGCCACACTTTATTTTTGCCGATTCAAATTTATCAAGATCAGCTTTAAGTTTTTTCTCGAGATTGGCAATTTCTTTGTCTTTGCTCATTTTTTTGAATGGTGCTTACCGCGGTCGCGCTTAAGATGGTTTTATTTAAGTTACAAATTTAATAAATACTATCGGGATAGAAAACCCTTGAGTACGGATAGCTTAACGAAATTGTTAAGCCAGCTTACTCACAACTTCAGCAGAACGTTTTCTAGGGCTCATTAATTGTCTGCGAGAATCGTTTTAAGGTTACGTATTCAAAATGTCGTCAATCACCGTTAATTCCTCTTTCGAAAAATTCAAGTTTTCAATCGCTTTCACATTGTCACATATTTGTTCTGGTCTACTCACACCAACCAATACCGACGTAATGCGATCATCTTTCAATAACCAAGCAATGGCCATTTGTGCTAAGCTTTGACCTCTTTTAACCGCCATACTATTTAATTGATTGACCTTGTCGAGTTTTTCTTTTGTGATGTGCTCTGCTTTAAGATATCGTTTGTCTTTTAATGCTCTAGAATCTTCTGGAATTCCTTTGAGATATTTATCAGATAAGATGCCTTGCTCCAAAGGCGAGAATGCTATAGCTCCTACTCCGTGATTTTCGAGTGTATCTAATAAACCATCATCTTCTACACGTCTGTCCATCATATTATAACGTGGCTGATGAATCAATAACTTGGTACCCATTCTTTTTAAAATTTCACTTGCCTGACGTGTCAAATCGGGTGGATAACTAGAAATACCAACATATAACGCTTTTCCTTGTTGAACCATTTGGTGCAATGCGCCCATAGTTTCCTCTAATGGCGTATCAGGATCAGGGCGGTGATGATAAAATATATCAACATAGTCAAGAGCCATTCTTTTTAAACTTTGATCAAGACTCGAAATTAAATGTTTCTTAGATCCAAAATCCCCGTAAGGACCATCCCACATATCCCAACCAGCTTTACTCGAAATTAACATTTGATCACGATACGATTGAAAATCCTTTTTCAAAATTCTTCCAAAGGTTTCCTCAGCAGCTCCATAAGGAGGGCCATAGTTATTTGCTAAATCAAAATGTGTGATGCCACAATCAAAGGAGGTTCGGATGATATTCTGTGCATTTGCAAAATCATCGGCGTGTCCGAAGTTATGCCATAACCCGAGAGAAATTGCAGGTAATAAGATGCCACTTTTCCCACAGCGACGGTATAACATATCCTTGTAGCGGCCTTGTTTGGCTTCGAAGTTGTTAATTGATTGTTGGTTATTTTTCATAATAGGTAGAATTCTTTAAAGTGTTAGGCTTTTTGATTTTCAAAATGTCTTGCTATTTCTTTGTTTTTATGCTCCAACGCAAATAGATCGATATCACCCAAACAGGTTGCGTAAAGTATTCTCTATCTAAACTAGCGTTATTATACTTACTATTTGATTCCGCCAAAAGCTCCAAAGCACATGTTCTTATGAAGAATTTCCACTTTACTAAAACCAACCTGCTTCATAAGATCTAATTGATAGTTCATTGATCTTGGTGAATCTTCTTTCGCCACATAGTCCAAAACATTTTGACGATATTCTTTTCCTCCCAAACCTTCCAAATAATCACCATACCTTTCCCAGGTATAGTCGTTTAGCAACTCGGTGTCTTGTGAAATTAAATCAGAAATCATTAAACAGCCTCCAGGTTTTAACAAATTAAACAGCTTCTCAAAGGTCGTTTCCCAGTCTTTGTCATCTCGCAAATGGTGTAGTACTGCACCAGCTAAAATGATATCAAAATGATTCTCCATCAACGCTACCTCTCTAATATCACCTTGTATAATCTCTACTTTTCTGTCGGTTTCTTGAGATATTCTTTCAAATGCTTTTTCAAGCATAGGTTTACTCAAATCAACTAAAGTGCAATTTAAGTTAGGGATTTTTGAGAGCATCATTAGTGAATAATTTCCAGCACCACATCCTACATCCAATAAGCTTGTCGCATGGGGAACAATACGTTTAGACGCTTCTGTAATCAATTCTAGTGATATTTTTGCATCAATAGTCGTCAGTTGACCCGTATCAAGGTTGGAAAATCGTTCGACATCATTATCAAACCGTTCTTTAATCTCCTCTACTGTTGATTTTTTCATTTTAAATTTTGTTTTTAATAATTTTATTTTAATGTTGGGTCTGCTCCTTTAAGTCAATGTTTAGGTATAGCATAAATCAGCTTTTATTATTGAATTTATAAGTTTAAAGTACATCCAGAAAGAACAAAAGCGAATCGCAAGCTCATAATATCTGCCGAGAACGACCTTGTAGTTCACGAGAATACCTTTCCTTTTACTCCACCTATTTTGAACAGGTCTCTGAGACAGGAGATCTCTTTTTATATGTTGTTGACTGCCGTTTTAAATTTTCCATTTCTAAAATTTACGTGATATTCCTTTCCTTTATTTTCAACGATAGCTTCAAAAGGCTCAGGCTTTATTTTTATTGAAGTAGGAAACCAGATGTCTTTCAAATCAGTTTAAAGTTGGTCATTCATCCTTTTTACATCATTGGTTGACACCCCTATTTCGTTTAACGTCTAAAATTTTAGAAGCATCAAAATCAGTAGTATCATCATTTTTCAAATCGTAACGCACCATAAATTCGGTTATCTTTCCGCTCGCATCATAAAAGTAAAAGGAGGCAGCATTCCAAGCCTCAAAGTTTTGGATTTTTCTGCCCTTCTCAATGTTTATGATTTCAGTCCTTTTTTCCATCCATTCCAAAGCTTCGTTTAATTTGTTTGAAGGAATTAAAAAACAATAATGATAGCTACGTTCTTTGTCAGATTTCTCATACAACAATTCGCTCCAGCCACTTTTACAGAAAAAGAATTTTTATTTTGTTGTAAGATTTCAAATCCTAAAGTTTCCGAATAGAATTTTAATTCATAATCCAATTTATGGGTGTAGAGTTTTAGTTTTATAAATTTTACAGTTAATTTAAGATGGTGAAATAACATCCAAAATTATGTTTTACGAGCCGTGGCATGTCTCGGCAAGAGCTAATAAAAATACAAAACTCCGACGAGCAATCGCTAAGTATTTTTTATGTAAAGTAAAGATTAATCAATGGCTCAAACATACAGGTTGTAATTTTCCAAGAGAACATCCTTTTAAAAAAGCTTTTTCCTCTTTTTTATCCCATAACATTTGATGAAAGTCAGCATTTCCCTTAACTTAAAATAAGATATAATTTTCTCTGTGCGCCCAAGACCAATAATTCGCATAATTTTCCTTCTTATTTTTGAGGGCAAAGGCAACCAAGAACTAGCGAAATGATGGATTGTATAGGTGTTTGTTGTTGCTGAAATTTTCCCTGTCTCTATATCCTTGGGACTAAAATAATCGAACGGAAATAACCAGAATAAACTCTCGTTATTTTCTAAAAGGGTTGCGTCCTGCGCTTCATTAGTATCCATAATTTTAAATTGTCGCGTCAATTCTATTTGTGCTTTCATAATAACAGGTAATAAGGCTATATCAAAAGAGCCATCTTCCTTTACGAAAGCCCTATTTTTATAATGCTCCATAATATTCGAAATCCATAAAGCGTTTTTTTCGGATCCAAAAATAGCTGCTTCTATGAAGCTATTTCTTTCAAAGCCTATAAAATAGGGCAAATGAAGAAGATTATCAAAACTTTTCAAGACCTCTACATCACAATCCAAGTAAATACCACCATAAGTGTGAACGGCATATAATCGGATAAGATCGGAAGCAAATGCATATTTCTTGTTTTTTAAAGCTTCTTCCGTCCATAAACATTTAACGACTTCCGATCTTTCCGAATCCCATAATACAAAGTCATAATCCGGGAGTATTTCTCTCCAAGACGCAAGGTTATTTTTCACGTCTTGTGGGAATTCCTCACCACTTAACCAGCAATAATGGATTATTTTAGGAATCATTAAATTTTACTTATAGGTTTTCCAGATATACATTCACTTTATAATTGCAATTCAAAATAAATAACTGAGGCTAGAACTCTGCAGTTTGTAAAAGTACTCTTAATGATATTTTCAAAATTCTCCCATTTACAGTCTAAATGACGTTCATCTTGATGAAAACAAACAAAATATAAATTATTAAATAGCTATTTGAACTTATTAAATTAGTGAAATTTTTGGATATAATTGTCTGAATTATAAAGCGTTCACTCTAAATAAATATATTTTGGGTGATGCATGGTTTTTTAGAACAATTCTTCTGCAAAACTCACTCTTCTAATAACTCAGTATATTAAATAACCGTTACATGCCCTGAAAACATCTAACCACTTTAAAATAAAAAATAGTCTTAATGTTTTAATAATTTGTTTGCAAATACAATCAAATAGAAGAATTTTGAGGCTTATAAAAATATTTAATGCCAACTTTTTATGGAGAATGAAAAATTTATTTTCTGTCTCGAAGCTATTCCAGATGTAGATAATGCCAACACCACAGAAGTTCTAAAAATCTTAGAAGACATTGCACTGAAACAAGGTATAACAAGTATTTACAAAGCTTGTGATACTATCGAAGGTTTAGAGGAGAGCTTGAATATCTTGCTCTATGAAGATCATAACTTTAAGGATTATGAAATAATTTATCTGGTTATGCCTGGAGCGCCCAACAATATTCTTATAAATGACTATTATTATAGCATTGAGGAAATAGCGGAACTTTTTGAAGGTAAAATGACAGGAAAAATAATACATTTTGCCAATGAAAAAATTTTGGATCTCACCGATGAAGAATCGCAGTATTTTTTAGATGTAACTGGGGCACGAGCCATTTCAGGTTATGGATCTGACCATAAGGAAATTTCTAGCGCAAGCACTCTAGATAGAGTTTTTTTTAGCTTTTATCAAGAAAACGATGATCTTAAAGAAGTTGTGGAATTGATGTTTCAAAAACATTTCAATCTCTGCACATTACTGGACTTTAGATTGTATTATTAAATCGCTTCAAATTGACTTCTGAACCTACTTCGAAATGAGTTAACCGTAGAGGCTGTAAAATGAGTTTGATTCAGTAGGTGTGAAAAGCATAAAATTTACGAGGTCTTTATTGAAACAATTATAAGTTCTATAAAACGGATGACTGAAAGATAGGTCTCCAGAAACCTTTAGTTTAGCGACGTCTTTTAAGACATCTTAATTTTAATCCCTGGAGTCACGATTTTTTGCAGTTTAGCAAAGTTCACCAATTCGTGAAGGCACCGTTGTTTTCTTCATTTAAAAATAAGATTGGAATAAAGACCAAGTTCCAGCAAATAAAAAAGCGAGGCTACACCTCGCTTTTCTAACTATTATTTTTTTTAACTTACTCTTCCACCGTTTTTAAGTTGTCGTCTGAATTACGATCAATCAACTTATTATAAGGATCAATGCCCGCTTTTAAAGGTTTTTTATCCGTAACAAATGTGAAGGAGTTATCACCCGGCTTTAGCCATTTAAGTTTAAAATACAATGGGTTTTTAATCGTGACACCATCTGTTACAACATCTTCACCAAACAAGCCAATATCGACCAAATTCTTCTTATCATCCACTCGATCTTCCCTTCCTTTATTGTCATAATAGATCTTTTTACTATTTACAGTAAAAGTGGTTTCCCATTTGCCATTAGCCAAGGCTTTTGTTTTGGCTGCCATCACTCTGTTTTCATACAAGACAATCTCCTTAAATCCATCACTGACTTTATATTTTAAGGAATCGGGCGTTACAGCATAGATGGCTTTATAAAGATCCTCAGAAGTTGGGTAATAGCCTTTCGTATTATATTTAAACTCTTCCATAAAGTTTTTCAAACCTTTATTCAGAACCTTTTCCCCCATAACATCTTGCAAATCATACATAATCATAGAGCCTTTCTCATAATAAATATGCTGGCCTCTCTCCACATCCATTAATATGCGTTCTGGTTTAAAACTAAATTTTCGACTGGCCAGATACTTGTCCAATGAATTTTTTAAGAAGGATTTAATACCGTTCTCACCATATTCTTGTTTCATCGTCATTAATGAAGCATATTCGGCTAAAGTTTCGGAAATGATGTTAGCACCAGAGGTGTTACTTGGGGTAACAATATGTCCCCACCACTGGTGTGCCACTTCATGAGAGGTCACTCTAAAGGCATAATTATAACTGTCTGCTTTTGAGAAATCAGCTACAAAACCAAAATCTTCAGAATAGGGAATGGTCGTAGCGAAAGACTGCGCAAAAGTAGAGTAAGCAGGGAATTCAATCACACGTATGACCGAATGTGGATATTCTAGAAAGTTCTTTGAATTGTAGTCCAAAGCAATTTTAATCCCTTTTACAAAATACCCCAAATTCCTTTTATGCTTAGGCGAATGGTAAATTTCTATGGCTACTTTTTTACCGCTTGGCGCGGTCCACACATCCTTTTCTACATCATAAGCTGCGGAAACGAAACTGAAGAAATAGTCCGTTTTCTCCTCCAGTTTATAATGAAAATAGCTTCTGTCATTTTCTTCCCATTGTTTCACAAGTGTTCCAGGTGCAATGGCCGTTTGTCCTTTTGAAGTACTCAAAACTGCCTCAAAATGCAGATAATCGCCGTCTTCATTAAATAAATTTTTCTTTAAGGCAATACTATCAGTTCGCGGTGGATGCAGATAATCCAGTTCTTTGAGTCCATATTTTTTACGAACGCCGTTATCTTCCAACGTACGTTGATAATGAAATGAAGGGAAAATCGCATCTCTAAAAAACGTACCATTTGTCAATATATCGGTTTCAGAGTCTGAAGAGAAACCATGCGTTTTGGCTTCAGTTTCGATCACCAAAGACGCAGTTTCCTCGGGTTGCAAGGCTGTTGGTAATTTGTAGATAAACAGACGAAACTCTTCGTCATTTAAAAATGGTTTTAATTCTGTACCGTTATAAACTACCTTGGTAATCTTTGTGTCGGCAATAGGAAATCCAATATTCAACAAAAGCGTATCAATCGGCACCTCAAAATTATTAATAACCTGAAATTCGCCTTTCGCAACGACCCCTCTATCTTCAGGAAAAATATCGACAAATGCTTTCAAGTCAATGATTTGAACATGTGGTTTATCAATATATTTACCATATTTTTTTTCAGATTCGGCATTAAGTTTCTCGCCGTAATTGCCGTTTTCCAATTGGTTCAACACTTTTAAGTTGTAGTAGCTATAGCCACCCACAGAAACAAATGCCAGAATGAAAAACAAAAGAAGACCTAAAGTTTTCCCACTAAAGCGTTGTTTTGCAATCTGTACACGTTCTTTTGCCGACGCAATGAATCCACGATTCCAAAAAATAATGCCGATCGTGGCGAAAATACAGGTGAGTAAAATCCAATAGAGATTTAACCAAAATTTTCCAAATAAATAATGCCCGAAGCCATTTAAATCACTTAAGAATCCACTTGTGGTTCCACCGAAAATCACCAAAGGATTTGAAGTCTTAAACGCCAGCGCCATAAGAATAGGCACCCCGATATAGACAATAATGACGATAAAATGGCCCAAGAATTTATTATTCACTAAAACATGAATAAAAAACGCCAAAAGCACTGTCATGATGAAACTCGGCAAAACACTCGTAAAATTATAGATCAAGTACATACCAATTTCATAATTGAAATACCCATTAAAGGTTTGATACAAAATACCGACCACAATATTGAGTAAAGTCAATACAAGGGCAACCCCAATAAGAGAAATGATTTTTGATAGGTATAATGTGTTATTACTAACGGGCAACGCGTCGTAAAATTCAAAGGTTTTATTCTGCCGTGTTCTATGCACTGCTTCTCCAGCATAAATCACTAAAATAATGACAGAAAACAATGAGAGACCGGCTGAAATTTGGGATACCATAAAGCGTGTTATCGGTAGAGACGGTGTGCCGTAAATTTGATTGGATTGGTAAGTTACAAATCCTGCGACCAAAATCCCTAATATGATTAAAATCGCAAAAACACCATCTTTCACAATAGACAAGAACTCTATTTTACTCAAAGACAAAAGGTTTGAACGGCGTGCTTTGGAATTAAATTGCTGTACTATATTTGGAATAAAAGTAGAAGGTACATAAGCTTCTTTTGATTCTTTGGTCGATTTCTTGCTAGAGGTGGTTAAAAACCCTTTGTAAGAAAACTTAAATAAGGTAAAAAAGAAAATCAATAGAGCCAGACCTAACCAAAGTAGTCTGTTCAAGGCAAATTTACCAGAAAGTGATAGTTGGGTGTAATTTAATTCGTCGACAGTCCAATACTTAGTAATATAATTATGTGCTTTTCCTCCAAATGGATCCACATAGACACTCAACCATTGTGTATCTAAATTAGACAACAACTGCCCCGAAGCGATGGTTAAAATAAGAATGACAATACCGCCTAAATAGAGGATGGACATCCGTTTGAAAAAAGTCATTAAACAAAAGAACAAGCTTCCGATAAAAAGGGCATTGAACGTTAATAAATATAAAAAAGGTAAGGCATAGGAACTAAAATTGAAAGGCATATAAGTCCCATAATCTGGTCGCTCCAAAAAAGCGCCCATACTAAAACCAATCATGGCGCCGATAACGGCAGCAATGTTCATGATCGTAACAATGGTAAAACTGCCAAAAAAGCGTCCTAAAATGTAATCTTTCTCTGAAATAGGAAATGTAAAATAGGTCTGTGCGGTTTTATGTTCTTCATCCCTATACACCGCGACGCCCATAATAGCTGCATAAAAAAACAATCCTAAAACGCTAAGACTGCCCAAAACATCTATAATCGCGTTTGGACTGTTGGTATATTGGGCGGTCACTGATTCTTCAAAAACACTCAGTAAAAGTGGAATAATGAACATCAAAAAAATGTAGATGTAGGTAACTGGTCGTCTTAAACGATATTTAAGTTCAAATAAGAAAATTTCCTTCATGATTATACAGTTTGAGGTTGGTTAATACTGAAGAAGTAAAAATCTTCCAGATTGTTGTTCACTGTTTCAAAACCATCTCCAGGGTGAACATCACTAAACACGTTTACATTCATATTTCCACTTCTTAAATAGGTAGAAAGCACGGTATATTCAGATTGGTATTTTTCAATGTCGCCCTTTTCAATGCGTTTACGGAAGACTTTCTCATTTAACGAATTGGACAAATCTTGTGGATTTCCTTGCACCACAACTGCGCCGTCATTGAACACCGCCATGTTAGTACATAAATTCACCACGTCATCGACAATATGAGTTGATAATATCACGACCGCATCTTCGCCTAATTCACTTAACAAATTATGAAAGCGATTACGTTCCAAAGGATCTAAACCTGCCGTAGGTTCATCAACGATAATTAATTTAGGGTTTCCGATCAAAGCTTGAGCAATCCCGAAACGCTGACGCATCCCACCAGAATAATCACCTAGATTTCGTTTCCTGAACTTGTAGAGATTCACCTGATTTAAAAGATCAGCCACATAAGCCTTACGGTCATTGGCACTGTGAATGCCTTTGATTTTGGCGATGTGGTTGAGCATCATTTCGGCAGAAACTTTTGGATAGACCCCAAAATCCTGAGGTAAATAGCCTAATACTTTTCGTAATTCTTCAGATTGCGCAAACACATCAATACCATCAAACTGAATGGTGCCACTATCGGCAATTTGTAAGGTGGCAATTGTGCGCATCAAAGTGGATTTCCCAGCGCCGTTAGGTCCCAACAGACCAAACATCCCTTTATTAATTTCAAGATTCACATTGTTTAAGGCCTGAGTTCCGTTAGGATAGATTTTATTCAGATTTTGGATAGAAAGCATATACTTTTATTTTAGAAGGTTGCTGATTTTGTAATATAGGTAGTTAATTTACCTTTATTGTTACATTGATCTTTTTAAAAAGACTCAATGAGATGCGCCGCATTGTGGATAATTATCTTAATATCACCACACCATTCACATATAAAAAAATCACATAAACAACTAATAAACAGCACTTAACACAGACTGTCTTTAAAGTAGTACCCGCGGGATTATCTCCGATTTATTTTGACTAAATTAGTGGTCACAAATCAAAGTTTTTCAAACACAAACTTGTTATGGTTCATTAAAATGGAGTACGATTACATTATAGTTGGAAGCGGATTTGGAGGCTCAGTCAGTGCCTTAAGGTTATCTGAAAAAGGATACTCCGTTTTAGTGGTTGAAAAAGGAAAATGGTTCCAGGCTAAAGATTTCCCTAAAACCAATTGGAATCTAAAAAAATGGCTCTGGATGCCGCGTTTACGGTTTTTTGGCATTATGAAACTTTCGATTTTCAAACACATTGCCATCATTTCAGGAACTGGTGTTGGTGGCGGTTCTTTAGTTTATGCAAACACCTTACCTACGCCTAAAACTGCTTTTTTCAATTCTGGAAGTTGGAAGGACTTAAACGATTGGGAAAATGAACTGAAGCCTTATTATGACGAAGCGTTGCGGATGTTGGGAGCTGCCAAAACCCCACACTTATTTGATGGCGATTTGGGCCTAAAAAAAGTAGCGGAAGATTTGAATATAAGAGAAAAATTTGAAGCCACAAGAGTTGCCGTTTTTTTTGGAACACCCAATTTAACGGTAAAAGACCCCTATTTTATTGGTGAGGGTCCGGAGCGCTCTGGTTGTACTTTTTGTGGAGCTTGTATGACCGGCTGCCGACATAACGCCAAGAATACTTTGGATAAAAACTACCTCTACCTCGCTCAAAAGTATGGTGCAGAAATAGTGGCCGAAAATGAAGTCATTGAAGTAAAACCCATTGACGCCAAAGATGGTTCTCAGGGGTATGAAGTGTCCTTAAAAAGCAGTACTCAATTTTTTAAAAAAGATCTTAAAATTAAAGCTCACGGGGTCATATTCTCTGGCGGTGTTTTGGGAACAGTAAAACTGCTGCTCAAACTTAAAAGCAAATCTCTACCTCATTTATCAGATAAACTCGGTGAGGATATCCGCAGTAATAACGAGACCCTGATCAGCGTTACCGGTCTCAACAAAGATAAAAACTATTCAAAAGGGGTTGCCATAGGCAGCATCCTTGACACCGATGAAAATAGCCATCTTGAAATTTGCAGATACGGCGAAGGCTCCAATGCCTGGAAGCTTGTGCATTTACCTTACGTCACAGGATCGAATGTAGTATCCCGTCTTTTTAAAACAGTGGTCAAACTTTTAAAAAATCCTGTTGATTATTTTAAAATCTATTTTGTGAATGGTTGGGCAAAAAACACGGTGGTGTTGCTTTTTATGCAGACATTGGACAGCACCTTAAAATTTAAACGAAATGCGCTCGGCCAAATGACTTCAAAAGTAAGTACTGGCAAAGCTCCTACCCCTTTTATTCCAGAATCTATAAAACTCGTAGATGCTTATCAAAAAGCAATAAATGGCGTAAGCACTTCCTTTGCATTAGAAACATTGGCCGGAATACCTTCAACAGCGCACATATTAGGTGGTGCGGTAATGGGAAAGGACCCTACCACAGGTGTGATTGACAAGGATAACAAGGTTTTTGGATATAAGAATATGTTCGTCATCGATGGTGCGATGATTTCAGCCAATCCTGGTGTTAATCCATCATTAACCATAACAGCTATTGCGGAGCGTGCCATGGACCAAATTCCATATAAAAAGGATTTAATACGCGATTCTTAATA
>JBDTKP010000157.1:0-4754 GCA_039935255.1 Gelidibacter sp. | reverse complement strand
CACGGCTTTATTCAATTCATACTACTTATATCACCACAATAAATCCTTCTAAATTTTCAATAATTACCTAATTTTTAACAATCGTATGGGTTGTTTGTAATTAACTTCGCAGCTTTTTTAAGCTATTTCTTATGGGTTTTCTGAATTATATAGACACTATTTTTAAAAGAATAATAAATCATGAGCCTGATCCGCTCAATAAAGCTCGGATAAAAATTCTTGGTTATATATTAATTTTTTATACTGTTTTCAGTGCCTTACTTATTGTGGCTTACTCTTTAGCTGATGTACCTTTCCATTTAATAAGAGTTTTAATTATTTTTAGCGTTTGTATATTCCTTATTACGTTAGCTTTTTACACGAATTTATGGAGGGTGATTTCTCATACTATTTTAATCGTGATTACATTAGGGGTATGGACTAATCTTTCCTTTTATGTGAGAGATGTCAATTTAGAGACGCTCCAGTATATTTGGTTTGCCTGTGTGCTTAGTTTTTATATTCATGGTTCTAAATGGGGCTGGATTTACTCAGCACTTAATATTTTGCCGGTATTAGCTTTTACAATTGCGGATAATAGTAATTATTTCTACATAGGCTCAACCGCGCATGAAGTTAGTCAGCCGATTTATGTGTTTGTAACATTTTACAATTTCCTTCTTATTATTTTTCTACAATTTTATTTTTTCAGGTCTTTCAACAAAAATATTACAAGGCTTACCAGGGCTAAAAGTGAATTGGGAGTAGTCAATGAAAAATTAAATCAAACCTTGGATGAGGTAGAAAAACTTTCAAATGCGAGGATGGAATTTCTATCGACGATGTCACATGAAATCAGAACGCCTTTAAATGGTGTGGTAGGATTAACTAATGTCTTATTGTTTGAGAACCCCAGAAAAGATCAAGAAGAGAACCTGGATATGCTTAAGTTTTCTGCTGAGAATTTATTATTACTGGTAAATAATGTTTTAGATGTCAATAAACTGGACTCTACTAAAAGTGTATTAGAAAAAGTTGGTTTTGATCTTAAGGAACTAATTACAAGGACCTATTCAAGTAGTAAGTTAAGAGCACTTGAAAAAAAGCTTGATTTTAAATTGTCCATTGATCCGGTGTTGGAAGGTAAGTTAGTAATTAGCGACCCCACAAGGGTAACTCAAGTGCTTTTAAATCTTATTAATAATGCGATAAAATTCACAGAGGAAGGCAGCATATTCATTAGCGCACATGCCATAAATTTATCTAAAGAGAAGATCAAGGTACAGTTTACCATTGAGGACACTGGAATCGGTATTTCATCAGAAAATCAAAATATTATTTTCGATCCTTTTATTCAAGCATCAGCAAGTACCAATAGAAATTATGGTGGTACAGGTCTTGGTTTGCAAATTGTGAAGAAAACTTTAGATATGTTTGATAGTAACATCAATCTTAGAAGTGAAGAAAATATAGGTTCCAAGTTTATTTTTGACATTGATTTTGATTATATAGCAAAGGGGGAGCCTAAGTCTAAAGTAAATTCAGAGACTCAAAACGATTTAGCAGGTCTTAAAGTTTTAGTCGCAGAAGATAATAGTATCAGCAGGATGGTCATTGCAAAAACGCTTAAAAAATGGAACATAACGCCCACTATTGTTGCTGATGGATTAAGTGCTTTGCGAAGCATTGAGAAAGCAGATTTTGATGTGGTGTTAATGGATATTCACATGCCGATTATGGATGGTTATGAAGCAACATCAGCCATTAGAAATTTAGAAGATACTACAAAAGCCAGTATGGTCATCATTGCGCTTACCGCCTTTGTGAACGAAGAAGTGTGTCGTAAAGTGGTTGCTGCAAAGATGAACGATTATCTAACGAAGCCATTTAATCCAGATCATCTTTTTGCAAAACTAAATGAGATTACCAACAGGCATAATTAAAATTATTTATAAATTGTACAGTCATCTACTACCACTCCACAAAAGAAATCCCCAATCCAACCGTAGTCTGGAAGTGATTATAATCCAATAAATTCTCTCCGTAGCCACTAAAAACCTGCAAATGCCCTCTTAAGTTATTCTTGATAGGATACATATAATTGAATTGCACACTGCCACGATTATCTTTAAATGAAAACGAATTACGCAACACCAAATCAAGACTGTGACCGTTTTTTCTGAAGATGATGTTGGCTTCGCCACGACCATAATAATCCTGAATTTCTGGGTTATCATCATCTTCTGTACCTCCATCTACGCGCCACCAAGGTTTGAGATACAACTGAAAATTGCCACGTTCCATTGCAAAATGAAGCATGACACGGTTCCAACTTCTTGAAATTGGATCTGGCCGTCCATTGGATTGGTGATTAAAACCTAAACCAATCATTTTAGCATTAACACCAAAAAATGTAAAATTTAGCGGATATACTGCAATAAGCTCGGGCTCATAATTGAGTTCTCGAAACGGTCGGGAGAGCTTTTGGTTATACACTTGCCAATGCGCAATCTGCGTATATCCCGCCCAAAGATCGCCTTTGCCAAATAAAAATGATTGCACTAATTTGGTCTTAAAACTAAACTGAAATTTTACTTCTGTCGAATGAAGCTCTATAGGCTCCTCCAAAGCAGGTTCCTGGCCTACACTTTGAGGGTTTTTATTGATGCGGTTGCTCCAATGCACGGGTAGCACATAAAATGGCCGGTGTGAATTGAGCTTAAAGGTCCCGTTCTTATCTTTTTTATCCAGTTCCCAAGATTGAGATAACGTTTTGGTGACAATAGAATCTTTTTTCTGAAATAAGCCTTGGGCATTTGAGTTGTAAGAAAGTAGAACCAATAAGATGACAACAGGAAAGCGTGAAAATTGCATGAATGGAATGTTTCGGTTTAAAATTATTATGTTTTATGATGCAATCTCAGCCAGGTACTTGTCTCTAATCACTTGTCCAACGGGTTTGTTTTCGATTTTGCTTTCCAACCAAGAAATAATATCCAGATACAAAAATGCGCGACGCTCATAAGGATGATCTTCGTACGTTTTTAAAGTTTTGTGCAACGCAATGAAGGCGTCTTTCAAATCATGTGGATAAATATCCTGCAAACCTTTAATAAACTTGATCATCTCTTTTTGCACCTCGTATAATTCATTGATTTTCAAAAGGAACTTGTAGGTGCTTCTCAGTATACTTTCCATATGATAATCTAACCCGGCTTCATAATGCGCGACCAAATTCAAAACACGTGCAAAAACCTGTAAGTCTTCGCGCATGGAAAGCGATTTGTTGGAAATAATTTTTTCCAAATAGAAAATGCAGGCTTTATTATTGCCAGCACCAAATTGCATGCTTGCAAATTTATAGTAAAAAATCATCTTATGGTGCTCATCCAGACGATTACTATATTTTTTTAATTTGTTTTCGATTCGGGGGATGAGGTTCAAGCCTTCCTCAAAACTGCCATCAATAAAATGTTGATTGATCCTATGAAAATTTAGATATAGAAATACGAGTGCTTTTACATTTTCGTCCTTAGGAAAATCGGGATGCTCCAATTGTTCTTCTAAAATATGAAGCTGTTTCATAAATCGTGGCTTCTTTCTGATAAAATATAAAGCTTCTAATAAATAGTTATTTCCCTTTAGAAAAAATACAGGATTTAAACTGATCATGTGCGGATGCTCATGAAATAAATTGACCCATTTTGAAGCGTATCTGTAGCAATTTAAAAAATCCTGAAGTAAAAAACTATACCATAAGTAAGAGTTGTACAGCCAAAGCTTCTCTCTAAAACCTATCTCTGAAATTTTAAACTTCGGAAGTCGGTCATTGAAATACGTTGTAATTTTCTGAGCTTCTTGCTTATTTTTAACATAGCCAGATTTTAGGATAATGCTATACAACTGAAGTGATAAATTAGAAAGCTTACTGGTGATGAGGTTCAATTCACTCAATTTTTTGGCCTGAACCGTGAGTTCATCTGCACGGCTACTGATGCTTCGTGTGATGTATTGTGATTCGATGATTTTTTCGAGTTCTACAATCTCATACGCCAGATTTTTTTCTTCATTTTGAATGGCGAGCTCCTTGGCTTTTTCCAAAATCCTCAAACTTTGCTTGTAAAGCCCTTTATGATATAGGATGGATGCAAAATCAAGTTGTTCGCGTATTTGTGAACGGATATTTTGATGGGATGGGTTCAGTTTTAAACTGATTAAAATTTGCTTGTACAAATGTGCTTTTACGTTTGCCAACTGCTGCTTTTTGACGATTCCTGTCTTAATAATTGCGGGTTCATTATAAGTAGTGGACTTATCTAAAAGGTTAAAAAGGTTCAAAAATTTAGAGTCGGCATTTACGCCAAGACGTCCAACAAACAGCTTGAACTGTCGCTTTTCTGACTTGGTTAATGATTTCACCAACTGAAATAAATTATCTTTTTGCTCTTTAGTCATCACGTTAAAACGTCGTTTAAAAGTTTGTGAATCAAGTGGTTGCAATGTTTAAAATCGACTGGGCATCGTAATAGCCATACCATCGCACGTATGAATTTGAATCCAAAGTATAAATTAGCTAGTCAATACAAAAATAAAATGCCACAAATGTCTGATAATAATGTTCAAATTTTTGACACCACCTTAAGAGATGGCGAGCAAGTCCCGGGATGTAAACTCAATACCAACCAAAAGTTGATTATTGCAGAACAACTCGAGAATTTAGGCGTTGATATCATTGAAGCCGGTTTTCCTGTGTCAAGTCCTGGTGATTTCAAATC
>JBDTKP010000156.1:0-8643 GCA_039935255.1 Gelidibacter sp. | reverse complement strand
ATACCACTTGTAACTTGCTGAACCATAATGGGGAGATTTAGATTGCTGTTAAATATAGGATAATTTAAAACATTGGCGTAATTTTTTCCATTTAAGATGTAACGCTAATGCTATTCTACAGCAGTTTTATAGATAACATCTCAAAGGTTTTTGTGAACGTTGATGTGTTTATCTGCTTTTCGCAAAACAATTAATAGTTGCGCATGACCAGCGTTTATTTAGAGAGTTTTAAAGCACAAATCTAGCTTCTAAATCAAATGAAAGTGCTGTATCAATCTATAGTGCTGAGGGGTTCAGGTGACGTGCTTTCAAACAAAAAAACGCGTAAAATCGAAAATCTCAGTTAATTTGAAATGTTGAGGGAGGACGCCTCTCCAATCCCAATCAATCGATCGTATCGTGCGCCTAGATCTTTATAATACACCAATACTTTATAATTATTTTCCGTTTGGTAAAAATTGCCGCTAATTGCCCCTTCATCGAGGATGCCGTTGCTATCGGTTATGACATATTTGTAGTTGTAAAAACCTTGTTTTAAGCGGAAAGCACATTCGTACACGCCTGATTTAGGATTAAATTGAAGTTCGTTTTCCGGTTCAAGCGCATAATTGTTGAAATTACCATACACATAAACCGATTGGCCATCGGTAAGTTCAGGTAGTTGAAGGGCAAAATGAATCATGGTGTAATCTGCTTCTATGGTAACGTCTTGGGAATCTATCGCAGTAATCAGAAAATTACCATTGATATCGGGATTGAACGTATAAAGTTGATTCGCACGTGGTGTATTGATAAAAAGGTAATTGTGATAAATGTCCTTTAAATCAATAAACTGAACCCCAACATTAGCAGCTCTTACATCTTTGTTTTCAAAATAGAGATATTCATTCCCGCCCCAAAAGCTGGTTTCTGAAGTGTATTTATAAACGAGCTGATTTCCTAAGGTGTATTGTGGTTTTACGTTCGCGATGGCGGTGTTAAGGTTGTTGTTTTGAATGATCAAGCTCTTAACGTTATCCAACGGGTTGTTAAAGTTGAAATTGTTATTGTTGACTACAATGTCGACGGATTGTTTTTTATCAATGGATTTGACATCACGCGAACGTTTAATGGCAACGCCAACATTTACAAGATCTTCATAAATCATGAATTTTCTTGAAAAGATGAGTTCGTCATCATCATTCCAAATACTGATGAGATAGTTCCCTGTTACCAATAAGCCTTTAGTTTGTTGGTTGGGGATTTGGAGCATATAATGCGAATATATTTGATAGGTATTGAACGAGTTTTTATAGTCTTGAATGCGTTGATTATCAAAGCCGCTCAAATATTCTGATTTGACTAAATCGGAAGGTGTCCAATCATAATTAAAGTGCTCGATCACATAATAAAAATCAGGTTCTAAACCATTAAGGGCGTCAAACTCCAGTTGTAGTGTTTCACCTAGTTTTAGAATGGGCAATTGGCTTTCATTTGTTCTGCCCTTAAATGTAATGGTTTTTATATCATTAGGAGGTGCGGTTTCAGTAACCTGAGCAGATATATAGCCATAGGAAAATAAGGATGAAAACAGGATGAGAAATACTCTTAAGGTCATTTAAATATCATTTAGAAATGTAAAGATAAACAAAATTCGTGCCCCAAAAATGGTCCTAAATTTCATGTAATAGGTGATGATATCGTTATTCTTGTGGCTCTTTTCAGTGATTTGCTACAGCTTCTTGAAATGTGTTTCAGTAGTCAGTGATGTGTCCAAGCATCAAAAAACATTGAAGTGGTGGTGGTTTCTGACCTCACTAGCAAATACTTGATGGACTATGAGCTGTATGGCTATTCATGTGCTTTCACTACGCAGTTTAAATTCGCAAGAGGAGCCTATCTTACCGTAATTAAATTAGAGAATTCAGGATCTTTCACCAAAAAAGTGAAGAATTAGGAAGTTCAGTTTATAAATAAAAATCTCCAAAACACCATTAAGATCCATTGGTGTCATGTTTTTATTTATTTTGATGTCAGTTTTATAAATTTTATTTCTCGATTTTTGTTTGATTTTATCGATTTATTACCTCAATTTTTTTTAATTAAAAATAAATAGGATTCGGGAATTTGAGTTAAATTTGATAGGACTTTTAAGTTAGTCACCAAAAAAGCAAAATACCATGGGACACTATTATTCAGAACGTTGTAGATTAAAAGGCAAACGCCAGTTTTACGCAAACGATTACGGAAAATTATTATGGCAATAATTGTGTAGTCTGCATATTTAATTCGTAAATTTGCACCGATTTTTACTGTTAGAAAATCGCATAATTGTAACTATTAACCCATAGACTTATAATATGTCAAACGACATTAAGATTAAAAAAGGTCTCGATATCAAACTTAAGGGAAGCGCTGAGAAAACCACCGAAAAGGCCGTTTTGAGCAATTTTTATACCCTTAGACCTGAAGATTTCCACGGTGTTATTCCAAAATTAGTTTTAAAAGAAGGTGCAAAGGTGAAAGCTGGAGAGCCTGTCTTTTATGATAAATCTAATGAGGCTGTGAAATTTGTTTCACCAGTTTCAGGAGAGATTATTGAGATAGCACGAGCGGAAAAGAGACGCATTGTAGGGATTAAAATTCAAGCAGATAAAGAACAAATTTACCATGACTATGGCAGTTTGAATGTTGCTGCTGTTGATGCTGATACTATAAAAGCGCATTTATTGGCCACTGGCTGTTGGGCTTTTATCAAACAACGTCCTTATGACATTATTGCCAAAATAGACCAAACGCCAAAAGCTATTTTCATCTCTGGTTATGCTAGTGCGCCTTTAGCTGCGGATCTGGATTATACACTGCAAGGTAAAGAAGCTGAGTTGCAAGCTGCAGTAACAGCATTAGGTAAAATGACCGAAGGTAAAGTGCATGTGAGTGTTGGTAGTAACTCAAACTCACCGTTGGCTGGTCTTTCAGGGATTACTTTACATAAAGTATCCGGACCACATCCTTCTGGGAATGTCGGAACGCAAATCAATAAAATTGATCCCGTTAATAAAGGGGAAACAGTTTGGACGGTTGCCGCTCAAGACTTGGTAATTATTGGAGAGCTATTGCTTACGGGTAAATTCAATGCAGAGCGGATTGTGGCCCTTGCAGGATCGTCAGTTAAAAAGCCGCGGTATTTTGTTACCAAAATTGGTAGCGAAGTGGCGACTATGGTTTATGATAATGGCGTGGAGCAAAATGGAAACGACCGTATTATTTCCGGAAACGTATTGACAGGAAAGCAAGTGAAGCCTGATGGGTATCTGGATTATTACAGTAATATAATTACCATAATTCCTGAAGGTAACGACTATGAGTTGTTTGGATGGAACAAACCGGTATTTGATAAGGTGTCTATCACCAGAGCACTTACGTTTTCTTGGTTGACACCAAATAAGACCTATGACCTTAATACTAACATGAATGGTGAACACCGAAATTTTGTGTTGACCGGTAATTATGAAGAGGTCTTTCCATTGGATATTTTTGTCATGCAAATCTTAAAATCTTGTATGTATAAAGATTTAGATGAAATGGAAGCTTTGGGAATGTATGAAGTTGCCCCGGAAGATTTTGCCTTGACAGAATTTGTATGTGTGTCTAAACAACCGCACCAGCACATTATTAGAGAAGGTTTGGATTTAATGATAAAAGAAATCGGTTAATATTAAAGACAATGGGTTTAAAACAAAACTTACATAATTTAAGAGAAAAATATAGGGGAACTAAAATGGCACCTGCCTTTAATGCCCTTCATACTTTTTTATATACGCCTAACGATACCGCACGTGGAGGTACGCATATTAAGGTCGCTGACGATTTAAAGCGTACTATGAATACAGTCATCATGGCTTTGATACCATGTTTGATTTTTGGTATGTTTAATACGGGGTATCAACATTACTTAGCCGTTGGTGAAATTCAGGCTGTTTCTAATGGATTCTTCAGCAGTGAATTTTGGAATTTGCAAAACTTCACCTTAGGCTTTTGGAAAGTATTACCGCTAGTTATTATCTCTTATGGTGTTGGATTAGGCGTAGAATTTATTTTCGCGATTATAAAAGGACACGAGGTAGAAGAAGGATACTTAGTTACTGGAATGCTTGTGCCATTAATTGTACCAATTGATACGCCATATTGGATGCTAATTATAGCAGTTATTTTTGGTGTAGTCATTGGAAAAGAAGTGTTTGGTGGTACGGGTATGAATATCTTAAATCCTGCATTAACCATTAGAGCATTTTTATTCTTCGCTTATCCTACTTGGATGAGTGGTGATAAGGTATGGGTGCAAGGTGCTGTTGAACGAACTAAAGAGATTGCAAATGGCTCAACGGCCGATGCCATTTCTGGAGAGACAATTTTGGGTAGTTTGGCACAATCCCATCCTGTTGATTACTCCGTCATGGACATGTTTTTTGGTTTTATACCAGGGTCCATTGGTGAAACTTCGACACTTTTAATCCTCTTGGGTGGATTATTCCTCATTTTCACAAAAATAGCAAGCTGGAGAATTATGGTAAGTGCCGTTATTGGTGCTTTAGTGATGGGCTTTATCTTTAACACCGTTGTGGACTCTGGTTGGATTACCGAATCGAGTAAATTCTATACCTTAATGAATACGGAGTTTTGGCTTCATCTCATCATTGGAAGTTCGGCTTTTGCAATCGTGTACATGGCAACGGACCCTGTGACTGGTTCGCAGACAAATAAGGGAAAATGGATTTATGGTTTCTTAATTGGATTTCTAGCCATTATGATCCGTGTATTTAACCCAGCATATCCCGAGGGATGGATGTTGGCAATATTATTAATGAATGTTTTTGCGCCTACTATTGATCATTACGTTATTAAGGGTAATGTCAATAAGAGATTAAAACGAGCAAAATTAAAAACAGCTTAAGTTATGGCAATCGATACAGATAAAAATAGTTATACCATTATTTTTTCCATTGTTATGGTTTTGGTAGTGGGTTCTATACTTGCAGGACTTGCTCAAGGCTTAAAACCTTTGGTAAAAGCTAATGAGCGTTTTGAAATACAACAGAATATATTGTATGCTATAGGCATCAATGCTAATGAAGGGCCAAGTGATGTCATATTTGTCTCAACAGATGAGGTTGAAGATATATTCAATAGCACTATTACCAAACAATACGTCATTCAAGATGGCAAGGTTACTGAAGATCCTCTTGCTTATATGATCGATATAAAGAAAGAAGAATCCAAAGCAAAAGATCCAAGTTACAATCGGAAATTACCTCTTTTTGAAGGTGAAAAAGATGGTAAAACGGTTTATGTCATTCCTATTCGTGGGAAAGGACTATGGGATGCCATTTGGGGATTTGTAACCGTGGATAAGGCTATGGTTGTTCAAGGTGTGTTTTTTGACCATGCCGGTGAAACACCTGGTTTAGGTACAGGAATCAAAGAGCGTTTCTTTATGGATGACTTTGAAGGTGAACACTTGTTAGATGAGTCGGGTGCATTTAAAGGGATCACAGTTGCTAAAGGTAATGCTGACCCAAAGAATGATCGTAAAATGGATCATGCTGTAGATGCGATGGCAGGAGCAACTATTACTGGCGATGGTGTCACAGCAATGATTAAAAAGGATTTAAGAATGTACGTGCCTTATTTTAAAACTTTAAAATAATTAAGATGTCTGAAGCAGCAGAAAGAGAAAAAATTGTAAAGAGTCCTAAGGAACCTTTATTTTCTAGAAAAAATAAGAAATTAGTAACTGACCCTTTAGCAGATGATAATCCTATTACCATTCAGGTATTGGGTATTTGTTCTGCTTTGGCGATTACCGCACAGCTAAAACCATCCATCGTAATGGCTGTTTCGGTCATATTCGTATTGGCTATGGGGAATGTCGTTATTTCTTTGATGCGAAATATTATCCCATCAAAAATAAGGATCATTGCGCAGTTAATTGTGGTGGCGACGCTGGTAATTATAGTTGACCAAGTTCTAAAAGCTTATGCCTATTCTTTAAGTAAGGAACTGTCCGTATTTATCGGGTTGATTATTACCAATTGCATCATTATGGGACGCTTTGAAGCCTTTGCCCTCGGTAATGGCCCATGGAAATCTTTTCTTGATGGCATTGGTAATGCGGCAGGTTATGGGATTATTTTAGTCATCGTTGGGTTCTTTAGAGAATTACTGGGTTCAGGTACATTGCTTGGCTTTCAAGTATTAGGTGATCCTATCGAAAAGACTGGATTATACAGCATAGGTTATGAAAATAACGGATTTATGGTGTTGCCTCCAATGGCTTTGATTGTCATTGGACTTATTATTTGGGTACAACGAAGTAAAAATAAAGCATTAATAGAAGAACATTAAAAATAGGTGGCAGTTAAAGTCTTCTTGAAGACTGAACATTGCGAACTAAAGACTAAAATATATGGAATATATAGAGTTATTTTTTAAATCGATTTTTGTAGATAATATGATTTTTGCATATTTCTTAGGAATGTGTTCTTATCTAGCAGTATCTAAGAAAGTTGCTACTGCAGTGGGTCTTGGAGCCGCTGTAATATTTGTACTCGCCGTAACTGTGCCTTTAAACTGGTTATTGGATCAATACATTTTGCAAGAGGGTGCGTTAGCGTGGCTAGGTCCTGAATATGCGGAGTATGACTTGGGCTTTTTATCTTTTATCTTATTTATTGCTACCATTGCAACTATGGTACAATTGGTGGAGATTGTGGTTGAGAAATTCTCACCTGGGTTATACAACTCACTGGGTATATTTTTACCGTTAATTGCTGTAAACTGTGCTATTTTAGGAGGATCTTTGTTTATGCAATCTCGTGAAATACCTACTTTAGGTCTTGCTTTAACCTATGGTGTGGGTTCAGGTATTGGATGGTTTTTAGCAATCATTGCTATTGCAGCGATTCGTGAGAAAATTAGATATTCTGCCGTGCCTCCAGCATTAAGAGGATTAGGAATAACCTTTATCCTTACAGGATTAATGGCCATTGGCTTCATGAGTTTTGGTGGGATGCTTACTGGAGGGGACGACGCAGAACAAAGCCCGCAGGCCATTGAGCAAAACATGAAAACTGAGCAGAGTAACAATGATGTTGAGGATATTTTTAAGAAAGAAAGTTTAGAAGAAACCACAACCGCTTTAAATCGATAATATGTTATTAGCAGCAAGTACAACAGGTGTCATCATAGCTACAATAATTGCTTTTTTAGTAATTACATTGGTGCTGGTTACACTTTTATTAGTCGTAAAACAAAAATTAGCACCTTCAGGTCCCGTTAAGATTACCATTAACGGAGAAAAAGTAATCGAAGTTGCATCGGGAAATACTTTATTGACCACCTTAAGTGCTCAAAAAATATTTCTACCATCTGCATGTGGAGGTGGTGGAACTTGTATTCAATGTGAATGTCATGTGTTATCTGGTGGAGGTGAAGCACTTCCTACAGAAACACCTCATTTTACGCGTACAGAATTAAAAGAAGGTGTTCGTTTGTCGTGTCAGGTAAAAGTAAAGCAAGACATGGTCATTACGATTCCTGAAGAAGTATTTGGGATTAAGAAATGGGAAGCTACCGTAGTTAGAAACTATAATGTAGCCTCATTTATTAAAGAGTTCGTAGTTGAGATTCCAGAAGATATGGGTTATAAAGCCGGGGGTTACATTCAAATTGAAATCCCGCCTTGTACCATAAACTTTAAAGATATGGACATTACTGCGCATCCTGAAGAGCATGAAACTCCAGATAAATTCCAGGCAGAATGGGATAAGTTCAAATTGTGGCCTTTAGTGATGAAGAACGATGAAACTACCGAGCGTGCTTATTCGATGGCTTCTTATCCTGCAGAAGGTAAAGAGATCATGTTAAACGTACGTATTGCCACACCTCCTTTTGACAGAGCCAAGGGCGGATGGATGGATGTCAATCCAGGTATTGCTTCCTCTTATATCTTTAATCAAAAAGAAGGTGATAAAGTGGTTATTTCAGGTCCTTACGGTGAATTTTTTATAAATGAGTCTGAGGCAGAAATGCTATATGTCGGTGGTGGAGCAGGGATGGCGCCAATGCGTTCCCACTTGTACCACTTATTCAAAACCTTAAAAACAGGTCGTAAAGTAACTTTTTGGTATGGTGGACGTTCTAAGCGAGAATTATTCTATTTGGAGCATTTCCATGAATTGGAACGCGAGTTTCCTAACTTTAAATTTTACCTAGCATTGTCTGAACCAATGGAAGAAGACAATTGGAAGATTAAAGAGAATATAGATGCTCCAGGTGATGGCTTCGTAGGTTTCATTCACAATTCTGTAATTGAAAACTATTTAAACCATCATGAATCACCAGAAGATATTGAATTGTATTTCTGTGGACCACCATTGATGAATCAAGCGGTTCAAAAAATGGGTGAAGATTTTGGAATCCCAGATGAGAATATCAGATTTGACGACTTTGGAGGATAAATGAAAGCATAGACCTCTTAAGTTTTCAAAACCTGAGAGGTCTATTTAATAAAAAAGAAGCCCAACATAAATGTGTTGGGCTTCTTTTTTATTTGACATAAATCTTCCGTATTTAAAACAAAAAGCACCTCCTTTGAAAGAGGTG
>JBDTKP010000155.1:0-8141 GCA_039935255.1 Gelidibacter sp. | reverse complement strand
TTCTGGTTAACATAAAAACAGGGTTAAAGCATTTCGACTAAAACGGCACCAGAAGTCTAGGAGACACATTGGTTTAAAAATTATAAACCACTTCTAGCTTGTAATCTTTAAGAGACTGTCTCGCTTTTTCGATATCTTCCGTAAATCCTAAGATATAACCGCCCCCACCTGAGCCACATAGTTTAAGATAATAATCGTTGGTGTCGAGACCGTTTTTCCACAGGGCATGGAATTGTTGCGGAATCATTGGCTTGAAATGATTCAAGGCTACTTTTGATAGTTTTTTTGTATTGAGAAACAACGATTTGAAATCGCCCTTTAAAAAATCATCCACACAAGCATCGGTATGCTTAATAAACTGATTTTTAAGCATTCTTCTAAAACCTTCCTGTTTCATGTTTTCCATGAAAATACTGACCATTGGCGCAGTTTCACCAATCATGCCACTATCCAATAAAAACACGGCGCCTTTTCCGTCACTTTTTTGCGAAGGAATCCCGGTAGCCTCAATATTATCTTTTGAATTGATCAAAATAGGAATGCTCAAATAACTATTTAACGGATCCAAACCAGAAGATTTCCCGTGGAAGAATGACTCCATTTCAGAAAATATAGTTTTAAGAACCAATAGCTTTTCACGCGTCAAATTCTCTAAAACGGTAATTTTTTCTTGTGCATATTTATCATAAACAGCAGCCACCAAAGCACCACTGCTCCCAACGCCGTACCCTTGTGGTATTGAAGAGTCAAAATACATTCCTTCATTGACATCACGTTCCAGGGTTTCCAAATCAAAAGTTACCAATTCAGGACTGATGCCTTTAAGATACTCAACAAATCTCTTTAAATTATTGTTGGATTTTACGGCAATTTCAGAGTCAAGTCCGTCAGATTTTAACGCACCGTTATAAAAATTGTATGGAATGGATAAACCTTTGGAATCTTTAATGATACCATACTCGCCAAAAAGCAGGATTTTAGAGTAAAATAGAGGTCCTTTCATTCTTTTAATGAAAAATTAATAATGCAAAGTTAAGAATTATTCTTTAGATGTTTTTACAATACTGACTAATAATCGCAACATCTCCTGCGCTTTAGGCTTAAATTCTTTAAACTGTTCAGCATCAATAAAATCTGTAGCATGCAACAAATCGAGCCAATAGTCTGTTTCATTAGCTTCTTTGAGACTTATTGACATTTTATTAGTAAAGTCTGCACGGCTTTGAGCAAACTCAGCTTCCCTTACATTGGCACCAATTGAAGTTCCTGACTTTAGGAGCTGTCGTGACATTACATATTCCTTCTTATTTCCTGCTAAGTATTTATACAAATTGACAATATCAACTGCAAAGAGAAAACTTTTGTCTTTAATAATATTCGTCTTCATTTTTAATGATTTATTGATTAGTCTCAACCAATATACATATTCCCTTTTTAATTATTAACTATTCATTATCAATTAATTGTGCCCCAAAACCAATTTCGTCACAAATAAAATGCCCGTTTTGACAATACGCAACCAGCTCGCTCTTAATGAATTGCAACACTTCGTCAGTTTCATTTTTTGGATAAAGCACGTGCACATTGGCACCTGCATCCAATGTAAAACTAATATGCAATCCTTTTTTTTGTCTGAAATCCCATATTTTATTAATGATCTCCAAGGTGTTTGGTTTCATTAAGATAAAATAAGGCATGCTCGTCATCATCATAGCATGTAGGGTCAATGCTTCACTTTCAACCAATGCATTAAACGCATCTAAATCTCCTGATTCCAGGATATACTTGAGGCTTTCAAGATTTTGATGCGCCTGCTGAAATCTATTTTGAGCATAAGGATGATTATGCATTAAATCATGACCAACAGTGCTGCTCACCTGCTTTTCGCCTTTATCCACCAATAAAATAGTATCTTGATAGTCCTTGAAATTTTCATGAACTTTGTAGGGATATTTTATACCAAATAAATCGGCGCTTCCATCTATCGACTTTGTTTCCCCCCACACGATCACATCACCTTCTATACTTCTACAGGCACTGCCTGAACCTAAACGCGCTAAAAACGAGGCTTTCTGATTGAAATAATCGTCATCAAAAGACCCTTGAACGTCCCCCAAAGAACCATCAGATGCCATTAACTGCTTTTCAATACTCATTAAGCACAACGCCAAAGCACTCATCCCGCTTGCTGAAGAGGCTATACCAGAGCTATGAGGGAATGTGTTTTTGGTTTCAATTATAAAATGGTAATCTTTCAAGAATGGCAAATAAACTTGCACACGCTCAAAAAATGTTTGAATTTTAGGTTTAAAATCTTCCTTTACTTCACCATCTAAATAAATATCAAAAGAGAAATCAGGATCTTCATTCTTCTTTTTTGTATAACCTAATGTAGTTATGGTTTTACAATTATTCAAGGTAAAACTAAGTGAGGGATTTTCTGGAATTTGATCCTTTTTCTTTCCCCAATATTTAACCAAAGCGATATTACTGGGAGATTCCCAAGTAACACTACCATTTTCAACTGAGGCTTGATAAGCATTTGGAATAAAATCGTGTGCAGTCATGTTCTAATTTCTTGGGAAAACACTATCTCTAAAGACAGTTTGTTAAATTTATTTTACAAGTTGCAAAAATAAGAAATCCTAATGGTCTTTTTCACTGGCGGATGACATTGACAATAATTTCACATACTGTTATAATTTTTGGCAGTTCCTGTTACATTCAATTTTTACTCGATCGAATTTATAATAAATTTTGCTTGTTCATAACCTGCAGCAGCATAAAAACAGAGAACATCTCTTTTAATTATAAACGCTTCGTTTTCATAGGTGAAGCTGGATAACTCATCAATTATATCAGTAATTGTATTGAGGTAGAATAACTCTTTACTTTTTCTACATTCGAAAATGGACAGGCATCAAAAATAATTTGTAATTCTATATGTGTTCTCACAATGACCGAAACCTCAAATCCGAAATAATTATCAATTATATCCGTCATTACCTCTATTTTATCATAGACTTTAAAAATGACATTTCAACTTTGGATGTGAGTTTCAACATTTAGAAATCCTTCTTAGGACAAAAGCTGACGCAGCTCTACCATAGCAACCTTTATATAACCTCCAACGATGATACCTTTTAAAAGCGCTATAAAAGTTGACATGATGACTTTATCTCATAAAATTAATCACTAACATTATAGTTCAAAAATATCGAATCATTAGAAGAAAGGAGGAAAAAAAAACGCTGTAATATTGTATAAAGAAATCAATAAATTCGTATTCCATTTCCTACAAAAGCTTTATTTAGAAGGTAATCCACTCTTTTCGAAGGCATATTCCTGCATTTTATCAGCAAAATTTGTACGTTTGTCGAAGTGTATATTTTATAGCTATTAATCCCCTAACTGCTACTTATGAACATATTAAAATCATTTTTGATATTAATAGTTATTTCTTGTATTCCTACATTTGGTTATTCGCAAGTGGATAAAATTAAAAGCGACAGACAAAAACGTTTAGAGAATCTTATTATAAACGATAGTGTTTATGAAGTTACTTTATTATTAAATGAGGATATTGCTTATGCTAAAAAAAACAATCTGCCTTTATCTTCAGCGAAAACGCACCAAACTCTCGGTCACATATTTACACAAATAGAAAGTCATGAAACTGCAGCGCTATATTACCTGAGAGCGTATCAAATTTATGATTCATTAAAAAAACCGAATGAAAGAGATAATTTGCTGACCAGCTTAGCACGCAATTATGTTGATGGCAAAAATCCTAAGAAATTCGACAGTATTATTCCCATCGCTTTAGAGCATTCGAAAAAGCTTAACAGCATCAATTTTTTTTATAATTTAGAATCAAAAGTTCGACAAAGTTACCACATAAAAGATTTTGACAATGTTTTAAAAAATGCGGACAGAGCGCTTTCAATGATTGAAGAATTTGAATTTTTAAATGAAAAATCAGAAAAAGAAAAACTAAGATTAACAAACTTTTTCAAATACTATAAGGCGGTAGCATTAATTAGCCTGGACCACTATGACGAAGGCTATAAGTTACTCTTTCAAATTGACCCTAACCGACTTCGAGTTAAAGGAAATGAGCATATAACTCCCATAAGCCGAATTTCAACGCTTAACTATTTCAAATTTAAATATTTTCATGAAAGAACCAAGCAATTGGATTCGGCAATCAAATACTTAATAAAATCTGACTCCTTGAAATCTCTGTCCATTAGGAGTTTTCCAGACAGACTTTCTGAAAACGGTAGTCTCATTTATAAAATTATCAATACAGAAAAACAACTGCAACTCTCCAATGCCAAAAGAAAGCAGGATCAAGCGCTCTCTAATGCATTTTTAATGGCTACAATTATTTTGAGCTTACTTCTCATTGGCGCCAGTATTTTTTTCTACTACTATTACACCAACAGACAGCATATAAAAAAGATTAATTTAAGACTCAAGGAATCAAATAAAAAATTAAAAATAATAGATAAGGAACGGCTCGAATTTTTCTCTATTCTGAGTCACGAATTGAGAACTCCTATTTATGGCATCAACGGATTGGCTATCTTAATTGAACAAGAACAAGCGCCAGATAAAAGAAAGAACTACTTAAATGCCTTGATCTCATCTAGCAATTATATCTCCGTTCTTATTGATAATGTTTTACAGGTTTCCAGATTAAAGTTCGAGGAAAAGAAGTTGCATTTGAGGCCGACAAAAATGTTACAACTCGTAAACAAAATTTCAAGTTCTATTAAGATTTCCGCCGAACAAAAAGGTTTGCAACTTCATACGAATGTTGATGAAAACATTCGGAAAGAGCTATTGATGGCAGATAATGTTGCCTTGAGCCAAATTTTAATCAATCTCATTTATAATGCCATCAGATACACTTCAAAGGGCTTTATTTCCATCAATGTTTCTGAACAAAAAAGAACAGCTAAACGTGTCCATTTATTATTTGAAATCAAGGATTCAGGAATTGGTATTCACCCTGAAAACCATGATATCATTTTTAATGCCTTTGAAAATAAAACGTTTCTCGAGAAAAATAGTTCTGGATCGGGATTGGGACTCTATATTGTAAAAACCCTTCTTAAAAGCCATAATAGTGAAATAAAATTCACATCAAAGCCTGACGAAGGGAGTACTTTCTTTTTTGAAATCGCCTTCGACATTTTAGATTCACCTCAAAAAAACAAACACAAATTAAAAATTGATCAGGATATTCCGGTTAAAATCCTTGTGGTAGATGACAACACGATCAACTTAATGGTCACACAGAAAAACGTAGAACGGATACCTGGCTGTTTTTCAGAAACGGCCTCCAACGGGAAAGAAGCCATTAGTCTTGTTAAAGAAAAAGATTTCGATCTCGTACTGATGGATATTAATATGCCTGACATGGACGGTTTTGAGGCCACCAAACACATTCGATTATTTAATCCACATATTCCAATTTTAGCACTTACGGCACTAAACTCTATAGAAGTAGAAACAAAAGCAAAGCGGTGCGGAATGAACCATGTCATCACAAAACCGTACGAGTTTGAAGAATTTAAATCCATTATTTTGAAATACAGCCATGTGCTTCAAGATTAATTTATTCTAAATAGATTTGGAAACGATATATGCCCCAGTCCAAGCGTTTTGAAAGTTAAAACCACCAGTTACGGCATCCACATTAATCACTTCACCAGCAAAAAAAAGATGTTTATGAAGCTTGCTTTCAAAGGTCTTGAAATTCACTTCTTTTAAATCAACACCTCCTGCAGTTACAAACTCTTCCTTAAAAGTGCTTTTTCCATCCACTTTAAAAATGGCCTGCGTCAATTGAGAAGACAGATTTTCCATCTGCTGTTTGGTCAAATCAGCCCAACGGGTTTCCTGAGTCATGTTGGAAGCCAGAACTAATTTGTGCCAAAGCCGTTTTGGTAAATCAAATTGAGTCGATTTATACACCGTTTTCTTTGCTAAATCTTGTTTTAGTTCTTTTAAAAGACTCAAGCATTCTTCAGAAGATTTTTTAATAAAATTGACCTCAATCTCAAATTTATAATCGCGATTGGCCAGTTCAATAGCACCAAAAGCAGAAAGTTTCAAAATGGCTGGCGCACTCATTCCTACATGAGTGATTAGTAAGGGACCTTCTGAAAATAAATCAGTGCCAACCACTTTTACTTCGACGTTTTGGGCCACCACTCCAGGAATATCTATGATGCGCTCGTCTTTGATATTAAATGTAAATAGCGACGGCACGGGTTGCGAAATACTGTGGCCTAAATTTTCCAATAATTTCCAGACTTTTGGATTGCTTCCTGTTGCAACAACCAATTTTCTGCAATAATAGTCTTCTAATTGTGTTTCTATTTTGAAATGATGATCAAAATCTATCGATTCCGTTCTGGAAGACGACGACATGCTTTTTACACTTTCATTATATAAAACCTCAACCTTATGTTTTTTTGCTTCGTTTAAGAAACAGTCAATAATGGTTTGAGAAGAATCTGTAATAGGAAACATCCTACCGTCCTCTTCAATTTTAAGTTCGACGCCTCGTTTTTCAAACCACTCAATTGTATCACCGGTCATAAATTGATGAAAAGGACCTAATAATTCCTTTTCGCCTCTTGGATAATTCAGGACCAATTCTGATGGGACAAATTCAGCATGCGTCACATTACAGCGTCCACCGCCCGAAATTCTAACTTTTTGAAGTCCTTCCTTCCCGCGTTCAAGAATGGCCACTTTCAAATTCGGATGGCGTTCTGCAATGTTGATCGCTGCAAAAAAACCTGCAGCGCCTCCTCCAATAATGATGATGTCTTTTATGTTCATAAGCGATCGGGGAAATCTGAAATAATACCATTGACACCATAAATTTTCATAAGTGCAATATCCTCAACCTCATTAACGGTCCAAGTGTTAACCTTGTAGCCCAAATTTTGAAGTTCTTTTACTTTATTTTTATTCAATAGATGATAATCTGGATGGATAGCTCTAGCCCTAATAGTTTCTGCAAAACGAATCGCTTCATCAAGATCAGATTCGGTCAACACCGCCAAAGGTATGTTTTTATTGATATCAAAAACCGTTTGAAGTTCGTCATGAATAAAACTAGAGACGAGAAACTGTTCAAAATTCCAGCCTTTTGTTTGTGTATATAATTGAATGCTTTTACAGGTTTCAAATGCTGTCTGCTCACCTTTTAATTCAATATTCAATAAGCATTTCTTATCTATCACATCTAAAACCTCCAATAACGTGGGGATTTCAAATTGACCGCTAACTTTAAGCTTTTTCAATTCTTCTAGCGATTTCAGAGCAATTTCCCCAGTAGCTTCGGTCAATCTTTCTAAGGTAAAATCATGAAACACAACCAACTCGCCGGTTTGTGATAAATGCACGTCAATTTCAATACCATCTACGCCTAAATCCAAAGCTTTTTGAATGGATTCTAAAGTGTTTTCTGCAACGTAGCCTTTTGCTCCTCGATGGCCTATTTTTTGGAATTTATTCACTTCAGAATGTTTCTTGTTTCTGTTGTTTAAAGTTTCTATTGGTAAATCAGCTATAATAAAATCCATTGATATAATTGGACGTTTCTCCTAAATGCTGAAAGTATCAAAACTCGAATTTACTAATTGGAATTTGAAGATTTATTCTTTCGGTCTTAACAGTCCTTCCTGGGCTACAGAAGCAATAAGTGTCCCATCTCTGCTAAAGATATTTCCTTTTGCAAATCCGCGAGCACCATAAGCATTTGGAGTTTCAATGGCATATAACATCCAATCATCAAAATCGAAATCCCTAAAATACCACATGGAATGATCTAAGCTTGCCGTTATCGTATTTCCCCAATGTGCTTTACTGGCATGACGATTCATAACCGCAGCCAGAATATTATAATCGGAAACATAAGTGAGAATTTGCTGTTTTGAAGCAAAGTCCAAATGTGAAGTATCCCCCTTCACCTTAAACCACACATTGGTGGAGGCCGGTAAATCTTTTTTATCGAAGGGATTGATCAGTTCTACCGGTTTAAATTCAACTGGTCTTTCTGCTTCTAAAAATCCTTTTGTTTTCTTAGGAATGAATTCACCAAACTGCTCCAACAC
>JBDTKP010000154.1:0-9175 GCA_039935255.1 Gelidibacter sp. | reverse complement strand
TTACCAAATCCCAATTGGCTATTATAGATCTGTTGAACACGCCCTAGAAAATAGCGACAATGCTACTGTCTTAAACCTGAGTTATCAAAAACTTAGTGAAATCCCAAATTCCATAAGCCTATTAAAGTATTTAAAGGAACTTGACCTTGCCTCAAATAAGCTGTCTCATTTACCGATAGGCTTTGAAAATTTGAAGCAACTAGAAAAATTAAATCTAAGATCTAATAATTTTAAAACCCTACCAGCAGAGATTTTTAATCTTTCTAATTTGAAAAGTCTCACGGCTGCCGAAAACCAATTATCAGCTATCGAAAATGGATTAGGAAAATTGCCCTCTCTGCAATACTTGGATCTGGGGACTAATAGTTTTTCTTTGATACCAGAGATTATACGAAATTCCAGGCGGCTCAAAGTACTTAATTTCTATAAAAATAAGATCGAATTATTACCCAATTGGATTGGTGAATTAACAGAAATTACGGAGATTCATTTAACCACCAACAATGTTGCTTCTTTACCAAATGAACTAGGGAATTTAAAAAAGTTAGAAGCGTTATCATTAGGAGGGAATCAATTAAAAAACTTACCGCAATCCATTGGCCAGCTTGAAAATCTGACCTCATTACAAGTTTGGGATAACGCACTTGAAGAGCTTCCGGCCACCATTGTAAATTTGAGGAATTTGGACCGATTAAACTTAGCTAATAATAAAATTAAAGTGCTACCGGAACATTTAGAAAGGATGGAGAGTTTAAGATTTTTAGAGGTGCAAAACAACCAACTCATTAAACTGCCAGAATCCATTGGTGAATTGACCAGGCTATATACCCTTGACTTTAAAGATAACAACCTCACTACCCTACCCGAATCCATTGGTAATTTATTTATGTTATACAGTTTAAATCTTGAAGGAAATCAACTTACTGCGTTGCCAAACTCAATCAAAAGTCTAAAAAGACTCAAAAGACTGTATCTCGCCGACAACAATTTATCTGAACTTGAAAAAGAAAAAATAAAAGACCTCTTACCTGGTTGTGAAATTTATTTTTAATCATACAAAAACAATATCCGAGTCAATTAATGCGCCGTGTAATTTTAAAAAAAGCCGATAGACTTAAAGTCTATCGGCTTTTTAGATATTTTGTAATAGGGTTTTTTGACTTACTTTCTATTTTACTCAAACGCGCACTATAATAAGCTGGAGCGTCAAATTATTTTCTGTAAGATTATTTACTGTCTTTACCGTCATCTTATCTGCTCCCAAGGGGACATAATTATGCGAATTTTGACCAAACACCGTCCAAAGAATAATCTTCAATAACTTTCACCGAGTTATCGAAATGAAAATAACTGAATAGACCAGATATTTCCTGCTGGACCATGATCACGCAATTATCAACAAGATCTTTTCTAAAGCCTTCATTTTGGAGCTCCAACACATAACCGACACTTACGATTCTAGAGATTATCCGCCCTAAATCGACCAGTTTTCGCTGCGCCAGATTGCCGGCAATATTGAAATTAAGATCTTTTTTGAAATACTCACAGGCTTCGGCAGTAAGATCTAAGGATTTTAGATATTCTAACAGATTGGACACCTTATTCTTTTTCATGGCACGCGTAATCATTTCAGAAATTTGAGAATACAACATTTCGTTAGAGCCCTCAAATATTTGAAAAGGTCTACTATCCATAATGCCCCGTCCACCAATATGGCTTATTCGATACCCATTAGCTCCAGAAAGTTGGGTGGTGATCTGGGCAGATTCCTGCATTAAATCGGTTACTACAGCTTTCATACTGTTGGCTTCTAATCCATTGGTCGCCACGTTGTGTTCCACACCACTTATCTTAGTACTCCTGAAACACATGGCCGAACTTATGGTAAAAGCCGATTGAATCCTGGCTAGTTGGAATTGCACTTGGTCCAGTGCTAATAAATTACCGGCACCAACAATTCGGTTTTTGCAGTGTTGTGTGGCTTCGTCTAACATTCGTTTGATAAAGCCTGTCGCCATTCCTGGGAATTGCAACCTGCTTCTATGTAAAATATCCAACATCATTTTAATTCCTGTTGTTTCAGGAATTAGTCTTTGGGATCTTGGAATTTCAATGTCTAAGGTATTTAAACCATAGGGAATCATATAAAGCCCAGGATTATCATAAATTTCTTCAACAATAACATGTTGTTTTTCTATGGTATTATCGGCGATAAAAAAATCGACATCCCTAGAAAGATCGCCATTATTCGTTTTGTTCCTAGCAGCAATTAACCAATAGTCGGCCATACCCGTAAGTCCTTGCCAATGTTTAGTTCCTTTAATGCTATAACCGCGTTCAGTTTGTTGGCTAAAGGTTTTCATATTTAAAGCATCGCTACCAAAATCGGGCTCAGTGATCATAAGACCACCCATATTCTGGTTATTGAGAAAGCGATTGAAAATATCGGGCTTAACTGAGGCTTCAGCGTATTTTGCGACAGGTTCTAAAAATAAGGCAATATTAATCCCAAAAGTTAATGAGAGGGAAAGCGACTCATAAGACGCAGCCGACAGAACTTCCAGACATTCTTTGACCTGCCCGCCACGACCACCGTATTCAGTAGGAATTGCTACAGACAATGGTTTTTTTGGACATTATTTTCTCCAATACCTCAGCAGGTAGGCCACGTTCTAAACTTAATTGGTTAATATCGTTATCCTCATGAAATAACTGGTGGAGCGTAGTTTTAAAATCTTTTATAAATACTGAAAAGTTGGTTTTTGTTTCCATATAAATTGGTTTAAAGAGGGTTTGTGCCAATACTTTAAATTATTGGATCAAATTTAATAAGAATTCAACAATAATGCACCGTTAAGCTAACACTCTTTCCTATCGTTTTTAACACTGATATTTGATGGTCGCATCACCCTTAAGTGAAACAGTGCTGAATTATTTTGAATGCGTAGAAATAACCTTATAATTTACAGGACTTTACAAGATAATTTCGGAATAAAATAGTAGTTTATACTTGAAATCTGATTTAGGCTATCCGATCTATCGAACAGTAATAACTTTTATTAAATATCGCGGTTTTTGCATAAGCTTTTAGAGAACGCCTTTTACGGCTCAATCATCCACACGATTATCCGCATTGTTTAGATTGTGCTATTATTTAGCATCCTTATACTTTTCAAACATACTTCCAAAATGAGATGTGATAAACAGCTCGAAAGGAATGTCCTCTTGCTTGATAAACCCCTTGTTTTTTAATTTCTCTTCGGAAACCAAATCTACAACTGCAGATATGCTACAGGCCGTTGTCCAACTAATAGCGCGCCAGTCTTTTTGGTCCAAAGTAATTTTGCGATAGGATTCGCTAAATTCTTTTCTTCTTAAATGACCGTCGATGATTCCTTCAACAGCGGCGTACACCAATACAATATCATCATCGACTAATGGCAAAGCATTATTTAATATTTTTTGTGCCAGTTTTCGATCATCCTTTAAGAGGAGATCGTAAAGTAATAACTTCATGCCATCTCTATGTCCGGGATATCTTATGGTTTTATAATTCAATGTGTCCACTTTTCCATCTAAAGTCTCGCACATGGTTCCCAAACCACCAGAAGTTAAGAATGCTTCATATTGACGTCCATTAATATTGATGGATTCTACATCGTCCAATGAACTGAGCATCTTTCGCTCCCCATTATGGATCACCTCAGCATCATTAAGATATTCGTTGATCACACCTTCGGCACTCCAGGTAAAACTATAGCCCAATTGGCCCATAGGATGTAATGGCAATGCCCCCACCCTTAATTTCACCATTCGAATTTCAGAGAACTGACTGTACAGACCAGCACCCAAAATTCCGATAAATCCAGGAGCCAAACCGCATTGAGGTGCTAAGACCGATTGGCTGTTTTTGGCCATTTTCTGAATCGCATTTAAAGTCGGCACGTCTTCGGTCAAATCGAAATAATGAACCCCCATATCCACTGCCGTTTCGGCTATTTTTATATTGAGAAAGTAAGGCAAACAAGAAACGACGGCATCCTTATCTTTTAAAAAATCGCGAATACTTTTTTCATCAGAAACATCTCCTGTTGTCATTGTAAAGGGAAATTCTTCTTTAACCTCAAATTGATCCATACCGTGTACTTCAAACTTTGAACTCAGCAAAGTCGCCACCAGGCTGCCCACTTTTCCTAATCCTAAAACAGCTATTTTTTTTATCATGGTATTAATGGTATTAAATATTATATAAAGTTGAAAGTTAACTTTTAGAAGGAAATAATAAAAGTATTATTTAGAAGAATTTACGGAGACAATCGCCATACTTTCTTTTTCATTCTTATTTTATCTGTAAAAGGTAATTCTTGGGTTTTACTCGGTTTTTTTTATTGCGCTAGCCATCATAATTTGTATTTTAGTCCGACACCAAGGATGCGAATCTCCCATAGTTCAGAATAAATTTCTATTTTACTAATTTGTATTAATGGATTAATTAGAAGAATAAATTTTACGTTGAGCTAGAATCAAAACATATCAAAACGATAAAAAATGACCAAAGCGTTGATTGTTTATGCAAGTATGACAGGAACCACTGCAGGAATAGCAGAACTTTTGGCCCAAGAACTTCGGGTTCTTAAGCTGGAGGTCCTCGTCAAAGAATGTACAGAGGTTTATCCTACTGAATTTAAAGATCATGACCTCTGTGTGATGGCTACCTATACGTATGGATCTGATGGCGCTTTGCCAGAAGAATCTGAAGATTTCTACTACGATCTGGAAGACGTCAATCTCATCGGAAAGATTTTCGGCGTTCTGGGCTCCGGGGATCGGATTTACGAAAAATTCTGTCCAGCTGTAGATGATTTTGATGAGCAATTTGAGAGAACTGGCGCCACACGTGGGGCAAAACCACTAAAAATAAATCTTTCACCAAACCCAACGGACAAAGAACATATAAAAGAATTCGCCGAGCATCTGATGGACGCTTACTCCAAAATCGGAAGACATTAAGCCCTGAAGAATAATAGACGCTCATCGCATTAAACACGGATCAACTTCTGCTAAATTTACTTCTTTTTTCCGCTTTCCTTTTTAATTTTTAATTAAAAACACCGTATGCTTTCACATTACTAGTCTAGAAAATAAAATTTAAATCTATTTTTCTGAAAAATCAATGATGATTACGCATTCTCAATCTCAGAAGGATCATATTTTTCGACCCTATCCGTATTCTCTTTTAATTCATTACAGTTAGGACACACATGAACCACACCGTCCTTAACATGATATCCATCCACATGTTTTTTCACGAAACCTTGAATCAGCATGTAAGAATCTTTATGGTTGTTGACGTCTATTTGTTTATCCTTATAGAGCTCTCTTATTTTGCCGTCGTATTCTTGGAACCCCCAGCACAACGAACAAACTCCTTCTGGAGAATCATTGACAGTTTCGGCTTCAGGTTTTTTAAAAAACGCTACTATTGTTTTTACAATATCCATAATATTCACTTTTTTTGATGTTCTTCTAATTTAACGATTTATCAAAAGAAACACAAGCAATATTTAGAAATCCATTTTTTGATCTGTTTTACATCGCATCTATAAAATGCCGTGCCGCAATTTCAGTGCTAAGATTTTGTGAACTAAAAACACAGCTATTTTCAAATATCGCCGCGATAATATTCCAGTATTTTAACACGAAGGGCATATTCATATTTTAAATTTGCCAAATTGGTTTGAGCATTATCCAAGTTATTTTTGCTGATGATATACTCCACACTATTAGAAACACCATTATTGAAACGAATCTCATTAATACGGAATGACTCTTGGAAAGCATCCACTTGGTCTTGCATCAATTTACACCTTTCAAAAGCTGTTACCATCGCGTTGTAGGATTGCTTAATTGATCGTATAAGATCTAGTTTTATCTGTGCTAAGGCCGTTTCGGCTTCCTCTTTTTTAATTTTTTCGAGAGCTACGTTGTTTTTAGCCCTAAAGCCATTAAAAATAGGGATGCTCATCGAAACCCCAATGGAGGAGTTCAGGTTATTGTCAAATTGATCGCGGTATGGGATGTTCTCACTTTTAAAATTGGTCTGTGGTGCAAAAACGGAGTAGTCCTGATTATTTAAGGTTACAAAATCAACTGTTTCAACAATCCTTGTCCCCGATTCTTTAAAAAGTCTCGCAGCGCTGGAATAATTGGTATTCAAATTGGCAAATAGACTTATTTCTGGCACATATTGCGATCGTGCCACAGCTATTGATTTTTCAGCGGCTTCTAAACTTAAATCGCGCGCTTTAATAGTAGGAAAAACTTGAAGTGCTTGTTTGTAAACATCATCAGCCGTATAACTATACATTTGAGAATCCAGTTCTATATTCAAACGAGCCACGGTAACGGTCTCCTCTGTATTGACAAGAGCATTAAGATTTATAAGTTCATTTTCATAGTTGTTTTTACTTTCTGCAATACTAGAGGCATCCAAAGCTAACTGACCATGAAGATCATGGTATTCCGACGGATTTCCAGTTTCCTCTTCATAGAGACTTCTCAATCTGTCCAATTGGCTTTGTGTGGTTTTCAATCTCGATTCAGCAAGTTTAATTAAATCCTGGGCATTCAAAACTCGTAAGTAGGTCAAGGTTACATTTAAGATCAACGATTGCTTACCGGCTTCCATGTCCATTTCGGCAGATTTCAAGTTCAATTTGGCCTGTTTCCATCGGTTTATAAGTTTGAATCCATTAAAAGCTACAAAATCAATGCCGAGGGCAGCATTAGAAAAAGTGAGCTCCTGATTCACAATACCATTAGTAAAAGGATCAATACTTCGGCCATTTGCAACCCCTAAATTATATGATCCGTTGACACTGGGTAAAAGCGCATTTTTATTTTGTTTGAAATTCACAGCCCAGGTTTCTTTAGTAAGATTTGTAGCTTTAAGATCTAAATTATTTTCTAAGGCCAAGCTGATACACTCTTCAAGCGTGATTGCCGTTCTTTGTTCTGTTTGTGCAAATAGCATTATTGTTGCTGCCAAATACAGTGTTATGGAAATTTTAAAAGTCATAATAGTTGTGATTGATGAATGGTTGTCTATTGTTGATGATCCCGTCTTCCATCCAAAAGATGTAAAACACGCGACCCATAAGCGGCATTGGTTTCAGAATGGGTAGCTTGAATTATTGTAACGCCTTCTTGGTTAAGTTCTTTAAAGAGTTGCATTATTTCCTCACTCTGTTTTGAGTTGAGATTTCCTGTCGGTTCATCGGCCAGAATAAGCTTTGGCTTAGCAATCAAGGCACGGGCAACGCCCACTAATTGCTGTTGGCCACCGCTGAGTTGACTAGGAAAAAGATCTTTTTTGCCCACCATATTAAATCGGTCCAGCATATCGGCCACCAAAGCTTTGCGTTCAGAAGATTTTATGTTTTTATAAAGTAACGGTGTTTCAATGTTTTCATATACCGTAAGTTCATCAATAAGATGGTACGCCTGAAATACAAATCCGATGTATTCTTTATAAAGTTTTGAACGGTTCTTTTCTTTCATGCTATGGACAGATTCGCCCAAAAAATTGAATTCTCCTTCTTCAACTTTAAGATTAATATCACTGAGCAAAAAAATACGTTTTCCGCCTTGGTTTACCCATTTGAAGATGTTGTTTAGTTCTAATAACATAGCGTCTATTATTTAATTATTATTTATTCTGTTCTTAATTTTTTTACAGGATTTGCAATGTCCGCTTTTATACTTTTAAAACTTATGGTTAAAAAGGCCACTACTAGCATTATAATTGAAGCCTTTTTACAGACCTCACCGGTTTCCAAAACCTGTGAGGTCTTATGCTTAACTTCATCTATATTCAAATCTCAGTTTTCATTCTTTTGCCGTCTTGCTTTCAATAATTACATTTACAATAGCACCTTCAACCAAATTCAATTGTATCTGCGAAACTACAATCACTTCATTAAAATGGCTCACTGCTCTTGTATCTTTAGAAAAAGTCGTTTCAATAAACAGTACAATAAATGTGGTTAAATGGATAACGATTCGTGTCATAACTTTTTGGTTCTGGTTTTACTTTTTTTTCACTCCGTCCGTAAACTTTTCACCGGATTTGCTACAGCCGCTTTTATCGCCTGAAAACTCACCGTAATCATGGTCAATAGCAATACACCAAACCCTGCAATCAAAAATATTTGAGCTGATATCTCTGTTCTATAAGAAAACTTCAAGATCCAAACACTCATAAAATAATAAGCGAGTGGCGTTGCGATAAGAAATGCGAGCAGAATCAAAACCACAAAATCTTTCGAAAGCATGACCCACAAATTGGTGACACTCGCCCCAAGAATTTTCCGTATCCCAATTTCTTTAGTTCGCTGTTCAGCCACAAATGCAGCCAAGCCAAATAGACCGAGACAACTGATCACGATAGCCAAGATTGTAAATATCCCAGCAAGGCTTGCCATACGTTCTTCGGCAGCAAAAGTCTGAGCGTACGCTTCATCTACAAAATCATATCTAAAAGGGAGGTTGGGAAAATTAGTTTTGAATATCTTTTCAATTGCTGCTAGATTTTTACTGGTGCTTTTTTCTGGATTCAGCTTCAAATAATAGAAACCACCCGTACCATGCCCAAGCTCATAAATTTGTGGTGAAACTGGTTCGTAGGCCGACTCATTGATGACATCTTCCACCACACCCACAATCTGTTTTGGTAAATTATTAGGATTTGCAGCACTGACACGCATATATTTCCCAATAGGATTCTGTATCCCCATATATTCCACAGCAGCTTTGTTTAAAATCACCGCATTAGAATCGGTCGCAAAGTCTCGTGAAAATGTGCGACCTTCAATTATTTTCATTCCGACAGCATCGATATAATCAAAAGAAACGCCCATTTGACCAAAACTCTCTTGAAAGTCAGCAGGTTTACCTTCCCAATCATAACCAGAAGAATAATTCCAAATACTAGTCACCGGATTGGTTCCCCACCCCATTTTAGTTACAGCGTCTGTACCTAAAAATTGGTTTCGCATTAAGTCATACTTGCCTAAAAAATCTTGACTCGATGTAGGAATTTGGATCAATTGAGATCGGTCAAAACCTACAGGCCTGTTTTTACCATAATCAATTTGATTTTTGACAATTAATGTTC
>JBDTKP010000153.1:0-8799 GCA_039935255.1 Gelidibacter sp. | reverse complement strand
TAAAAGTATTTTTTTGTTTCCTATACCTAGAGTGTTGCAAATAATGTCATTGACGCCTTGTAAGCAATTGTCCAATGCCGTATGAATAGCGTAAATGGCAATGTCATGTTTAATGGCTTTAAGGACGACGCGCTCTACATAATTGGAGCCATTAAGTTTTTTTAATCCTTTAAAAATGATGGGGTGGAAACTCACAATCAAATTGCATTTTTTTTCAATGGCTTCGTCCACAATGCTTTCTAAGGTGTCTAAGGTTACCAAAACTCCCTGAAGTTGATTCTTTTTATTGCCAACCAACAAGCCAACATTGTCAAAATCTTCCGCATAAGCTAAAGGCGCCAATTCTTCGAGATAATTGATGACATCCTGGATTATCATATTATTTTTAGTTTTTAGGTTCTTCACAAAGATAAATTATTATATTTTCGTAGTTAACAAGTCCTTTGATTATTATGAAATACATACTTATCCTCTTTTTTTCTATAAGTTTATCAGCCTGTCAGTCTGAAAATAAAAAACCTTCTGAAGTGGAAGTGTCGGATTTAGAACTTCCAAATACTGATTTATACGAACCTTTGGAGAGTGAAGCATCGTCTGAAGATGAGAACTATCAAGCCGCCCTCGATTTTATTAATTCTTATATTGAAAGTATTGATCAACTTGAAATTCTCGAATTTGCAAGAAACTCATCACTTGCCACCGAAAAATTAAAAGCAGAATTAGAGAATATTGTGATTTTGGCCTGGGAAGAAAATCCAAGAATTGGGTTATTAGCTGATCCTTTATTTGATGCACAAGATTATCCGCCTAAAGGATTTGAACTGCATGCGTTTAATTCTAAAACGGGGTATGTAATTGTTAAAGGAATTGAATGGGAAGACTTTAAAGTAGCCATGAGGGTGGTCAATGAAGACGGTCACATATTGGTAGATGGTTGTGGGGAAGTGAATATGCCTGAAGATATGCGCGTTGAAAGATAAACTGTCCAAAATCCATTGATTTATAGAAAATAATTAGCAGTATTCTATTTGCTATATACTGATCCTCATGATGAAATTTATAAGGTATTTGCTTTTTCCCATTGTTCCAGTTTATTATTTGGTGACCTGGTTGCGAAATAAATTATATGATTTGGGAATAAAGAAATCAACTTCTTATAATTTTCCCGTGATATGTGTCGGAAATTTAAGTGTTGGTGGCACTGGTAAAACGCCAATGATTGAATACCTGATCCGTTTATTAAAAGATGACCGTCAGATTGCGACACTCAGTAGAGGTTATAAAAGACAGACAAAGGGGTTTGTTATTGCGGATAAAAATGCCACTGCAAATACTATAGGCGATGAACCTTTTCAGTTTTATCAAAAATTTCAGGATATTGTTGTGAGTGTGGATGGGGATAGAGTTCATGGTATTTCTAAACTAACGGCTTTGCCAAATCCTCCTGAAGTGATCTTGCTCGATGATGCGTTTCAACACAGAAAAGTAACAGCAGGCTTTCATGTTTTATTGACCTCATTTGACCACCTTTATACCGATGATATCTTACTGCCAACAGGGGATTTAAGAGAGCCAAGGGGAGGGGCAATACGCGCTGATATTATTGTGGTGACTAAATGTCCCGAAAAACTCTCTGAGGAGAATAAAAATAAGATTAGGGGAAAACTAAATCCTTTAGAGCATCAAGAGGTGTTTTTTGGCCATATTGGCTATTCCAAATTCATAAGAAGTAATAAGGATCATATTGATTTGGAAAGTCTTAAAAACCGACCGTTTACTTTGGTGACCGGAATCGCTGATCCAAAACCATTAGTTGCGTATTTAAAATCGCTGGAATTACAGTTTGAGCATTTAAAATTTAAGGATCACCACGATTTTAGTGAAAATGAGCTTAAAGATTTAAAACAGAAACCATTAATTGTTACTACAGAAAAAGATATGATGCGTTTAGAGCCTCATTTTAAGATCGATGATGCTGTTTATTATCTGCCTATTGAAATGAAAATTGACAGGCAATCAGAATTTGATGCTTTAGTGAGAAGTTTTGTTAAATAGACGTTGTTGATTTTAAATTCTTTTTTAGGACATTATAGAGTTTCTTTTCGAAATCTTCCTGCTTAAAAGGCTTAGAGATAATATCATCAAATCCTGCTTCATCAAATTCATGCATTTTATCTTCTATAGTTACGGCAGTAAGAGCAAAAATAGTAAGTTTCTTATCAAAGGTTCTGATGATCTTCGTGGCTTCAAGTCCACTTATGCCAGGCATGTGGATGTCCATTAAGACCACATCATACTGTTCTTGTTTAACGCGTTCCACAGCATCTTCCCCATTTTCGACAACATCACAATAAAGATTCATTTTGTTTAAAATCTTACGGGTTATCATTTGGTTGATCTTGTTGTCTTCAACCACCAAAATTTTGATATTTGTCAGATCCAATGTGTTGATTTTATTAAGAGCTTTCGGTTTCTCGTCAATTACAGGTTCCGGTGCATAGGTTAACGGTATTTCAAAGAAGAAGGAAGATCCTTTTCCGAGTTCGCTTTTTAGATAAATTCTTCCATGTAAAATGTCAATAAGCCCTTTTACAATAGAAAGTCCAAGTCCCGTTCCCCCATATTTTCTATTAATTTGAATAGAACCTTGCGAGAAGCTTTCAAACATGTTTTCTTGTTTCTCTTTGGTGATTCCAATACCGTTATCTTGTATTTCAAATCTGACCATATAGTTGTCGGCTGTATGATTAAGTTTGGTCAATCTCACCCAGATATCCCCATCTTTAGTAAACTTAATGGCATTTCCGATCAGGTTAATCAAAATTTGAGAAATCTTCAATTGGTCTGCCAAAAACGTCGCTGGCAGGTTCTTATCGTATTCATAATGGAGTTTTGTGTTATTATCGAAGGCTGAATTGCTTAATGCACAAATCACATTCTCCACCTTTTTTTGAAGATTGAACACTTCTGGATCCAATTCAACTTTATTGGCTTCGATTTTATTGATTTGTAAAATATCATTAATAAATGTCAATAAATAATCTCCTGAGAATTTCAAGGATTTCAGATGTGGTAACTGGTCAGGTTTAGGCTCTTCGTCTAAAAGCATGTTGGTTAAACCAGTAACGGCATATAATGGCGTTCTGAGTTCGTGGGTTACTGTTGATAAAAAGTTAGCTTTAGATTTCGACGCGAGTTCCGCTTTTTCCTTTGCAATAATTAGCTCATCATTTTTTTTATGAAGCATATTATTGGTTTTTAATCTGATATTGTTGTTTTTGTAGAGTGATAAAGTCAATAAGGATAGAATTGTAATTAATGCTATACTTAAAATGGTGGTAATTCTTGTTAAGTTATTTGAAGCATCTGCTTCTTCAAGTTTTACTTCCATTTGCTTAAACTCAGAATCTTTATATTCCGTTATAAATTGTGATTTTCTTTCTGGTGATAAATTTTCACGCTTTATATTTAATATTGAGTCTGATAAACTGATGTGTTTTCTTAAATAATGATTGGAGAGTTTGTAATCTTCATTTTCCTGATAAATCTCACTAAAGGTTAAGTAGCTGTCGTTGATATATTCTGGTATATTATTGCTTTCGGCCAGTTCCAATCCTAGTTGTGTCATAGAAATAGCCAAGTTCGAATTGTGTAATTTCTGAAGGACTTTCCCACTATTAATGTAGGCACTGCTTAAAATACCAGGTTGATTATATTTTTTGGCTAAAATTATGGTCTTTTCGAGAATTGACTTGGCTGTTTTATAATCTTCCAATTCAATATAAACTTTGGCTTCGTTTAAATTGACTTCAGCAATGAGCCTTTCAAGTCCCTCTTCTTGAAATTTGGTTTTCGCAGAATTAAAGTAATCCAAGGCAGTTTGATACTCCTTTTTACTAGCATGTAAGACGCCTTGAACATTGTAGGTAATGGCTAGATTAGCGTAATCATTGATTTCCCTTTGTAAATCAGCTGCTTTGGTTAAGGAAACCAGAGCGTTTTCTGGCTCTTCAACTATAAACTGAACCTTTGCAATTTTGGTATGTATACTGCCTTGACTTTTTTTATCACCAATTTGGTTGGCAATGGATAAGGCCTTTCTGAGATTGTCTTTGGCATTGTAATACTCACCACGTTCCGTTTCAAAATTAGATTGGGTAATGTAATTTTGAATGCGCATCTTCAGAATATCAATATCCTGGTTAGTTCCGCTTTGAGAAAACAGGACTGAAGAGAGGAAAACAAAAAAAGCAACTATATAGTAATTTCTTTGGGACATTTTTGGTCACTTTATGAAAACAAATATAATTGTTTATTCGATAAAAGCACTTATTTCTTCGACAAATTGCCGATTAAATCTATAATCCTACTAGAGTATCCAGTTTCATTATCGTACCAACCAATTATTTTGATCATGTTTCCAATGACTGAAGTCATTTGAGAATCAAAAATACAGGAGTGTGGATTGCCGACAATATCTATCGATACAATAGGATCTTCAGTGTATTCAAGAATACCTTTCAAATGTGTTTCTGAAGCATTTTTAAAGGCCATGTTGATATCTTCAATGGACACTGTTTTCTCAACATTAATAGTAATATCGGTTAAAGAACCATTGGGAACAGGAACCCGAATGCCACAACCACCGATGACATCATTTAATTTAGGAAAAATCTTGGTCAGTGCCTTTGCCGCACCAGTGGTAGTCGGTACAATCGATTGCCCTGCGGCTCTTGCACGTCTTAAGTCTTTATGGGGTTGGTCGTGTAAACTTTGGTCGGTTGTATAAGAATGCACAGTTGTAATGTAGGCTTGTTTGATACCACAGAGATCATCGATGACAGCAATCATAGGCGCCGCGTTATTTGTAGTACAAGAGGCATTTGAGATAATGGTCTCGTTGCCAGTTAAGATATTATCGTTCACGCCGAGCACGATCGTTTTTATGGAATCATCTAAGGGAGGAACAGATAAAATAACTTTTTTTGCACCATTCTTAATATGTTTCTCTAGGTCTTCAATAGCTTTAAACTTTCCTGTACATTCAATGACAAAATCAACATTGTAAGGTGTCCAATCAATAGCATCAATCTGTTTGTGGTTCAATAAAGGAATCTTTTGATCGTCTAAAATTATATCATTCCCGTCAAAAGAGATGTTGTTTTTTAAGACGCCATGGATACTGTCGTATTTTAACAAATGACTCAAAGTTCTGGCATCTGCCAAATCATTTATAGCGACCACCTGAATGTCTTTGCGTTCTTGAATAAGTCGAAATACTGTACGACCAATCCGTCCGAATCCATTAATAGCAACCCTGATCATTAATGGATGTGTTTTGAGCTTTGTAGGAAGATCTTACCAAAGCACTACTTTCAACATGCCTGAAGCCGAGCTCTAAACCTATAGTTTCATATTCTTTAAATTGATCGGGAAGAATAAATTGTTTTACAGGCAAATGCTTTTTACTTGGTTGCAAGTATTGTCCAATAGTGACGACATCAACATCATTTGCTCTTAAATCGTGAAGCGTCTCAATAACTTCGTCACGGGTTTCTCCGAGACCGAGCATGATGCCAGATTTTGTGCGACGTTGTCCTTGGGATTTCAAATATTTAAGAACTCCTAAACTGCGATCATATTTTGCTTGAATTCTAACTTCTCGTGTCAATCTTCTAACGGTTTCAATATTATGGGATACCACTTCTGGGGCAACATCAACAATTCTATCAATATGTTGTTCGATGCCTTGAAAATCTGGGATAAGTGTTTCTAGTGTGATTTCAGGATTCATGCGTCGTACGGCTTTGATCGTTTCTGACCACATAATACTTCCCATATCCTTCAAGTCATCTCTATCAACACTGGTTAAAACCGCATGCTTGATATCCATGATTTTTATTGAACGTGCTACTTTTTCTGGTTCATCCCAATCTAAGGTTTCAGGACGTCCAGTTTTTACTCCACAAAACCCGCAAGAACGCGTACAAATATTCCCTAAGATCATGAAGGTTGCTGTGCCTTCTCCCCAACATTCTCCCATGTTTGGACAGCTTCCAGAAGTGCAAATGGTGTTCAATTTATATTTGTCGACCAAGCCTCTAAGTTCTGTGTATTTTTTACCTGTTGGCAATTTTACCCTTAACCATTTTGGTTTTGGTTGACGTTCGGGAATTACTTTTGAAATAATTTCTGTACTCATTCAATTGAAGATTTTCAATCACAAAGATACAAAGTAAAATTGTAAAAATATATTATAGTGTGGTGAGATACCAAATGCTAAATCCTATTAAAAATAGAATTCCTAACCAACTTAGGATATGCATTTTTACAGATGGCCGCCATTCGTCAGGTGTGTTTACTGATGATGAGCTTATAATTAAGGATAGCATAAAACGTTGCCGTCAAGAATGAAATTATAGTAGCAACTTGAATTAATAAGCCCATTTCCGACCCTAAAAATAAAAAAATTGAAACGGTTCCTGCAATTAAAACAATCATCCACAATAAATAATTATGCTTTGAAAAACTTCCATAGAATGATTCTGTGGTTCTTGCCATGTTTCTTGGTGAGGCATCCAAAGTGGTGAGTGTAGTGCTGAACATCGTCGTAAAGGCGTCGATCCCAATGATAAGATTGGACCAGTTGCCTAAGCATTTAGTATACATTGAAGTGAACTGATTTGAAAATTCATCAGGTTTTACACTAAATGTGTCTCCACTTTGAAACATGACTAAAACACTTAGTGCAATAAACCCAAGACCGATAATTATTGTTGCTACATAGCCTATATTAAAATCAAATTGTGATGATTTAACGCCGTAGTCTTTATTGACTTTTTGTTTTTCGAGTGCCTAGAGTGATTGCCATGCCGGAATATCCAAAGGTGCTGGCATCCAACCCATAAAAGCAATTAAAAGCCAATTTCAATAGCGTTTTTGGAAGTGTTTCTGTAAATGAAGGAGGCTGATCATTTGCGTTTAGCGCAAGAAACACAGCGACTACCATACTAATAGTTAGTGTTATGACGATGACTCTCATTAATTGATCAAGCAATCTATATTTTCCTTTAATTAGATTGAGCGCGCAAATAAAGAGCATGATAATGGTCCATAATTCTGTGGAAATGAAATCACCAAAAAGACAAGAGGCAATTCCTGCAGTTACAATAGTTGCTGCAGTTTGGATGGTAAACATTGTCGTAAATGTGATGATGAAATAGAGGATTAGCACGCCTTTTCCTAATCTTTTATAACCATCTAATAAGCTTTCGCCAATTGCTAAAGCGTATCAGTAGGCCAAATATAAAAAATGGATGTTTGAAGATATGAAACAGAAGTAAAGCCCAAATAAAGCCATAGCCAAAATCAGCTCAAGCTCTGGTAGATTGTACTAAATGTGAGACACCAATAGCAGCACCGGCAAATAATAAACCGGGTTCTATTTTTTTTAAGCTGATTCGCATTACTATTTAGTAATTATCTCTGCCAGTAATTTTTTTGCTCTCAAAAGTTTAACCTTGACATTATTGATCGGTTCGTTGAGTTCTTCAGAAATTTCTTTATACGTTAATTCCTGAAAATACCTCAGATTAATAACTTCTTGATAATGTGGCTTTAACTTTTTAATGTCGCGAAGTAGTTTGGCCAAGTTTTGCTCTGTAATGAGTTTGTCTTCAGGAGAAGGGGATTCATCAACAATATTATGAAAATCATCAGGATCATTATGCCTTGACTTTTGAATGGAGGATTTTCTTTTTCTTAATAAATCAATATGAATGTTTTTAGAAATCGTAATCAACCACGTTTTAAACTCATAATCCTCGTTGTAAGTGTCGATCTTATCGAAAGCCTTTGAAAATGTTTGAATGGTTATATCCTCAGCGTCATTTTCATTTTCCGTACGCTTCAATTGAAAACCATAAACATCATTCCAGAAAAAATCTAACAACGCATTAAATGCAGATTGTTCATTTTTTTTCGCGCTTTTGATGATTTTATTTATTTCCAATGAGTGGGTTTTGAAATGGTATTCTTTATAAAGATAGAAAATTGCACTACAATTAAAAACATATCAAGAAAAGGAAGGAAAGGTATAAGATCTTTTTCTTCTAATTTTTTCGCTGCTGAAGTCAAAGAGATAAACATCGCTATATATCTAAGAGCTATTAATCCAAGTAGTATTTTCCAATAAAATAGAGTGCCAATGAGGACAATACTTAATAATAAAAACAAGAATTGAGTAATAAAAAATAAGGATAACATCACCTTATGTTTTTGTTTATAATGCGTTGCTGTAGTTATATGTCGACGCTTTTGTACCATCCAATCACTATATGATTTTTTTGGAAGAGACTCTGTGAAACTGTTTTTGGATAAACAAATGATGGTGTTTTTTGCCGAGGCGATTTGATTCACAAAAAGATCATCATCACCAGATTTTATATGCATATGATCCATGAAACCGCGGGCTTCAAAAAACAAATCTTTAGTATAGGCCAAGTTTCTACCAACACCCATATAGGGTTGACCTAATTTACAATACGAAAAGTATTGAATGGCAGTCATTAAGGTTTCAAAACGGATCAGTTTATTTAAAAAAGAATTCTTGACTTTAGCATAAGCGCCATACCCTAGAATGATTTGGTGGTCTTCAGAAAAACAACCAATCATCTCACTGATCCATTCGTTGGAAGACGGTTTGCAATCGGCGTCAGTAAATAATAAATGGTTATGTGTTGCTGATTTAATACCTAAAGTAAGCGCGTATTTTTTATTTCCCCAGAAGGTCTCAATGCT
>JBDTKP010000152.1:0-11427 GCA_039935255.1 Gelidibacter sp. | reverse complement strand
ACAAACCTTATGACATGCATAGTGTGATTAATGGCATTATTGACACGGATTCGTTTTATGAAATCCATAAAGATTATGCAGAGAACATCATAGTAGGTTTTGCGCGATTAGGAGGCAGAAGTATTGGCATTGTTGCCAATCAACCGATGTATTTAGCCGGTGTTTTAGATGTCAACAGTGCAAAAAAAGCCGCACGATTTGTACGTTTTTGCGATTGTTTCAACATTCCGTTATTGGTACTGGAAGATGTTCCAGGGTTTTTACCAGGAACTGATCAAGAATGGCGCGGCATTATTGTTCATGGCGCCAAGCTGCTCTATGCTTTTAGTGAGGCGACCGTGCCACGTGTGACAGTTATTACCAGAAAAGCCTATGGCGGTGCTTATGATGTCATGAATTCTAAACACATTGGTGCGGATATGAATTTTGCCTGGCCAAGTGCTGAAATTGCAGTAATGGGTGCTAAAGGAGCCGCAGAAATCATCTTTAAAAAGGAAATCACTGATGCGGAGGATAAAGAAGCGAAGTGGAAAGAAAAAGAAGCAGAATACGCTAATCTTTTTGCAAATCCGTACAGTGCTGCCGAACGTGGATTTATTGATGAAGTCATTCTTCCAAAAGATACCCGACGCAAATTGATCAAAGCTTTCGCTATGTTGAAAGATAAAAAAGTGGATAGCCCAAAACGAAAACACGGGAATATTCCTTTGTGATTTTATCGATTGAAAATTAACAATTTCACTTGGTGTGAGTGCAATTAGCACATTACACTCTTAATTGGAAACTGAATTAATTTTCAATCAAATGGAATGCTGACCTGCCCATCCATTCAGGCGGGTGACGCCGATTTTAGTTGATTATAGATGATATGTTATTATAGTAGGACTTAGAAATAGACACTATAAATTAAAAGCGGTTCACTTTATATTTTTGAGAAATCTGAAAGTTAAATTGAAAAGCTATAAAACTTCGCTTCATATCGGGGCTGCATTAGCGATGGAGCCCTTTGTTTGAACTCTTTTGGAACGTCGAAAAGCGGTCCAAAAAGTGAGGGCGAGAGCGCATTGGTCGACATTTCGGGCAAACAAACGCCAAAAAAAATTCATTATTATATGTAGAAGAGGTTATTATATTTATCACCGCGTAAACTAAAGAATGACAACTGACCTGCACTTCCATTCAGGCGGTTAACCTTGATTTTTTATAATTAAAGAAGGTATTATATTGGGGTAAGACTTAGTGAGGCTGTCATTCTTGCTAAAAGCAGTTCGCATTATATTTTCAGAAACCCGACATTTATATCAAAATGCTATAAAACTTCGACTCTTAACGAAGCCGCGTGAGCGATGGAGCCCTTTGCTTGAACTCTTTTGGAACGCCGAAGAGCGGACCAAAAAGTGAGGGGCGAGAGCGCGGTGGTTGCCTTTTTCGGGCAACCAAACGCCCACGTAAAAAAACTGCCTTATATATTGAAGATGTTCAGCTTTTGTCAAGACGTAATCTTATCATGTGAAACACAAATCTTACCATTAATTACAAATTATAAATATTAGCTCTAAAGCACTCGCAAGCGTGACTATCTAAACTAAAAACTGAAAGCGTATCCTTCACTATAATTTTGCAATCAACTTCTTGTTGCCACTTGATTGTTTCTTTGGTTTTGGTTTTGATTTAGGTTTTGGCTGGTTCTCTTTAATTCTGACATAAATGAGCTTATTATGCCCTTTCGAGTCTTCGCGACGCTCAATTTCAAATTCATTAATGGATTTTATTAAAGGCGTCAATTTTTGGAATCCAAAGTTACGAGAATCAAAATTAGGCTGTTTCTTTTGCAACATGCCACCCACATCTCCTAAAAATGCCCAGCCATCATCATCCGCAACATCATCAATAGTAGCGGAAATAAATTTGATGTCTTTAGAGGATATTTTATCAATATCGCTCTTACTCGATTTAGATATTTCACTGGAAGCGTTAACTTCTTCTTCACCTTGATTCTTAAGGATCTCAATATAAATAAACTTGTCACAGGCTACAATAAATGGATTTGGTGTTTTTTTCTCTCCAATTCCGTACACTTTCATTCCTGCTTCACGCAAACGTGTCGCCAAACGTGTAAAATCGCTATCACTGGAAACTAAACAGAAACCATCAACTTTCCCTGAATAAAGCACATCCATCGCATCGATAATCATGGCAGAATCTGTTGCATTTTTACCAACTGTATAGCCATATTGTTGGATTGGCGTAATCGCATTTTCCAATAATAAATTCTTCCATTTAGAAAGATGAGGCTTGGTCCAATCACCATAAATACGCTTAATTGTGGGGTTTCCATATTTGGCAATTTCTTCCATCATCTCTTTTACATGGGCTGAAGGAATATTATCGCCATCTATTAGTACTGCTAATTTGATCTCCATTTAAAGGGAATTATTTTAATTTTATAAAGTTATATAATGCTAAAGATACTATTTAATTATACGAAAATTATCTTGGAAGCTATTTTTTAAGATTTCCTTAAACAAAGAAAACCATAGTTGGTTTTAACTATAGTTTCATGTCCGAAGAAATAAAAACAGCACTTGACTGATCAAAAAACTAAAGGAGCAGGTTTTGATACACCTTATTCTTTATTGAGCGATACTTTGTTACGCATTCCATATATTTTTCAAATACCTGATCATGTTGTATCATATAAAATTGATCACATTCCAGTTCGTCACATTCTCTAACATTGTTCATTATGTTCCGATAGGTGTAAAATTCATTTAAGAGATTTATGTTTTCGTTCATATTATCCAACAAAACTTCATGCAGTTTTTTATCTTCAATTTTATTGGAGACAATCTGTGCTAATTGGTCCGCTTCCTTAGTGATAGCTTCCAAATGCGAGATCCATGTATGAAGCCCGCGATGCATTTGTCTTTTGACGATTTCGTCATCTGTTTCATTTCCGTAATTGAGTAATGCTTTCATTATGCAATATTTAATTTTATTATATTATTTTGTTTCACTTCTAAAATGATAATGTCTTTATCTCCACCAGGAAAAGTCCAACTAATACAGTCATCTTTAGCATATCCCAAAACCGCGGCTCCCATTGGAACTAACAATGAAATTTTTTTTTGAGAATTATTACTTTCAGCAGGTAAAACGACTAGGAAAGTGTACTGCCAACCATCTTTTGTGGCAATTGTAATTTCTGAATTGATTCTTACAACGTCATCCGGTATTTTGTCATCATCCAAGATCTCAGCACTTTCGATTTCTTTTGCAAATTTGGTCAACGCTATTTTTTGTATTGAGTCTTTATAATCATTAGTGAGATTTAACAAACGTTTTATCATCACATACTCTTTCTTTTCTAATATTAATTTACCGTACTTCATGATGGATCATTTCGTTGGGGTTAAGGAAAAACACCTCGTTGTATATATGCTGTTTCTATGCGTTCAATGGCAATTACATAGGCTGCTAAACGTAAATCTATGTGTTTATCTAGTGACGTTTGATATACTTTTTTAAAAACCTCGGTAATTCTCTTTTCAATTTTTATCATGATTTCATCAAGGCCCCACAATTCTCCGTTCCGGTTTTGCAGCCATTCAAAATAACTACCGATAACACCACCAGAATTACAAAGAATATCTGGAATGATGTCGATGCCTCGTTTATTCAAAATCTTTTCTGCATCAAATGACGTTGGCCCATTGGCACCTTCGGCTATCAAAAAGGCTTTGATTTGAGTTGCACGATCCGCCGTAATTTGGTTGCCCAAAGCTGCAGGAATACACATATCACAATTCAACCCGAAAAAATCGTCTTTAGCAACTTCTAACGACCCTGGAAAACCTACAACACTGCCATCATTAGAAGTTGTGTAGGCCAGTAAGGCTTCAACTTCTAATCCGTTAGGATTGCCTATCGTTCCAAATGCATCTTGTACAGCAATCAATTTTGCGCCCACTTGCTGTAAGAAATGAGATGCCCAATAGCCTACATTTCCAAATCCTTGAACAATGAAAGTTTTATCTTTTAAATCAACTTTTTTATTTTCAGCCCAACACTTAATCGTCAAGAACACACCGTATCCTGTCGCTCTATCCCGTCCTTCCAGGCCTCCAGAACCTACTGGTTTTCCCGTAACAATATGCATATTTTTAGAACGTTCAGAGGGTGCTTTTGTAGACAGATATGTATCAGCAATCCAAGCCATAGTTTGAGCGTTAGTATTAACGTCTGGAGCAGCAATATCATGCTCTGGCCCTATATTATCGCCTAAGGCATAAGTAAAACGTCTGGTGATACGTTCTAATTCAGCCAGAGAATATTTTTTAGGATCCATTTGAATACCTCCTTTAGCACCACCGTAAGGTAATCCAGCCAAGGATGTTTTCCAGGTCATCCACATCGCTAAGGCTTTTACAGAATCAATATCAATGGTAGGATGATAGCGCAAACCGCCTTTATAAGGGCCAAGTGCATTATTGTGCTGTACACGATACCCTTTAAAGATTTCGATTTCGCCATTGTCCATGCGTACAGGGAAATGGATAATAAGTTCATTATTGGGGACCGACAAAATTCTCTTGATGTTCGGGTTTAAATGAATAAACTCAGATGCAGCATTAAATTCCTGCATCACATTTTCTAACATGCCTTGTTTGGGTACTTCGTTTACTACTTCAGCTATTGCCATATGTATTAATTTTAAGCGAAAACCTTTGTACCGCTCGAAGCAGAAAACCCATTGGTTTCTATGGTTATTTTTACTTGAAATCCTAAATTGTGATATTCAGGGTCTTCCTAATCATTGCAAGACCAGATAAAAACCCACAGTGTGCAAGCTGTAATATATGATCTTCATAAGAGGTGCATAAGCTGTTTTTTCAATTCTACATAATTTAAAGCTTCAAGCTATCTCATAAAAGCAATAGATATGCCGATAAAACAGTGCTCGACCAAAACCTATCTAATCAGCTGAAAATAAGCATATTAATCTAAAATAAAAGTCGACACGAAATCGATGTAGTGATTACAATTTACCCACTGCGTCATTATTCCCCAGTTAAGATGCGTTTATTTTATTTTTTCACGAAGCGTTTTACGGTCGATTTGAAGAATTGCCGCTGCTTTGGTTTTATTGTTATTTGTGGCTTCAAGAACCTTAAGGATATGTCGTTTTTCCACTTCTTTAAGAGAAAGCAAATTCTCCTGCTCCGGAAAATCAATGTGAAACTTTAAATGTGGCGGCAAATTACTTATTTCTACTTTTTTATCGCACATAATAACAGCACGTTGGATGCTGTTTTCGAGTTCTCGAATATTTCCAGGCCAATCATAACGCTCAAGTGCCACCAAAGCTTCCTCAGATATTTTGACAATCCGGTCTTTATATTCTACACCATATTTGAAAAGGAACTTATCGACCAAAAGCGCAATATCAGATTTTCGATCTCTTAGCCGCGGTACTTCTATTTGAACCACCGTAAGTCTGTAATACAAATCCTCTCTAAATCGTCCGTTTTTAATGAGCTCTCTTAAATCCACATTGGTGGCTGCGATCACTCTAACATCTATTTTTTCCACTTTTTGAGAGCCGACTCTCATGATCTCCTTTTCTTGTAGTACTCGGAGCAAACTCAATTGTGTTGCCATTGAGGCATTTCCTATTTCGTCCAAAAAAAGAGTGCCTTTATTTGCCGCTTGAAAGAAACCACTTCGGTTCTCATTGGCACCAGTGAAAGCACCTTTTGTATAACCAAACAATTCCGCTTCCAATAGGCTTTCAGGAATGGCGCCACAATTGACCGCGACAAAAGAAGCTGAAGCAAATTTACCTGAATAATGAATGGCACGCGCCACCAATTCCTTTCCGGTTCCACTTTCACCTTTAATAAACACGGTCGCTTTATTATCCTTTACCCTATCGATAACATTTATGACATTAAGCATTTCTTCAGATTGCCCAATTAGTTCACCAAAAACAGGTTTATCATAGAAACTCTTTTTTATTTTTTGAGCTGTATTTTGTCGTAATGACAAAGATTTTTGAACTGCATTCTTAAGTTCTTCCTTCGTAAATGGCTTTATTAAATAATCCATCGCACCAGACTTCATGGCTTTTAAGGCACCATCGATAGAGGGGTAACCTGTTACGGCCAATTTTGGAATCTCAGGAAAATGTTCAGAGACATACTTCACTAACTGCAGCCCGTCCACTCCAGGCATCTGAAGATCTGTAATCAACAAATCAATGGATTGATCCTGCAAAATGGCAATGGCTTCTTTTACAGAAATCGCTTTATACGTATGGAAATTTAAAGATTGTAAATGCCGTTGGATAAGCTCCAAGATATGAACATCATCATCAACAATCAATATGTTTTCTTGTTCCAACTGCATCACTTATATTTTTGGAAATGTGAGCGTAAAAATTGTACCTTTTGGTTGATTGGATTCATGTTTTATGGTTCCTTTATGACTTTTTATAATGCCATGCACGACGCTTAATCCAAGACCTGAACCTTCCCCAGCAGACTTTGTAGTATAAAAAGGGTTAAATATAAATTCTGAAATTTCTATTGGAATGCCTTCGCCTTCATCTTTTATAATGAGAACCACCTCTCTTTCTTTGTTATAAACATCAATAGAAATATGACCGTTTTCTGGAGAAAAATAAATGGCATTGATTACTAAATTGAAGACCACTTGGGTAAGCTGAATGGCATCAACTCTTAAGAAAATAATATCTTCGCTAAAATTTAAATGATATTTTATATTTTTCTTGCCGAAACTCGGCATTAATAGGTTGATAGCATCAGAAATGATAGGATCAATATTGACGCGCTCCATTTGCTGTGGCATCTCACAGGAAAAAAACATGAGTTTCTTTACCACTTCTCTGGAGAAAATCGCACTATGCACTATTTTATCCAAATCTTGTAGAGCCTCATCTTCATCGATAAAACGTTCTTTCAACAATTCTGAAAACCCTAGAATATTAGCCAGCGGAGTATTGAGTTCATGGGCAATCCCTGCGGTTATTTCACCTAAGATCGACAATCGATCCGCACGCTCCATCTGACGTTTGGTCACTTCTTCTTTATCGATAATTTGTTTGCGTTCAATCAAATTGCCAATTTCCAAAGCCAAAGAATGAATTAATTGTTTTTCTTCCTCCAAAAAAACATTCTCGCAATATTTTGAGTTCGGGTAGCCTATTTTTATGGAGCCATAGGGCCTATTAAAAACCTTTATAGCCGCCAAAATAGAGGCCTGTTCTTTTGAGCTTTCACCGGCATGGACCACGTCATCTCCAAGTTTCAATTCTACAAAAGCATCATTACTGTAAAGAAAAGCTTCCTTAAGACTGGCTGCAATTGCTTTAAAGGTAGGATCTAAATCAAAGATATTACAATTGGCAATTAAGGAACTCACATTATAAAGACAGGTGAGTTCCTTAATACGTTCCTTTAATTTATCTTCTATGGAAACGATAGTGCCCATAATTGGCTTTAAAGCTTATTCTCAATAATATTTTGAACCACTTCGGGATTGAGTAACGTACTGGTGTCACCTAAATTTGAGAAGTCGTTTTCGGCAATTTTTCTAAGAATACGTCGCATAATTTTGCCACTTCTAGTTTTCGGCAATGCATCAGTAAATTGTATTTTATCCAATTTGGCAATTGGTCCTATACGTTCAGATATCAATTGGTTGATTTCTTTGCGCAGATTTTCATGGACTCTGCTTTCACCAGTTTCTTTTAAAGTGACATAACCATAAAGTGCGTTTCCTTTTATGTCATGCGGAAATCCAACAATAGCACTTTCCGAAACTGCTGGATGCTCATTAATGGCATCTTCCAAAGGCCCTGTTCCTAAATTATGTCCAGAAACAATGACGACATCATCCACACGTCCCGTAATTCTATAATACCCAACTTCGTCCCTCAAAGCGCCATCGCCTGTAAAGTACATCCCTTTATAGGTGGAAAAATAAGTCTCTTCGTATCGTGGGTGGTTATTCCATATTGTACGTGCCATCCCAGGCCAAGGAAATTTAATGCATAAGCGACCTTCTACCTGATTTCCTATTAATTCTTCGCCAGTATCATTCACTATGGCCGGTTGAATCCCCAAAAACGGCAAGGTGGCATAAGTAGGCTTTGTTGGTGTAACATAAGGTAAGGGCGAAATCATGATGCCTCCTGTTTCTGTTTGCCACCACGTATCCACAATAGGGTTTTTGCCTTTTCCGATAATATCATTGTACCAATGCCAGGCTTCTTCATTGATAGGTTCTCCCACAGATCCCAATACTTTTAGAGACGACAGATCGACATTTTCAACAAAAGAAAGATTTTGCTTTGCTAAGGCACGGATCGCTGTTGGTGCAGTATAAAATTGATTGATTTTGTGTTTTTCAATGATTTTCCAAAAACGACTAAAATCTGGATATTGTGGTACACCTTCAAACATTACTGTAGTTGCACCATTGGCCAAAGGCCCATAAACGATATAGCTATGGCCAGTAATCCAGCCAATATCAGCAGTACACCAAAACACATCGGGTTCCTTATACTGGAACACATTTTTAAACGTATAAGCTGTGTAAACCATGTAGCCGGCAACGGTGTGCACCATACCTTTCGGCATTCCTGTTGATCCGGAGGTATATAATATAAATAAAGGATCTTCAGCATCCATGATTTCTGCTTCAAATTCTGCGGAAGCGTTATCCATTAATGGCTGTAACCATACGTCACGGTTTTCAACCATGGTCACGTCGCCATTGGTGCGTTTTACCACTAATACTTTTTCAATAGAATCACAATCTTGAAGCGCTTCATCTACGATTCTTTTTAAATCGAGGCTTTTATCTGCTCTCAAAGAACCATCTGCGGTAATCACCATTTTACAATCGCTATCAATGATACGTGTGGATATGGCTTTAGCAGAGAATCCTGCAAAAACAACATTGTGTATGGCACCAATACGAGCGCATGCCAACAAAGTTACGGCCAACTCCGGAATCATCGGTAAATAGACACAAATGCGATCTCCTTTTTTAATGCCTTGGTCCCTCAGCACATTTGCCATTTTACAGACGCGTTCATGAAGTTGCTTATAAGTGATATGCTGTGATTCTTCATTAGGATTATTCGGCTCAAAAATAATCGCTGTTTTGTCGCCACGATTGAGCAGATGTCTGTCCAGACAATTCTCTGTGATGTTCAGTTTTGCACCTTCAAACCATTTAACATTTGGTTTGTTAAAATCCCAAGTGAGGACTTTATCCCATTTTTTACGCCATAAAAAGTGCTCTTCTGCTATTTCTGCCCAAAAATTTTCAGGTTCACGAACCGATTTTCTATAGACTTGGAAATACTCTTCGAGGGTTTTAATGCTGTAATTACTCATAATGTATTTGTTATTAAGTGTAGTGATGTAAAATTATACTTTTGGGTTATAAAAATATAGGATAATAAAAAGATGCTATTCTCAAAAGTATTAATAAATTTTTACAGTAACAATTTATCTATGGTTACTATACTCCTTCCCAAAGCTTCGTGACATCTTCTTTATAATTTCATTCGCTTTGAATAAGCCTTAATTTCTTTAACAACTTTTGGTGCTAAAATAATGGTAGCCGTCATTGTAGGTATCGCCATTAAAGCAAAAGTTCCATCAATAAGATTCAGCATCATACTTAAAGGGGTCACAGCACCAAGGATAATGCTTGCTATGTAAAAATAATTGTAATAATGTTTATTATGCGCTCCAAATAGAAAAGACATGCATTTGGTACCATAATAAGAATAGGTAAACAATGACGAAATACTAAAAGTAGCAATACAGATCAATAACAGATAATTACCATAAACTGGAATAGCATTATTAAATGCCGCTGCCGTTAAACTCACACCATTGACTTCACTGGTTTCCCAAACGCCGGTAACCAGAATGGCAAGTGCTGTTAAAGTACAGACCACTAAAGTGTCAATTGCGGGGCCCAACATGGCTACCAAACCTTCGCGCACTGGTTCGTTCGTTTTTGTAGCACCATGGGCCATTGGAGCTGTCCCAATACCTGCTTCATTCGAAAAGGCGCCTCTTCTTACTCCCAACAAAATCAATCCACCAATAGCTCCTCCAAGAAATGAATCGCCTTTAAAATTATTGGCCCCAAAAGCATCTGTAAACATTAACGCAAGATATTTAGGTACTTCTTCTATATATATAGCGAGGATAATCATAACCAGAACAAAATAAAGTAAAACCATACTCGGCACCAGCTTTGAAGCCGTTTTACTAATTCGATCTAATCCTCCTAAAATTACCACCGCCGTAATGGCTACAAGCACTATACCAATTATGATATTTGAGGTGTTCGTTACGGCAATGCCATTGGGCTCCAATAAAATATAGTTTATAGCTTGTTTTAATTGATTGACATTAAAAACAGGTAAAGCGCCAATCAAGCCACAGATACTAAAAAAGACAGCTAATGGTTTCCAAGATTTTCCTAGCCCTTCCATAATAAAATACATTGGACCGCCTTGAATATCGCCATTGCTATCCTTACCTCGAAACATAATAGCCAAGGTACAGGTAAAGAACTTTGTGGACATCCCAATAATAGCACTCATCCACATCCAGAACATAGCTCCAGGGCCTCCAATATGAATGGCGACGGCTACCCCGGCAATATTACCCATGCCAATAGTTGAGGCCAACGCTGTGGACAATGCTTGAAAGTGTGTGATCTCTCCAGGAGCGTCAGGATCGTCATACTTGCCTCTTAAAACATTTAAAGCATGAAAAAAATATCTAAATGGTAAAAATTGTGAACGTACCAATAGGTATAAACCACCACCAATTAATAATATCAATAATGGCAAACCCCAAGCATAGTCTGCATAGGATTGAAAGATCGAATCGAGCGTATTCATGTTTTAGTTTTGATTAGCGATTTTAAAGATATAGTTTTCGGGTTATAAACCTTAATAATCTCATATAAAAAATCAGGATTGATCTTAAAAGGTATTATTTTTGGATTTTAACATTACATTTACATTTACTAGCCAAAATCTGATTGAAAGCAAACCGACTATATTTTATTGATGCTGTTAGAGCATTTGCCATTTTAATGATGTTACAAGGGCATTTTGTGGACACGCTTTTAAATCCTATTTACCGAGACGATTCTTATGTAGCCTATACGGTGTGGTCTTATTTTAGAGGTATTACGGCACCAACGTTTTTTACGATTTCTGGACTTGTCTTCCTATACTTACTATTAAAAGCACATGACAAAGGGAGTGATAAACAGCGTTTACGTAAGGGTGCCACCCGGGGGGTCATGCTCATTTTCATTGGTTACGCACTTCGAATACCGTTTTTTTCTTGGTTGAAGGGA
>JBDTKP010000151.1:0-17139 GCA_039935255.1 Gelidibacter sp. | reverse complement strand
CTGGTAGTGAAGGTTGGCGGAACGTCATTAGTATCGTCTTCAGTTGAGCACGATACTAATGTTAAGACCGTCAACCAAAAAAAGATATTGAGAATCGGCTTAAATAAAAAAGCGCTCTTTCTCAACTTATTGAATGGTTACCAGGATATCAAACTCATCTAAACTAGCTCCTGCCTTATCTTCCGCAGAAACCACAATTTTATCTTGCGATCCTGAACCGTTATTGATGTACAATAAGTTCATGGCATCTACATCTTCTTGAGTAAAGGAATCTCCTACTTTTAGAATACTGGCACCTCTAATTAACCATCCAAATTGTGGTACTTCTTTTATTATGAAATTCACATCGCCAGCTGGAGAACCTGTAATTTGAAGCACGTCTTTATTAAACGCAAAAGCTTCTCCGCTAAGAACTGTTAATCCCGTATTTTTTTCTAAGTTCAAGATGGTATTTCCAGATGCCATTCTTGCAATTAGCATTGGTCCACTGAATCCTTTTGTATTCTCCTTGGTATGTAAGTCATCGGTTTCATCTTTACCAGCTTCTTGATCTATCATAAGGGAAATTCGACCTTTATAATCTAGGCTCTTATAATAATCCATCATATCAAATTCAAAAGCGCTTATCTTTTTTGAAGTGATGCTCGATACTGGAGCAGTTGTTGGCAAGGTGGCGTTGTCAAAGGTTAATCCCATTTCTGTCCATAATGTATCTTTTACATTAAACACATCTAAAGAAATACCCTTTGCAGCGGTAAAACTTACTGCAATTTCAAGTGTGAGATCTACGATGACACCTTCCTTTTTAAAATCATTCAAATCGTACATTAAAAAAGACTTCCGGTCATATTCTCCAGCACCAGTTACATTTTTCAGTTTCATGAGTGGATCTGCTCCAAAGTTTTGTCCTGATTTACTACCACCATTTACATAAGTATCAGCTATTGGGTATATGGTATCTCTTACAATTGTTGGATCTGGTGTGTTTGAACTTGTTGAAAGTGCTGAAAAATAAACAACGGACGACACCACATGTATTACACCGTTGAGGGCTTTTAAATTTGATGTTACAACTTCCCACTGCTTACTGGTGCCTTCATTAATAATACCTGTAAAGCCAGAGTTATGGGATAAAAACATGGTTTGACCATTTTCAGTGGTATAAGGTTTCGGATTGTTTCTCTCCATCAGTTTAGGATCGTCAAACGACACATACGCATTAACAACGTGGTACTTCACCACATTACGCAAGATGGGAACGGGCACTTCCGATAAACTTTGATAGGCGTTATTTGTAAGATATTCCTTGAATGCTGCGTTGCTAGGTGCTATAAAGGATTTACCCGTGCTGACCTCATATAAATCCTGAGTATTTGTCAATTTTATAGCTTCCAGAAATAGATTTAAAGAGTCATGACTTTGTATGTACTGCCAAGCCGTAATGCCCAGATCCTTGTTGGAGTTTGATTCTTTATATGAAAATCCATCTTGAATTTCACAACTGATCAGCAGACCAAAAGCGAGTGTGAAAAAAACGCCGATTTTCGCATATGAGGTTATTTTATAATTTTTCATTTTTTTTGGATTTAATTATTAACCACATTTTATTTATAAAAAGCGTTTTGTACTAAATTAGGATTTCTATTTAAAGCATCCTCATGTATCGGCCATACAAGATTAGCCTCATCACTCAATCCATTAATTGGATTCATAACATTAATGGCTTTTCCTGTTCTCACTAAATCAAACCAACGATGTCCTTCAAAGGATAGTTCGATCAAGCGTTCATGCGCAATCGCAGCTTCTATACTGCCATATAAGATAATAGCCTCTGCTTCGTTAAGTTCAGGAATATCTGCTCTTTTTCTAATTAAATTCAACAACTTAAGAGCTTCGACTGGATTGTTTAATTGGTTATGGGCTTCTGCCTTCAATAACATGATGTCTGCTAAACGTAAAAGAACGATATTGTTTCCCGAAGGTTCTGGGCTTTCATCACTAAAACCTTCTCCAAAGAATTTCCATATTTTTTTCGGATTTGCATTTGTTGGGTCATAAATCAAATTTTTCCTCAGGTCACCATCTTCAAAGGCATCTCTAAATGAAGCACTCGGAAAATAATCACTATCTGCTCCTAAAGCGTAAAGCACTCGTAATGCATTGGTTTGAGTTTCGTTGTAACCAACTTCAAAAATACTTTCATTAGAATACCCAGAAGTGAATATCTTAGACCAATCACTTATAGGCACTAAAGAATACAAGCTATTATCCAACACTTTTTCAGCTGATTCAATGGCTTCATTGTATTGCTTTCTCCACATATAAACATGAGTTAATAATGCATTAGCGCCACCTTGCGTGAATAAAATCCGTGTCTTATCCCCCGAATGGTTTTCTTTACAATGCTCAACGGCAAAAATCAAGTCTTCTACTATTTGATCCAGCACTACTTCTTTGTTTGTTTTAGAAGTAAAAAACTCTTGCCCAACACTTTCATAAGGTTCCGTAACTAAAGGCACATCCCCCCAAACTCTTACAGCGTAAAAATAAGATAACGCTCGGAGAGCCCTAGCTTGACCTATTAGCTGAAGACTGAGTTCACTTTGAGTTTCAAAAACTTGCGGAATGTATTTAATAGCGTAGTTAGCACGACTGACGGTTTCATAAATATTGTTCCAACGCGCTGAGTTAATTGACTGACTCAAAGTGTTCTGCTTTAAAATCGACGGGTCACCCGAATGGTTTGTTTGAACGGCATCTGCTCTACCCTCTCCCCAATAGGCGAAATTTACGCGCGTTGCGGATTGTAGCGCATCATAAATTCCGTAGACTCCAGCTAGAGCATCACTTGGAGTTTTATAGAAGCCTTCTCCCGAAAAGCTACTCACGGGGTCTTTATCTAATATATCTGAACAAGAAAATGCAATGCATACAAGAATTCCTGTTATGATTATTTTATAATTTATTATATGTTTCATGTGTTTGTTTTTATTGCTTTTCACTGGCCGCCTGCTGTTCCCTATTAATCATTCTCTTTGATGATGAAGCTTTTAGCAGGCTCATTTCAAGTTTGTTCTATTTAAAATCCAATATTCAACCCAAGCGTGATGGTTCTACTTTGAGGGTAAGAGCCTTCGTCTAACCCTTCTCTTAATCCACTATATGAATTAACATCAGGATCGAAACCTGTATAATGTGTCCATGTCAATACATTTAATGCGGACGTATATACTTCTAACTTTCTCAAGCCCAAATTCGTAACCATTTGATCAGGAAAACGGTATCTAAGATTTATGTTTTTTAATTTTATATAAGAACCGTCTTCTACCCAACGGCTTTGGATTCTACTATCTGATCGTAACGGATCGTCACTAACAGGTTTGGGATAGTTAGTCACGTCACCTTGCTTTCTCCATCTATTCAAAGCATCGGCAGAGAGATTATTGTATCTCACCACAGAATTTCTCTGGTGATTAATTTCGCTATAGATATCATTCCCGTAAGAAAATTGTAGAAAGATTCCTAAGCTTAGCCCCTTGTATGAAAAAGTATTGTTAAAGCCTCCAAAGAAATCAGGAGTAGCGTCACCGATGATCTGCTTATCGTTTTCATCGATAATATTATCGCCATTAAGGTCGTCCCAAATAGGATCACCTCCTTTAAACTGCTTGCCCAGCGCACCATCGGTTACCTGATTAACATTGTCTTCATCACGAGAATAAACGCCGTTAAATTTATAGCCATAAAAAGTGCCTATAGGCGAACCTTCTTTTAAGATATGATAATTCCCGTTTTGAATAAATCCATTGGTCAATAAGTTCTCTGGAAGATCTTTAATCATGTTACGATTAGAACTGATATTGAAATTGGTTTCCCATTTGAAATCACCTACAAGATTTTGAGATGTAACGGAAATTTCGAGACCTTTATTCTCTATACTGCCAATATTCTGTGTGACATAAGAAAACCCAGTGGTTCTTGGTATTGGAACGTTATATAAAAGATCTTCTGTTATTTTCAAATAAACGTCAGCGTTAAGGGTGACTCTATTTTTCCACAAAGAGATGTCCAAACCGGCGTTATATTGAGTGGTTGTCTCCCAAGTCAATCCAGAGTTTGGCATAACAGTAGGAGCTGCGCCTGAATAATCCAAATAATTTGATCCTACAGAAAACTCACCCCGTGAGGTATAATCTCCAATAGACTCATTACCCGTTTGCCCTGCGCTTAATCTCAACTTGGCATCATTTAAAAAGTTTAAATTTTCAAAAAACGATTCGTCCGAAAATCGCCAGGCAATTGCTGCAGATGGGAAATAGCCAAACCGATTGTCTTTACCAAATCTTGAAGATCCGTCAGCTCTAATATTTGCTTCAAATAAATATTTTCCTTGATAATCATATGACACGCGACCAAAATAAGAAAGCATGGCGTGTTGGGTTGTAATATTTACTTCTTGATTGGAAATGGTTCCTGCCCCGTTTAAAGTTGGAATATTATCACTTGAAAAGAACATGCCATCTAAACCAACGCGTTCGTAGTTCCAGTCTTGAAAACTAAAACCACCAAGCGCGGATAAATTATGAGATTCACCAAGTTGCCTATTAAAGGTCAAGAAGGTTTCGTTCCCCCAAGTCAAATTATTTATAGCACGCACCTTTCCTGAATTATAACCTTCTCTGTAATCTAAAGTTGAAGGAATAAATTCATCTTCCTTCATGGACGTATAATCCAAGTTCAAATTACTCCTAAGTTTCAGTCCTTCTATAATAGCATATTCAACATATTGATTACCCGTTATGCGATTGCTTTTATTGACGTGGGTAGCCAATTCTGCAAGTCCGATAGGGTTTCTTCTTCCAAATTGGTAACCATTATAGGAGCCATCAGGTAAATAGGCAGCGAAAATTGGGGGACGGACCAACAACTCTCTAATCACACTTAAATTTTCGGTGCCACCAGCATTAATTCGGTTATTAACGCCATTAGTATAAGAAATACTTTGACCGAAAGTTATTTTGTCAGAAACCTTAAAATCAACGTTTAATCTAGAGGTAACCCGTCTATAATTTGAATTTAATATGATGCCATCTTGATCTAAAAACGAAGAACTCCAGGCATATTTCAAATTATCAGATCCGCCACGTACCGAAAGATCCACTTTATTTTGAGGCGCCATTCTTAATAATTCCCTTTGCCAATCCACATCGCCATTGTTTTTAGGATTTAAAGAATCTAAAATAATACTGTTTGGCGTTACAGGATTGTCCATATTTCTATAAGAATCTAGTATCGCTGATCGGTATTGGCTTGCATTTAAAACGCTAAGCATTCTAGGAATCTCACTAACACCAGACGTTATACTCAAATCCACTTGAGCATCACCAGAAATCCCTCTTTTTGTAGTAATGATGACTACACCGTTTGCAGCTCGAGAACCATATATCGCGGTTGATGCCGCATCCTTCAGTATTTCAATAGAGGCAATATCACCAGGGTTTATGTCAGCTAAAGGATTGAGTCCAAAATTTTCAGAGCCATTTAAAGAAGATAAAGAATTAGATTCTATAGGAACTCCATCTATAACGTATAGCGGTGAATTACCTGAGTTTAATGACGAATTACCTCTTACTTTAATACTCATTCCACCACCCGGAGCACCAGAATTAGAGGTCACTTGAACCCCCGCAGCGCGACCTTGCAATATAGAAATGGGATCTTGTAAATTGGATTTATCAATGGCATCACTGCCCACAGAAACTATGGATCCCGTTAAATTTCTTTTCTTTTTTGTGCCATAGCCGACAATGACCAATTCATCGAGCTCGTCTACTGAGGGTTTTAAAACCACATTAATTTCCTTGTTGTTTCCTATTTTAATTTCTTGATCCGTAAACCCTAGGTATGAAAAGATTAAAATAGTTTCAGTAGAAACATTTTTAATCGCGTAGTCTCCATTCAGGTCTGATGAAACACCGTTTTTTGTTCCTTTAACGATTATATTTACTCCAGGTAAGGGCTCTCCAGTAGATTCATCGGTTATTTTTCCAGAAACCGTCAGGTTTTGAGCGTGCCCATTGGTAAAAGCGCAACAAATTATAAACAATAAGCAAAAAAAAGAATTGCTTTTAAGTTTAAATTCCCAGCGCTGAAAAAAATATGAGGGAAATGAATTTTTCATAAATTCGAGTGATTAATATGCTTAGTGTACTCAAAGATACTACAATTAACTCCAGTGCAAACGTTTGCATAATAAATAAATGTTTATTGATAAACAGTAGGTCTTTGTTATATAGAGGGTCTCTGTCTTTTAATTTTGGTAATTTCGCCTTAAAAAAACTAAATAAATGAATAAAATGTAAGTTTTTACCACGATTTTCAATAATTCACGAATAGTAGTAATTTTGGGAAACTAAAGGATATTATTTAAGAAGACATCAATTCATGCCAAATCCATCCAATAAAAAATGATCTATTTAAAATATTTTAAAAAATATTTTTTTGATTTTTCATTTCAAATCCTCTCAATTGCCCTAGACCACGTAATTTTTCAATACAGAAACAACACGATATAAAGCATAATTCAACCGGTTGTGAGTCTATACTCATTGAGAAATTAGTTGATAATAATTTTCATTATATGAACGACTTGTTCTTTTTGAAGTTCAATAAAATAAAAACCTGATTCAACATTAAGGAGTATATGGTCATTTAAAAAATTTTTGTTTTTGAAAACAATTCTTCCATTAGCATCAAATACTTTAACAGCACCGAGCTTGACTTCCTTGTTGAATTTTAAAATATTATTATGAACTGGATTTAATATTTTGAGGTTGTTAATTTCAGATGCAACGCTGCTTAAAGTTATACAACTGTTTGAAAGGGAATTTTCACTTTCAATAATACCTTTTGGCGTTAAGTCTTTTCCAATAAATCCGATGTAATTACTGGGATATTTTTCAGCTCTAAAAATGGCATTGGAATTTAGTGAAACGTCATCAAATTGATTAAATATATCCTTTCCTGATGGATTTTTATAAGTCCATACATGGGCACCTGTTTTGGTTATTTCTGAAACTTGTCCTAGAGAAGATTCACAAATTATAAAGTTGCCATTTGGAAGACTGTGAGTACCTGACCTTGTGGTTTCGTAAATAGTTCTTCCTAATATAGAGCCACTCCATGACCAGTTATAATGTAATGGTTTAAATTTATTATTCTCTTTTGTATAGGTATTGTTAGAAATTTCTGGATCTAATAAATGAACTGAGCTGTAAGCTCTAATGCCATCCCCTCCATTGCTAAAAACAGATATTTTCCCTTCATCCAAATACCCTGATGCTACCCATTTGGCATCATGTTGTAGAAATAGTTGTTGGTCGTCAACATTACCTTGCCTATAAACCATAGGATTACCCCATCGCCATAAAAAACCACCTCCAAGATTTGAATTGCCACCAGTGCGACCTGCAGCTTCAGCAGTTGTAGTACTATGGTCAATAATATAAATTTCATTCAGATTTCTTGCAGAAATAATAATTTGGTCGAGGCTTGAATTATAATCAATACCATTAACATGCGTAAATCCCCTATCGCGACCCACAAAATAGGGATCTTCATAATTTATATCGACACGTTCAGGATGGTTTTCAACAAAGCCGAAATTTGGTTTTGTAAGATCATAATCTTGAATGATGTGATCTATAAACTTCCATTCCCACACAATTTCCGCATCATTGTTTCCTATTGGTTTTATTTCAATTATTTTATCTAGGTCAATAGTTCCTCCAACTTTAAGAGGATCTTTTCCTTGAGCAATGATCTCTGTGTTTGAATAAGTGTCTCTAACGATGCATAAAATATTTCCGTTAGGAAGCGGCGCAATATCATGGTGTTGGTTGAAGCCATTGGCATGCATCTCATAACTCCATAATACATTATTATCCCAGTCTCTAATTTCTAAAGCTTTTTTGCCTGCGCGTAATAATGTTCCATTTTCTAAAAGATAGCAAGTTGCTCCCGGTGACTCCGTAAAAGTCCATTCATTTATTTTTTCACCACAGTTATTAATTAAATACACACTTTCGTTTACCTGAGGTGTAAACAGTGTGTAGCCCTCATTAACATTATGATCTGAAAAAAGCAAACCAACTGTTGGGGTTTGTGAACTTACAAAGGAAACTGTCAAAAGGATTATAAACGTAATTTTGTTTTTCATGGCATTTTTTTTATAAAATAAATACGAAGCTTTGTTAATCTAGACTTTTAAGATTTCCCTTTTAAGACCACTCCACTCGGCAAATGCCAGTAATTTTCCAATACATGAGTAACCAGGATTTGTCTTCTAGTTAAATCATCTCGCATTTTATGATCGCGGTCCGGACGGATTGGAATGTCAAGGTTGGTTTTCAATGAATTATAACGCTTTAAGACAATAACTAATATTAACAAAAGTATCTTACTTCTCCGACATATTTGAGAATACATCATTTTTTTTGAGATAGTCTTGCTATTAAGCATTACAGAAATAGTGAATTTGACCATCGCAAAAACGTATGGTATCAAAATAAAGAAACCGGAGACAGAGCTCCGGTTTCGTGTTATTAATTAAGGTTTTCAATCCACTAAACCAACGCCTGGTTTATTCTTTGACAATAAATTCTGAGCGTCTATTCTTTTGATGCTGTTCTTGAGAGCAAGGAACACCATTGGTACAATTGTTTACTGGACTGGTTTCTCCCATACCTAAAGCTGACAATCTGGTGGCATCTATTCCGTTTTCTACTAAATAGTTTAAAGTAGAGGTAGCACGACGTTGGGAAAGCGCCTTGTTGTAAGCATCGTTACCACGGCTATCTGTATGTGCACGTATTTCTAATTTTAAGTTAGGATACTGATTGAGTGCTGCCAAAAGTTTTTCCAACTCTACTTGAGCATCTTTTCTAATGTTAGACTTGTCAAAATCAAAATAAATAATTGGAATATTTAAAACTTTGGCTAAATCGGTTCCAGGAGTTAAAGCAACTTCATTAGGTTGCAATTGGAAATTTATTTCTTGATGCTCTAAACCAGATTTGACCAACGCGTCATCAGCGTCATAGGCGTCTTGAGATACTCTAATAAAATAAGATTCAAACTTATTGGCATCCATCTGATAATGGCCATGCGCGTCTGTTTTCACTTGCTTGACCATCTTACCATCAGAATCAGTTAAAGCAACGCTAGCATCCTCTAATGGTAATCCTGTTTGTTTATCGGTCACCAACCCATTAATCACAGAAGCATAAACATCAATGATAGGCGAAGTTTCTAAAAACGAATAGATATTGTCATACACAAATACACCTTCTTTCTCCGAACGATTCGAACTTATGAAACCTCGATGGGTTTCGAAATCAATACCAAAAGCAAAGTCATCTGCATAGGAATTTACAGGCGCACCAACATTAATTAAATTACCATAACCATCGTTCAATATTTTAACATAAAACACGTCTAAGCCACCCAATCCATAATGTCCGTCTGAAGAAAAATACAATTCGTTTTGAGCGGATACAAATGGGAAGGTTTCTTTACCTGCCGTATTAATGTTGTCCCCCAAATTCACTGGCTCTTCAAGCGTGCCATCAGCATTGATATGGGATACATAGATGTCCGATTCACCATAACCCCCCGGACGGTCGGATGAAAAGTAAAGTTTAGTGCCATCAGCATTTAAAGCCGGATGTGCATTAGAGAAAAAATCGCTGTTGATGGACAATTCTTCAGCCTCTTGCCATTTATCGTTTTTTCTTATGGATCTATATATTTTCAATTTTTGATCGTCCTTTTTCTTTTTACTCGTGATATTACTTCTCGTAAAATAAATGGTATTTCCATGGTCAGTAATAACCGGTGACGACTCATGAAATTTACTTTCTAAATTCTTTTTGAGCTTTTCGGGATTACCTGTGGCAGTATTCAAGGAATCTAAAGCAACGGTATATAAAGATAAAAAGCTGAGTCCGTCCCAAGCGCTCCTTTTGTTGGAAAATGTTTTAGTATCATCTGTCGAGGCAAAATAAAGTGTGTTTCCTAATTTAAAATATCCGAAAGAAATTTTATCCTCATCATAAATTTTAGCAATGGCTCCTAGTTGATAACGCCCTGAATTTTCTTGAATAAGCTTTTTATAATCAACAGTAGTTTTTAAATTGGTATGAGCACCATTTTTAACCACAAAGTCATTATAGTATTGTGCTGATTTGTCCGATTGACCGGTCGCTTTTAATGCTTGAGAGAAACGTAAGTAAACGATCGCTTCTTCAGGAGATGGATTGAGATCAAATAAACTTTGATACCATTTTACGGCTTGATCATATTGCGCATTAAAATAAAAGCTATTGCCCAGTTTTGTAAAAAGCTCTTCCGATTGATAGCCTTTTTCAGCAACCGCCAAATACACTTTTTGAGCATTCACATAATTTAAATTCTCGTAACTTTCTGAAGCTTTCTTCAACTTGCTTTCTTGTCCATGAAGTAACGCAAGACTTGAAAAGCCAAGGAAAAACAAAAAGAAACTAGCGGTGGTAATATATTTTTTCATTAAATCTTTTTTATATAATTTAAAAGAATCGTGGGTTAACTTTTGCTTTTAATCGCGTACCCAATTCGAAGCGTAGAAATATTTCATGAGAGCCACTGTTATAATTTCCTATTGGCGTGGTATCATAATCATAAGAATAGCCAATCATCATTTGATCAGAAATTTGGAAACCAGCCAAGGCACTAACAGCAGCATTTAATCGATAAGCTAATCCAAATGTAACTTTTTCATGTAAAAGCGCATTTGCAGAAAAATCGAGAGCAAGTGGTGCGCCCACCACCGCTTTTGCCAATATTGCAGGCTTCAACTTTAAATTAGAATTAACTGTAAACACATAACCTCCAATAAAATAGATGTGAGTTTTTTCGCTGGCGGTCGATATTTGAACTTCATCGTAATATTGGGTCTCTAAAACATTGGGCGATGAAAAGCCTACATACCATGTTGGTGTGTACAGATAAAGTCCTGCTCCTATGACCGGTGAACTCGTATTTTCTTGGCTTAGGTTATAGTCGTTCGGGTTATGGATCGTTAATTTATTAGGATCTAAATCCCAAATAGACACCCCTCCTTTTAAACCGAAAGCTAATTTTAATTCATTTTCTAAAGTGATCGTATATGAAAAATCGGCCGTTATAGTACTTTCCGCAGAAGGTCCTAATTTATCACTTGTAAACCCAAGGCCCAGTCCTACACCTTTAATACCAATAGGTGAATGAGCGGAAAAATTTAGCGTTTTTGGAGCGCCATCTAAACCCACCCATTGATTTCTATATAGGCCCATGATGCTTAAGGAGCCTCGCGAACCAGCATAGGCGGGGTTTACAGAATGGGTATTATACATATACTGTGTGTACTGTGAATCTTGCTGCGCCTGAGCAGAAGGTATTGCAAAGAACATCCCTACAAAAAGGAGAAGTACAAGTAATTTTGATATTTTATTGGTCATTAGAAATTGATTCATGTTATTTGGAATTTAAGTATAAAAATCCAGCTTTTTTGAAACGGTTATTATCCGCTACATTCCCATAATCATATTCAAGAATGTAATAGTAGGTACCGAAAGGCAAGCGTTCAGTGTTTTTTAATGTTAAGCGTCCAGAAGAATAGCCATCAAAAACATCGCCATTGAGACCATAATTATGGGTTTCAAAAACCTTGACGCCCCATCGGTTAAACACTTGGACTTTCAAATTCCGTGCACAATCATTATTATTGGATTGTTCTAAAAGAAAATAATCGTTTATTCCATCACCATTTGGGGTTATTGCGTTGTACACAACCATGCCACATGGTAAAATAAGATCAGATTTGACACGTGCAAAAGTAAAAACACCATACCCGTTGATTGCTGTGGTTACAGTTTGTGTATCGAGGTCTATGGCGCCACCTTCATCCACCCACATGTTTGTCGGCGCATCCCAGCGCACAATAGTGAGAACACCTTGTTGTGCGGCTTCAATCATCGATTGCGGCGTGGTCACATCGCGCCATGAAAGGGTAATCATCATCGCTTCGTCGGAAGTGGATTCTTTCGTAATCGTCCAATATTCTTGGTTATCAATTTCGGTAATCACTCCAGCTCTCAAAGCATGGGAATACAGAGGATCAGAATTTTCAAAGTAGAATTTTCCTTCAAATAAAGAGGTCGCATGTTGTGGTGCTGAAATACCAGCCAAACGATAATAACCAGCATCGCCAATAGGATAGGTAAATGCGGCATTCCCAAATTTATTTACAGGACCGTCCACATGACTGTAATCTGATGTATTGATATGAAATGCATTGGTATTAAAAGTTATTTCACCACCAAAATTGTCGTTGTCCACAATACCATTATAAAAATCAGATTCGCCACTTATATGAACGTTTCCTGACAATTGAAATGGGACTGCATGACTGGTGTTATTAAAATAAACATCATATAAATAACTAACTTTTGATCCGCTAATTTTCTGGCTTGACTTTCCTACAAACCGAGTAAGCCCCGTGTTTTGCATAAAATCCAAAATTCCATCGTTGTTGAAATGACTGTAGATAAAAGCATCACCATCATTATAGAATAATCCTGTAGCAAGGTTATCAAACCGCTCTACTGTAGAAAACTTAGTGTCCTCACTAACGTATAATGTACCTTCGTTGGAGGTCTGAGCCAACGTGTTGAAAGTAATGAGCAGTAAAGTGCTAATGCACAATAAATATTTTTTCATCCTTAATTGCGTTTTACTTTTTGATAAATATTGGGGTTTGTAATAATTAAACTACGATTAACTGTAAGCGTAGCTGATGGGGATTCTGAACCACAAACGTTAGCTTCGTGAATTAATCTTACGCGATATTGGTACGTACTTGCTGTTAAAGGCACTTTGGATAGGCTTAATGTAACTTCGGTACCTGTTGTATTTACGCCTGAAAAGCCGGCATATACAGGACCAGTTCCTGCAGCGGTAATATCTGTAAATATAATGCCACCGTCCGTACTTACTTGCCATACATAGCTAATATTGGCCGAAGTAGTCACACCTATTTCTGTTGATCCAGCCGTTGCGGTTGCAGAAATCGTCGATTTAAACGCCGTTGCTCCATTCCAAGAAATGGTATGGTCTGTTGGTTGTGTAGCCTCAAGTTTTACGCCTTGTTGAAAAGCATAGTGTATTAAACCATCAGTACTTGTGGTGGTTGCTGGCGGTGACATACCACCTGATTCTAATGAATCTGGACAGCCATCTCCGTCACTATCTAAATCGAGATAATCGGGAACCCCGTCGCCGTCTGTGTCACAGGCTTGAGAAAATCTAATATCATCGATGGCAAGATCGTTACCGCCTCCACCTGGTGCGTCATTCACTAGAACCAAAACTAATTTGGTACCAGGAACAGTAACATTCCCTCCGTAAGATTTCCAATCGCCTCCTTCAGGCAAATCTCCTGTGTTGCCAGTAAAAATGGTTATACCAGACTCATTTTCTATTTTATAGGTAATTCTTGGCTTTATTAAGTTTTTACCGGCAACTACGACGTTACGTGCATAAAAGCTGAAAGAAACGGAAATGCCTGGCGCTATTCCTGTAATTTCACGTCGATAAATTTCACCAGGATCAAGATCGGCATCTATTATAAGCATTCTTCCATCTGGGTTTCCAGTATGATCTGTAAAAGTACCCCATGCAGCGTAACCAGCTGCGTATGGCTTAGGACTTCTCGCGATGGTATATTGACCATTACCAATAGGGGCAGCGGATTTGTAAACGTAATTCGGCACAAATGGAGATGAAGGCTGGTCGGTTCCTGTTCCAAAATCCTCAAAGAAACCAAGACTTCCAATATCTGAGCCAGAGCAATTGTTCTCATATATATCGAGAATCCCATCGCCATCGCTATCAAGCGGACCTTCAATACTTGGAGTTACTGTTGCTGTATTGTTCGTTAAGTTAGAATCCGAAACATCGCCACTTATGGTTGCCGTATTCGTATAGTTTCCGGTGCTCAACACTTTTGCTGTAATCGCTAAAGTACTACTTGTGGCATTTGCTAAATTTCCAAGTGTCCAGATTCCTGTTCCTGGCACATACGAACCGGCAGATGCGGCATGAGAAACGTAGGTATATCCTGAGGGTAATAAATCATTTACTTTAATTCCTGTATTATTAGACGGTCCATTATTCTTTGCCGTGAGATTAAAAACGACATTATCACCTGCAACTGCAGAAGAAGGTGTAACTGTTTTTAAGATTTCTAAATCTGATATTTTATTTTGCACTAAAACCGTTGCTACCGCAGTATTATTTGCTAAGTTAGGCTCCGAAATATCGCCACTTATAGTTGCCGTATTGGTGTAATTTCCTGAACTCAACACTTTTGCTGTGATCGCTAAAGAACTGCTTGCGCCATTGACTAAATTTCCAAGCGTCCAGATTCCTGTTCCTGGTATATAAGTACCGGCAGATGCAACATGAGAAACATAAGCATAACCTGAAGGTAATAAGTCATTTACTTTAACACCTGAATTATTAGATGGACCATTATTCTTAGCCGTAAGGTTAAAAACGACATTATCATCTACAAATGCACTAGAAGGAGTAATCGTCTTTAAAATTTCTAAATCACTTTCTAATACAGACAGCGATATGGTTAAAGCATCAGCAGTTACCGTGCTATAATCGCCATCAGCCCAGCTGTTTGTATTTGTTATTCTATCATCCCCTTTAACAAAGATTCTTAACGTTATTTTTGTTACGCCCAGAGCATTTATTTTAAAAGAACCGTTAGTACCAGCTCCTTTATATCTAGATTCACCATTGGTAATCTGATCTCCTGTTACAAGAAATGTCCCGGAGCCAGAAGACTTTGAATAAGTTGGGATTGCAGTAGCGGACTCTACAAGTAGATCAAATTCCGAACTAAAAGTTAAATTTGTGGCAGTGCCACCCAATCCACCTAGATTAATAATTGGATTATTTACTGCTCTATTAAAGGTAATCTCCAAATTGGCCATTCGATGTCTTCCATTTGTAGCTCTAGCATTTAATCGCAAAGGTGCAGTAAACACTTCAAGTTGTACTGCTTTGTTTGCGGTACCACTTATACCAGCTCCATTATTAGATCCAGCACTAGTAAAATCAGCCACCGCAGGTGTTCCAAAAGCGTTTTGATTTACCAGAATAGGGTCACGAGGTGCTATATTAACTGCTTGTCTAGTAGAAAACTGGGTAGTAGTATAAAAATTAGGATACTCAAAATTAGTTAATGTATAAGTGGCTATTAAAGCAGGTGTGTACGTTGCAAACGTTGTCCCGTTTGTTGCGTTATTTGTGTTATTTCTTAATGTTATAGCCGTTGTAAGAACTGGGCCATTACCTGTTGGATTCCCATCACCTGGTGCCATTACTAAAGCCGGCCCCACTTGTGCACTTATCGATGGCGACATCAAAGCGGTTAGTAGCAGTGTCCAAAGGACAGATTTTATATTAAGGTTCTTTTTTATCATAATTAAAGCTTGGTAATAGCATTTTGCATTTTATAAATATGTGTTATAGTTATACTTATGCTCCTATTCCTCTCTTACTCGAAATTCTAAAATCTCGTTTTAATTACTAATTATTTTTTACCCGCTGGTATATGTTAGGATTAGTGATTAAAACACTACGACCTTTTAATGCAACAAAGGTATGATTTGGTTGCAATGGATCATAATTAGGATCATTAGAATCTAACGGATTGGGATCTATTGAGGTTTCTAAAGCCAAATCCTCATCCAATTCATTCTTACCTGTTACGGAAGCTAAATTATAAACCCCCTTATTGTTGATATCTGATTGCTTAATTACATAAGTTACGATATACACCCATTCTTCATAGGTGTCTAATACACCATTATTATTCATATCTCCAATAGGGGAAACTGTTATTTCTCCACCAAACATAGGATCGTTGAGCTTTAAATTATAAATACCAATATCCCCAGCATTTTTTACGGCTAAGGTGTAACTGATAGTTTCTCCAGGTTGAGCAATCCCATCTCCATTATCATCGTTAAATACACCTTGTTTTTTTAAGGTGTAGGTTTCGCAATCTCTAAAATTGCGTCCATATCCATGGCCGTCTATTTTAGTATCACCTACTAAATTTTGAAAAATTGTAATATTATTGTCTGCAATAGCATTCCATGAAATTATATTTAACGTATTTCCCGAAAAAAGTTCTAAAGGTTCTAAAACATATTCAGGATTAGAGGCGGAAACTTTACTTGCAAATAACGAAACCTCACCTAGGGGAGAAATGGAAACACGTACAATAGGTTTATTAGTTACACCCCTTAATTTCCATATATCTTCAACAACTCCATCTTCCCAATAAGAACCATCGGCAAAGCGAATATTCTGAGTTAATCCTCCTGTTATTTGGAATTCTAATTCTTGACTTGAGAGCAGTATTCCATTTATTTCCATGTTGAAAGAATTATCTAACTCATAAATATCAAAAGCAAAACCTGCATTTGTTCCTGGTTGCGTAATATTTCCAGATACATAAGTTTGTCCAGCGGGTGACCCTGGCGCATAGCTCCATTTAAATGTCTCTCCTTGAATCTCTTCAAAACATAGTCCCGTGAGTGTATATGAAACGGCGCTCGTCTTTATATTATTACATATGCCACCTAAGCCATTGTTATTACATTCGTAAAAAGGATTTGTTGGTGGTGTTTCCAAATCTGAGTTGGTTGCATCGGGATCTGTGACGTCATTAGGCCGCATAATGGTTGCAGTAAAATCATGATAGCCCACATTAATCGACGCCGATACGTCCATGGTAACTGTATATTCTACTTCACAGCCATTTGGCAAGGCAAGTAAGGAATCATAAGTGCGCGTCAAGGAATTATAAGTGAGGCTTGTATTTTCAGTGCCACAGCCGTTCCCATTAAAAGTCACACTTTTAGGATCAAAACCAGGTGGAACTATGAAACTGAAAGGGGCTTGTGCAACTGCACTAGGCCCATTATTTCTGGCTTTGATGGTGTAGCTGATTTCATCGCCTTGATTCAACTCGGTTTTATT
>JBDTKP010000150.1:0-7303 GCA_039935255.1 Gelidibacter sp. | reverse complement strand
ATTTACAGCGCGCTCCCGCACGCGACAATTTTTGATGTTTACTTGAATTCCTCCTATAAGCTTTCAAAATCTTTGTCGGTCAATGGGACTATAGGCTATAACTACGGTAAAGGCAGCCATAGTGAGAACTTACCATTGATAAAACCTTTTTCTTATTTAACAGAAGTTAATTATTCAAAACCTCTATTTAACGCAGCAATACAGGTAGAAGGAAATGGCAACCAAAGTGCATATAGTAGTTTTTATGGCGAAGATGAAACCCCAGCTTATGCGGTTTTAAATCTCAACTTTGGAAATGTATTGAATCTGGACAACCACAAATTTATTTTAAAATATGGGATTGAAAACATTCTGGACACCAATTATTCAAGCTACGCCGACTGGCGGAATATCCCACGAAAAGGACGTAACTTTTATGTAAATGCTTCTTATATTTTGTATTAATATAAATGATTATTCATTTGAATAACCCTAAGCTTTAGCTCAGGAAATTAATGTGCAGAAACGAAAAGGGCTATAGTCCAAACAGTTCCCCCAGAGGACGGTTTGTTCTAAAGCCTTTTACTTTTTGTTTTTTTACCCCAGCTGCGCTGCAGCAGGAGGTTTTTCAAAATTAAATTATTTCCAGAATTCATCATCCACGTTGTCCTCAAAACCTTCATCATGATGAATGTCTTCAATGAGTGCTAATTCTTCTTCCGTAGCATTTTTTTGAATTTCAGGAAAAAGGATCCGCTCTTCAAATCGAATGTGTTGCTCTAATTCTTCTTCTATTTGATGTAAGGATTTCTCCACATCTTTGGTGTCATTGAATAGGCGTTTTAGGCGTCTATGATCTGCCAAAGCACGTTTAACCAAGTCATTGTCTGCATCTAAAAGCGGAAAAATGTGTTCTTCTTCAAGATCAAAATGTGGAATTAACTGATGTTCAAAAAACCAATCTGCATAGGTTTTGATACGCTCTAATTCAATGTTTTTGCTGAATCCACTTCTGATTTTCCAAGAAAGCAATAAGCCATGGTGGTGTTCCCTACTTAAAGGTTGAAGTGCTTTATGTCGTTTTAAAGGTTTTTGTTTCATGATTTAAAATGTTTAAAAGAATGAATAAAATGCCCAAAGGCAAGAGAATACTAAATATAAATAATAGCATATAATAATTTGGCATCATCCCTAGTCCGAGATAGTAATATAGACCTTGAAGGAGCAATAAAAACTCGGTAGCAATGAAACCAATAATAAAACTATAGATTCCGAAGTTTAATAATTTATTTTTTAAAGATGGCAATGACGATTCTAAAATAAAAGCAAACAGAAATCCAGTTATAACGCCCAACATCATCAAGTGTATAAAACCAATTACAAAATTATGATATTGATTGGCCATTGCTGACACTTCAGGAACGATCGAACTTGATTGCAACGCTATTTTCAAAACAAAAGAAATGAGTGCTAAACCATATACCGATTTTGCTAATTGTGAACTTTTATCCCAGAATTCACTCCAATGCGGGCGTAGCAACTGTATAAAATAATAGCCTGACACAAGTTGCAATAAAACGCCAAGGCCATTAATCCATGGCATGAGCGGGTGAAATGCAAACCAACTTATGGGTAGCGCAAAAGTTAGGATTGTCCCAACAATCAGCGTTTTAAAGAATATTTGGAATTGTTTTAAATTTTCAATAGGAAATTGGTTTAAGAACACAGCCAGAACAGCGAACAAAAACCAACCATTAAACTGAAAATGTAAGAAAAACTGAATGGCTATCTGGAAAAACGCAGAATCAATCCCCAACAATGCAGCGGCAGGACCTAAACACCAAATTCCAATGGTAGAAACGAACATTAAAACTAATGAAACTTTCAATAGCAGTCGGATAGGCTTTGATTTGACTTTTTGGTTTTTCCAGACCAATCTGATAAAAAGATAACTACAAATGATATGTAAGGTTGAAAAACTAATAGAAATAGCAGCGTAACCTTGAAAAGGAAAACTTAACATCATGCCGACCACGGCAATCTCTGTCAGCCAAAATAAGCGATTGAAAGCGGTTTTTTTGTCGGGGATAAAATGATGAACAATCAGCAGGTATAACATTAAATACACCCATCCCAACATGGCAACGTGCGAATGGCCATGCATGAGATTCCTAAATTGAAATGGCAGAGGTTTTACAAAATCATGAAGTGGCAGCACAAAAACATATCGTAACATCAAACCCATTATGGCGGCGACCAAAAAGTTTATGAGGCATACAATGACTAGTTTTTTATGCATTTAATAGTTTTTACTGACCTAATGGCAAACTTAAAGATATTAATAGTGAAAGAGTCAGGATTGATACATTTTAATATGTCAGTACAGTAAGCTGATCTAGGGATCTAAATAGATAAATTGGGATTTAAATTTACGTATTTGTTAAGAAAATCTGCGATTTTATTTATTAATATATATTGTTGTCCGATTAAAACTTGCAGTAACTCGCGAAACTTCTATAAATAGAGGTTTTTAAAGTTTTGTTCAACTTTACACATCTTTTATTACAAACGCTAATTTAAATTAGAATTTGGATTAGGTCTTAAGTTTTAATCCCAAAGTTTTCAAAGCTTTACGGCACAAATCTATATTCTATATTCCATCAACGTAGCGGCCTAGGTTCTTTTATTGGACAATAGTGATTAATATAGTTAAAAAAGAACACCTCCCAACGTATCTCATAATCCTGTCGCTTTGCTTTCCCTCAATGAAATAGATAAGTGCAACAGGAGTTTAAGAAACGAATGGGAAGTGTAACTTCAACAATCAAAACTAAATTTTAACTCAGCGATTTTTCTAATTTTATCGCTTCTGGGAATAAGATATTATTTTCTAAATGGATATGGAGATGCAAATCTTTCTCAAATTCTTCCAACATGGCAAAGGTTACTTTGTACGTGTTACACGCATCTGCTGGAGGGGTGTAGTTATTTGTAAGCTCCACAATTCTTCTAAAACGATCGCCTTCTGCTTCATGATCGTGCTTCATCATTTCAATTGGATTCTCTACGGTTGTAAACTGTGGTGATTCAATGCTGGTACCTTCCATTTGAGCTTTTACCATACGTTTGACGAATGGGAAAATAATAAGCTCTTCTTTTTTCATATGGGCAGCCATAGCCTGAGCACAACCTATAAAGAGTGTGGTGATTTCTAAAAGTTCTGGATGTCTTTGACCGTGTACTTTACAAAGTTTGTCTAAAAACTGACGTAATACTGGTGATTTTTCTTCAACATAGCGATGGTGTTTCTTCTCAATGTACTCCGCCAATAAATCAAGAGGCCATGATTTGTAATCAATGGATTGTTGACCATTGGATGATTGCACATTATGAAGCTTTTCTAAGAGTTCGTCCACTTCGATATTATTTTTTTTGCAAACTTCTTCAACCGATCTTTCGCCTTTACAACAAAAGTCGATGCCATAGCTAGAGAAAACTGCTGCTGTTCTAAAATCTTCAGCCACAAATTGACCGATGTGTTTTTGTGAATCTTTATGTAATGTTTCCATAAATTTATCCCATCCTCTGAAATAAGGATTTTCTCGGGTCTTTAATTAATTAGACAATTATTATTTCGGATAGTTTTATCCTATTTAAGTTCAAATTTTTTTTATATTTTTAAAAAGGACACACCAGACTTGATGTCTAATGCTAATTGTTCCAGATTAGTGGTTTCTAACATGCTTTTTAGTTCGTTACGTATGGTAATAAATTGGTCATGGACAGGACAAGGATGATTAGCATCGCACACATCCAAACCTAGTCCACAGCCGTGGTAAATCCCATCACCGTCAATTGCATTTACAATTTGGGAGAGTTTGATAGCCGCAATGTTATGTTTTTCAATTTCAAAGCCACCATAAGCACCTTTTACAGAGTTAATGATTTTATTTCGAACTAAATCTTGAAGAATCTTTGCTGTAAACGCTTCAGGTGAATTAATTTCCTTAGCGATTTCTTTGAGACTCACGCGTTTGCCATCATAGGAGTTTAGGGCTATATAAATAGATGCTTTGATACCGTATTCGCAAGCTTTAGAAAACATATGAAGGTTATTTTAATTAGACAAATATAATTATAAATTCAACTCGGACAAAATTATCCGTATTAAAATTTGATATGATTTTGTTAAAATTTAGTGGTTATTCACAATCTATTAAACCTTGTGACATTTCTGTAACGGGGGCAGGAGAGAGGTAAGGAATTCCCAAGCCCATGCCTCTTAAAATAAACAGTAAGCCTATAATTACTACGAATACAGGAATCGCTTTTTGAATCCGTTGTTTAATGGTCGCGTTCAAAAATTTTCCAAGATAGATGGCTGAGGTCATTAAAGGAATGGTGCCTATTCCAAATAGTGCCATATATAAACTTCCTTTGAGAGCGCCTTCCATTGCTAAAGAAGCAAAAACGGCCATATAGACTAAGCCACAGGGCAGGAATCCATTCAGAAATCCAATGGTTAAAAAAGTATCGGCTGTCTTTTTCTTAAAAGCTTGTCCGAGAGCTGTTTTTACTTTAGAAATGAGCTTAAAGATGGGTTTTGAAAAATTGTATTTATTGAATATTCGCGTTGGTGTGAGTACAACAACAATCATTAAAACACCAATCGCAATCGATAGTTGTTGCTGCAACCCGAAAATATAAAGGCTTTTTCCAACCAAGCCAAAAACAAGACCAATGAGACTGTAGGCTAATATCCTTCCGAAGTGGTAGGTAAATATCTGGAATACTTTTCTGGTAGAATTGGTTCGGTCAACCGGTAACATAAATGCAATCGGTCCGCACATGCCTACGCAATGAAAGCTTCCCAAAAGTCCAAATATGATCGCAGACCAGAGCATCTAATACACAATTTCTTTTTTGTAGACATAGGAATTTCCTTTATATTGCCAATCTACTTTAATGTTCCAACGACCATCTAATAAACGTTTGTCAGGTATGAGCAAATTATGTTCAGACAATGAAATGGAACTTTCAAAGTCTAATTGTTTATTAGATGGTCTATATAGGAACACTTTTCCTGAAATATCTGATGGATCCATGTCTTCTGGAAAAGTAATAACCAACCCTTCCGGAATACGTTTAAATTTAATGTTTTCTTTTAATTTTTGCGCATTTCTTTGCTTATGGAGATCATTTTCAAACTCCAATTCTTGACCGTAGTAGTTCTCTGTCACCAGGTCAGATTCAATCTTTTTATTGGTGCTCATTGATATGACGAAATACATTATAAAGCTGATAAAGGCGATAAATGCTAATACGATTCCTGTTCCCCAATTGATTTTCATAATCTCCACATTCCTGCGAAGGCAGGAATCTCCATTTTTTAATTAGTTAATTCCTGCGAAGGCAGGAATCTCTTTTTTAGTCACTATTTTTACCAACAGCTTCCCAAAGCTATGGGATTCAATTTTACGCCGTCGCAAAAGCAGTGGACAGGCAAGCCAGGCAACTTCGATTTCAATTTCAAATTCAATTTCAAACCTGCCAGGTTTTGAAAACCTTGCAGGTTTATTAATCGTTATTTATAACTCCTCGGCCCTAAAAAGTTGACCGTTGTCGTTTCAATTAAATCTTCACCACTGTAAACCTCAATCATCAAACGATTTTTGTCACCACTCAATTCACTTTGCGGCAACTCTATAAATAATGTGCCTTCTGCAAGACCTTGAGCTGGAACAATAAAAGTCTTTGCGGCTGAAACCATTTTTATTTCGCCAACATCTTTACGAAGTTTGAAACTAACCTCTTCAATATCTTTCGTCGTTTTATTGATCAATTTATAGGTGAACACATTGCTGATAATGTTGTTGTCCTTATGCTCATACAATTGTCCTGGTAATCTCAAAACACGTGCCTCAACGTTGTTTCTTAAAAGCAACATGCCTATTAGAACGCCGACAAGAATTAATAGAACAGCACTATACCCTTTAAGTCTTGGTGTAAACTCAAATTTTTTCTTTAGTTCAATGTTTTCCTCACTTGCATAGCGAATCAAACCTCTCGGTAAATTGATGTTATCCATAATATGATCACATTCATCAATACAGGCCGTGCAATTAACACATTCCAATTGTGTACCATTCCTGATGTCGATGCCTGTTGGACATACATTGACACATTGGAAACAATCGATACAATCACCATGACCAAGTGCTTCTCGATCTTCGTTCTTACGGAATTTTTTTCGGCCATTTTCACCTTCACCACGTTTATGATCATAGGCCACAACTATTGATTTATTGTCGAGCAATACCCCTTGAAGTCGGCCATAAGGGCAAGCAATAATACATACCTGTTCCCTAAACCAAGCAAAAACAAAGTAAAATACTGCCGTGAAAATTAATAAGGAAATCAATGTGCTTAAATGATCAGAAGGCCCTTCCTGGATGTATTGGATCACTTTATCCGAACCAATCAAATAGGCCAGAAACACATTGGCAATAATGAATGAAATGACTAAAAATATAAACCATTTCGTGACGCGTTTCCTGATTTTTTCAGCATTCCATTCCTGTCTATCCAATCGCATCTGAGCACCTCTATCACCATCAATCCAGTATTCAACACGTCTAAAAACCATCTCCATAAAAATAGTCTGTGGACAAATCCATCCGCAGAAAATACGTCCGAAGGCTACGGTAAATAGGGCGATGAAAATAACGCCAATCAACATTGAAAGGACAAAGAGATAAAAGTCTTGAGGCCAAAATGGAAATCCGAAAATATTAAAACGGCGCTCCAAAATGTTAAACATTAAAAACTGATTACCGTTAATTTTTACAAATGGCGCCAACAATAAAAAAGCCAAAAGCACATAGCTCACCCATTTCCGATAATTCCAAAATTTACCGCTAGGCTTTTTTGGAAATACAAATTTGCGCGAGCCATCTTCAGCAAGTGTTCCAATGGTATCTCTAAAGCTTTCGTTTCCTGGTGTTTCCACGATGTTGTTTGTTTTAATATTTATCCTAAGGATAAACACAATTTTCTCAAAAAGAGAATTTTGAATTTTGCAACCTGTTCTTCTTCAACAGTAGTCACTAAAACTGTTTTGATTTCAATCGGTTAATTAGCATACTTTATTCTGATGCACTTTGATCTGTCCAAATATCACCTTCTGGCTCCTTTGGATTTGCTGGTGTTGTACCTTCAAAAGTCATGAGATAACTCGATACTTGAGCCATTTCGACTGGTTTTAACATCGCTTTCCATGCAATCATACCTTTACCACTGCGGCCGCCTTCACTAACGGTATGGA
>JBDTKP010000149.1:0-8143 GCA_039935255.1 Gelidibacter sp. | reverse complement strand
GCTTCAAGCCCTTGATAGATGTCTTTTTTAAAATTCTGAAATACGGATGGGTAGCTTTTTAAGGCATCGTTTGTTTGATCTAATATATAAACTTTTTCTTGAGGTAATCTATCAATAATCTGCTCCGTGTTTTTTAGATTCGCTGGCATAATCACATATGAACTGTAGTCTCCAGCGTTATCATTAATCAGTTTTTCAAACATGTCGGGATTAAAATGATGAAAGAAGATATCTACTTGAACGTTTTCGCCTAAACCAGATAGAAAAGAATTGTATAAATCTTCTTTAAAGGAATTGAATTCATCGAATAATAAAAATACTTTCAAACTCACATCAACATCTTCACTATTCACATAGTAACCTTTACCGACAATAGATTTGATAACACCTCGCGTCTTTAATTCATTAAACGCCGTAAGAACGGTATCTCTTGAAAGCGAATTTTGATTTTTAATACTGTTTAGAGAAGGTAACTTATCTCCTTTTTTCAAAGTGCCAGCCACAATTGCGCATTCTATGGAAGCAACAATCTGTTTATACTTGGGTATTCCGGATTTTTCTTTAACGGTTACAATTCTCATATAACAAATTTAAAATAAATTATCTAAAACACAAACTGGTAGGTACTGGTTGTTGTTTTTTTAGAAAAAGACTATATTTGCCTAAGTAGCTTTAACAAGCACTGTCCTTAAAAAATAATAGCGTTTGGTGAATGTGGTTACGAACAAATCAACATTCAACTCTTCAAACACATAGAAAGGCTATCTAAAAAGGGATCTAAATAAAAAAGTTATGATACAAACAAGAACCACATTGGCTGAAATGTCTAAGGCTTTGGATTTATCAATCTCTACAGTTTCCAAATCTCTTTCTGGTAGTTCTGAAATTAGTTTACCCACTCAGACACGCGTTCGTAATTTTGCCAAATCATGTAATTACATCCCAAATAATTTTGCCTCCAGTTTAAGAAAAGGATATACCAACACTATTGGCTTAGTCGTTCCTAGTATTTTAAACCCATTTTACGCTAAGGTGTTTGCAGGAATAGAAAATTATTTAGATGAACATAATTACAAACTCATTACCGCCATTTCTAACGAATCGATAGAAAAAGAGTCAAACAGTTTACGGAAAATGGCAGGTGGTTATGTGGATGGTATCATTATTTGTGTTTCTAAAGAAACCGAACTTACCAATACCTACGATCATATTAATGCGCTTACAAATAGAGGCACGCCTTTAGTACTATTTGATAGAATATGTGAGATGATTGATTGCGATAAAGTGATTATTGACGATTATCAGACAACATACGACACGGCGGATTATCTTATAAAAACCAAGGGCCTTAAAAACATCATAATGACTTCACTTATAGATAATTTTCATCATGGAAAATTACGAGCTGATGGATTCAAAGCTGCTATGAGAGCCAACAATTTTCCTACTGAAAATAAAATTATAGTAGCGGAAACTTCCGAAGCATTAAAGAGCAAGCTCATTTCCATTTTAGAAAAAGATAATACTATTGATGGTGTTTTTGGCCTTAATGAACAGGCGGTCTTGCAAACTCTGCAAGTCACCAACCAATTAAAATCTCATAGTAAAGACCAGGACATTACGATTGCAGGTTTTTGCAATCCATCTCAGGCAAGTTATTACCCTTCACTAATTATTGTTGAGCAAAACGCAGCTGCTATTGGCGCTGCGGCAGCAAAATTGATTTTAAGACGTATTAAAAACACTCAAATACAACCGTTTCAAACAAAAATGATCGCAACTGACTTGGTTTAGATTTTTTTAAATATCCAAAAACAGATCTTAATTTAATAGAATTTCGTACTTTTAATTAGCTTTAAAACAACTCTTTATGGTAGATATTCCGATAAACGAATGATCTCCGGCTTGTTATTGCTAGCAATTCAACTAATTGACATTAAACGGATATCCCTCATGATTACTAAAAACAGAATTCTACGTTTTAATAGTTTCATACTATTAATCATTAGCTTTTTTTTCCTTGGACAAGTTTCGTGTAGCCAAGAATCGGAAAAATCAGTTCAAATTGGACAAATCCTCACTTCTGAAGGAGAAATTTTAATTAACCTAGACAATAGCACGCCAAAACACAAAGCAAGCTTCATAGAGCTGGCCGATGCAGGCTATTGGGATTCGCTTTCTTTCAACAGAGTGATTCCAAATTTTGTAGCCCAAGCCGGATGTCCCGATACCCCAGAAGGTTTTACAGATCCTGAGCATCTGTTGGAACCTGAATTTGTCCCAGAACTCACTCATGTATATGGAGCGGTAGGTGCTGGACGCGATGACAACCCAGGAAAGCTATCGGCGAGATGCCAATTTTATATTGTTCAAAACAAAGATGGTGTGCATCGCCTCGACGGAGATTACACTGTATTTGGTCAGGTCATTAAGGGCATGGCTGTGGTGGACAAAATAGTAGCGGTGGCTAGAGACGAAAACGACCAACCGCTAACTCCTATCACTATGGATATTAATATAATTTCTATTCCTCAATCTGAATTTGACGCTTTGGTGCTGTTAACTAAGTAAAAGCAAGACACAAGAACCAAAACACCAATAACAAGCCCTGGAATATAAAAGATTTAGCTACACAATGAAGGTAAAGGCCAAAAACAGCTCTGGTAAAGAATGTGATGTGCGATCTTTGGAATTTAGAATCTTACCTCCTTTGGTATAGAAGCAATTTTGCCTACATTTCCTACCTATTGATCTTAGGATTCTCCATCTATTTTATCTCCGTAATTGCGTCATGGCGCTACAGAAAAAAAGAATATTACAAAATCATTGAACAGCGAAAAGTATAGCTCAAAAAAGAGTCTAAAATCTGGAATAAGCAGTATCAGAACGGAAGTCATGAATATCTCTAGCAAAGGTGTTGAATTGGCACGCTATCGATTAATAAAAAATTGAAACTAAAACGAAAACAAAACTTAAAGGGGTTTTAAGGGACATATAAAACCGTCATTTTTCAAAAACCATTGAGCAACTTCTGTCCTTTAGTTTTCCGGATTAACTTTTCAAAACCATGTAAATTTCTTGGCAACTTCTAATTCACGAAGTGCGAATTCCTTCTAACTTCAAAACACAATGTAGTGTTCCATATTTAAAACACGACAAATGCTATGTGTCCATTTTTCAAATATTTTGATATATACCATACACTCCACGACATTTGTTACGATTATATGCGTCATAATTTGAATCAATACAGCCTCTTTTTCTACGTAACTTTAAACCACGATATTGAATATCAGATAATCGCAACCATATCTAAATGAAAAAGCATTTTAAAAATAAATCTATCAAATCTTAAAAACTAGAATTATGAAAATGATACCCAAAGCTTTAATTGTTTGTATACTCACGTTTACAAGTTACCTTACCCAAGCCCAAGACAATACTACTAATAACGATTTTCAAAAATTTTACTTTCGCGTCAGTGCAGGCTATAGTTTTGAATCTGGAAAAACTGAATTTAACAATGCCGATCCGAATGAACTCACAGGGATTCAACAATCTACTGATGTCACAGTAAGCCCTGATGGCTCTTCAGTAAATGTAAAATCACTTACTGGGACCGCAGGTGCAGGATTAAAAGTGAACCTTACCGCTGGTTATATGTTCAATCCTTATATTGGCGCAGAATTAGGCCTGAGTTACTTTCACGGCGATAAAATAATGATTGGGCGGTTAAGTAGCCCTGTAGTCAATTCTGAAGCAAACACCTATTTGAGAGGTATTGATGTGGCTCCAGGAATTTTCCTAACACCAAATTTTAAAACACTCAATCCTTACGCACGTCTGGGAATCATAGTTCCAGTAGCTGGGAAACTTACGATTGAAACTATGGCCAGACAAACCAACGGTGGTGGCCCAGGCACCGATGTAATGGTGGAAGCGAAGAGCGAAGTAACTGCCAGATTTAGTGTGGGCTATTTCGGAGCACTTGGTCTCAATTATCCTATTACTGACAATCTAAGCATTTTTGGAGAGGTGGAAATCAAAAACTTGAGCATTAAAAGTAAGTCGGCTGAAATTACCGAATATTCTACCACAGCTATTACTAACGGACAGGCGCAATTGGTACCTGGCAAACAATTAGCTGATCTACCAGTTTATGAAAAGAAATTTAATTTTAGTGACGATTACAACCAAAGCACCACAACACCGCCTAATCAAAATGCAGCAAGAACAATCCCAACACAATTTGTAAATGCCAGCGGTATTGGAATCAATGTCGGTGTAAGATTTACACTTTAATTGTACATCATGAGATCACCAAAAACACACCTATTATTCATAGGACTGGTATTGACTATTACTTCATTTCAGGCTCAGAGCCTTCTTGGCAAATGGAAAACAGTAGATGATGAAACGGGCAAGAATAAATCCATCGTTGAACTTTACAATGATAACGGAAAAATTTACGGAAAAGTTGCCAAATTGTTATTGCCAGAAGATAAAGATAAGCCCTGCATCAAATGCACAGGCAAAGACTACAACCAACCCATTGAAGGCTTGGTGATTGTAAAAGGGCTGACGAAAGACAAAGACGAAAAGACCTATGAAGGAGGCACCATATTTGATCCGCAGAAAGGGAAAGAATACAAATGTAAAATGTGGATTGATAAAGATGAGCCCAATACTTTAAATGTAAGAGGTTATGTGGCATTTTTTTACCGAACCCAAAAATGGTATCGTATGACGGATTGATCACAGAACAGAGCATAAAGCGAAAAGCACTTCATTTATTTTAAGTGCTTTTTTAATATATGCTTATTAAGTTACGAAAGCTCCAGGGTTTCCACCGCTGCGGATTGCAACAGAAGTTTTCTCAAAATCCCTTGAATTTCTGTTGTTTCTTTTTGTGGAATAAGAAACGTTTCCAAATCATCGGAATTTAAAATCTGTACTGATTTCTCTACAAAACCATAGCCCAAATAAAGTCCGTTTTTTATGAGTACAAAAGCTTCTTCTTTCACATGACGGCCTTTTTCTTTGAAAACCATATTCTGATTGGAATTGGCCATATAATCGATGGCCAAATTGGCGCGCTCATTATAGACATCCACTGCCTCTTCTTCCCTGCAGACGCCTTTGCAATTGGTCAGTTTATAGTGGGAACAAGTCCAGACATTCTCTTGTAAATGGCAATACTTTGGACAGAGTTCAAATTGCTCACATACCTGCTCCAAATAAAGTCTGCAATCCCGAATACTATGAAAAATCTGTAATGGATTAGGTGTAGCTTTCAGCGTGTTGAATGCCAAATGTTGAATCCCTTGACGGTCTTCATAACTAAAAACAGCATAGGGTTTTGGCACACGTTTAGCCGCTTGATTGTAGATGGGAAAATGATGCTTAATGGCGGCATCTTCCATAAGTCGCGCCACAAGATCACTTCCCGACAGCTCAAAATCAATATGAGCCGTTTCTCTACAAAGATTTAATTCTTTTTCTTTTTTATCATAGAAATGCCCCAAAACACGTTTTTTCAGATTGATTGCTTTTCCTACATAAATGATTTTCCCTTTTTTATTCTTGAAATAATAAACGCCTGGCCCATTAGGAATACCTTCAAAAATAGCACTTGGCAAATGTGAAGGCAACGTTGCTTCTTTAGAACCTTTTTTTAAAAAGTCAGCAAAAACTGATTTTGAATTTTCATGACCCAATAGTTTTTCAAAAAGCGTAACCGTAGCTTCGGCATCTCCTCGCGCGCGATGTCTATCGACCACATTAATGGCCATGGAATTGCATAATTTCCCTAAACTATACGATCGAAATCCTGGAAATAATGCTCGAGACAAACGAACCGTACATAATTTTCGCCGTCTAAAATCGCCTTCAATCGTTTTGAATTCATTACGAATGACATTGTAATCAAAATTGACATTATGGGCCACAAAAATACTGTCTTCAGTAATGGAGAGAATGTCTTCTGCAATTTCTGCAAATGTTGGCGCATCAGCAACCATGGCATCGTCAATACCAGTTAAGGCCGTAATATAATCAGGAATCAAAGCCTGTGGATTGACTAGTGAAGTGAATTCATCAAGAACCTTCTCTCCATCATGTTTAAAAATAGAAATCTCGGTAATCTTGTTGCCTCGCCCTGTGGTTTCGACATCAATAATGGTATAGGTTGTTTTGGTTTTTGCCATTATGCCATCTTTTGAACGGCTTCCAATTCCACTCTCAATTCTTGGAACATCGCCATAATACTGCTCATTTTTAGCTCTTTCTCATCATATTCCTGAGTATTAATACAACAGGTAAATTCCCAAAGTTCCAACACGTTTTCCATAGGAACTTCATAAGGTTGATATACCTTATTATCGCTACTCAACAATAAAGTTTGCTTGTCTGCTATCAAATTATAAACCCGTTTATAAACTAAACCATCATCTTTGGTCAGTACAATATAAGTGCGTCCATTTTTTACATCTTGAAGGTCTTCCACAAATTTAGCAACAACAAAAGAGCCATCTTTTACAGGCAACATTGAATCGCCTTTAATCGGAAAAGCACGATGGGTTCCTGTAGGCAGAAAGGGTAACTTTATTTTTTGGAGCTGCTCAATATATTCCGGGTCATCATAACCTGATAAATAGCCTGCCGATGCTTTTGCAGGAATAATCTCAATAAGATCTTCGTTGTCTTCGTTGACCGTTATCGGAAAAAGGACACGTTTGCTTCCAATGTCAATAAAGGAAGTGTCTTTGGCTTTGCGCAAATCGTTTCTTACCAAAATATCTATCGGGATTTTAAAGTAATTCGATAAATCAATCAATCGGTCAATGGGCGGTTCCGAACGCCCTTCTTCATAAGATCCAACGATGGAGCGTGACCAACCCAACTCATCTGCAAAACGCTCTTGGGAGAGCTGCTTTAAGGAACGTAGGTGTTTAATATTTACTTGGATGTGTTTCATTTTTATTTTTTTATCACGAACGCCCGTCCGTTCAGACGCATGTACAATACGATGGTATTGCACATTATTGATTCTATTTCTTTAAATATTTAGTGATATAGGATTACTCAAAAACACTACTCGGATTTTGATGAGTATTGAATATTCTCAAGATATAAATCCGTTCTACCTCAACTCTATAAATGATTTTAAAACTTCATTTAGTTACAAACCGTACACTTTCTGAACTATAAACAGGCTCTTTTGGATATTTATAGGGCATATTTCCCAAACTATCGCAAAGTGCTGTAATTGTTTTTAAAACATGAAATGCATTTTGTGGACTTCCTTTGGCAATGTATTTTATATTTTCGTTGAGATCATCAACAGCTTTAGAGTGCCAATTTATTATCATCTGCAATACGTTTTAAAACGTCAATAGTGGAATGTAAACCAGCTGTTTTAGCATCAATTTCATCGTTAATGGCCTGCAAACTTTTGATATAATCGTTCTCGGTGATAGGATTAGCATTCATATCGTAGGCAAAGACGTTTTCTTTGTCTAACAGGTTTTTTATTTTTTGCAATAATCCCTTATCTGAAATACTCAAGATACGCTGAACAACATTGATTTTTAAGGCTTCTGTTTTCATAATTATTGAATTAAATCGATATCACTTTTTTGATGGTACCATCCATTTCGCACACACACATACAATTTCAAATCTATTGAAAATTCGCTCACAAAACATCTGAAAACCTATCTCATCTAAAATCAATTATTCTTAACTTGCTACAAATATAAGCAAGACTAACTACATATAATAGTTAATTTTGAAAAATCTTAAATAGCAATTAACAAATGTATCTCAACTGCCATACCTACTACAGTCTTCGCTACGGCACCATCAAACCCGAGCAACTGCTTGCCATTGCTTCAGAAAATGGCTTACAGACTTTGGCATTGACTGATATCAATAGCACTTCAGCCTGTTTGGATTTCGTACGATTATCTTCCAAATATAAAATAAAACCTGTTTTGGGCATCGATTTCAGAAATGGCGCGCAACAGCAATTTATTCTGATTGCCAAAAACAACGACGGCTATAAAAACATCAATGATTACCTGTCTAAATACTTGCACGATTCGGAATTAAAAATTCCTGAAATCGCTCCCGAATTAGAAGA
>JBDTKP010000148.1:0-13303 GCA_039935255.1 Gelidibacter sp. | reverse complement strand
CAAGTAAATGGCGTGACCAAATTAATCATGATGAAAGGAGACGTACTTTCAGGATTTGAAACCCTCAAAGTTTGTACTTCTTACAATTATAAAGGCAAAGAAATACACCATTTCCCATACAATATCGAACCAGAAAACGTTACCCCAATCTATACTGAATTTAAAGGTTGGAATGAAGATTTAACTGAAATGACCGATGCAGCCAATATGCCACAGGCTTTACTCGAGTATATCGAGTTTTTAGAAAAAGAACTCGAAATTCCAATTACTATAGTATCTGTAGGTCCAGATAGAAAGCAGACGATTGTAAGATAAATAACAGACACTAATTTCGCAGATTATCACAAAGAAACGCAGATCAGTTTCCCTGAAAATCCGTGAAATTTGTTTCTAAATATATCAACACCATAATTTAGTGTCGTTCATATATATCGCCTTCATTGGATATTTCATGAAATTCGAGTCTAAAACGCATTCTTGTTAGTAAACCGAGACATCTAAATTTATGTTAATACAAAATAACCCTTCATTTAAAGAGTTACTTTAAAAATCATTTGTCAAACATTGAGAGCATTATATCTTTTCACGGTACTAGTTATAAGTTTATGTTTTTCGGCGAGATCGCAGAACGAAAAACTTAAGAAAATCCGTGTAGAATATGCCGGTTTTGTTGACTCAGATAGTCTTAGAGGCCCTGGAGTTTCCGTATTCACGAGAGACAATACCCAACAAGTTCATTTCACCCACGAAGGCATCAATCTATGGTGTGACCAAGCAGTTTATTACGAAAAGGAAGATTTTATTGAAGCCTACAGTAATGTGATCATGAAACAAGGTGACACCATTAATATGAACGCAAAATATGCGGAATATAGTGGGAAGACCCAATTGGCATTTGCCAGTGGCGATGTGGTATTAACGGAACCCAAATCAGTTTTAACTACGGACACACTTCATTTTGATCGCATAAAACAACAAGCTTTCTACCAGAGCAAAGGAAAGGTTGTGAGAGATTCCTCAGGAACCATTACAAGTCAAATCGGTCGCTATTACATGAATAGCAAAAAATATCAGTTTGTTCAAAATGTGGTTTTAGTCAATCCCCAATACACTTTAAATACAGAGCATCTTGATTTCTATACAGAAACAGGTCATGCTTATCTTTTCGGCCCTTCGACGATTGTTGGCGAATCCAATACCATTTATGCCGAACGTGGTTTTTACAACACCAATAATGACACCGGGTTTTTCGTCAAAAACTCAAAGATTAACTACGAGAATCGGGTTTTTGTAGGGGACAGCATGTACTTTGATCGGAAAATTAGTTTTGCTTCGGCAACCAATAATATTACAGTTACAGACACGCTTAACAATAGCATCGCTCGCGGACATTATGCCGAAATATGGCGCGCCAAGGACTCTGTATTCATAACCAAACGCGCTTTGGCTATAACCGTCCAAGAAAAAGACTCCATCTACATGCATAGTGATATATTGATGGTCACGGGAAAACCAGAGCATCGCATCACAAGAGCTTTCTATAATGCAAAAATATTTAAAAGTGATTTGAGCGGAAAAGCTGATTCAATTCATGCCGATCATAAATCGGGATTGACCCAGCTCATTAATTTGGCACGTTTCGCCTCTACTGAAGCTTTCACCGTGAAACGACGACCCATTTTATGGAATATGGGTAATCAGATGACCGGCGATACGATTCATCTCATTTCAAATCCCAAAACAGAACAATTAGATTCGCTTGTGGTATTTGAAAATGCTTTTCTGATCAGTCAAGATACCATTGATAAAGGCTTTAATCAGATCAAAGGCTTACGACTCATCGGACTGTTCAAGGATAATGATCTTTATAATGTTGACATCATTAAGAATGCTGAAATCATCAACTATTCAAGAGATGACAATCAGGAATTAATTGGAATCAACAAATCCAAATCTGGAAAAATTAACCTTAAAATTGAGGAAGATTATAAAATTATCACATTGATTGATCAAGTTGATGGTGATATATGGCCAGATTCCAAGTTCCCTGAAAATGCACGAAAATTAAGAGGTTTTGATTGGCGAGAAGAAGAACGACCAAAAAGCGTTGAAGATTTATTTAAAGATGACCCACCTTTAGTATTGCCCGTTATTAAAGGCTTAGACGATTATATACCTCAAGAAGATTTCTTTGATGAAGCTTTATTGAAACGTGTAGAGGACGCAAAACCAAAGGACGCAAAAAAAGATGAGGAACAAAAAGCCTCGCGTACTATTCCTAAGGAAACTATTAAAAAAGCGGATTCAGCAAAAGTAAATACGTTGCAGAAACCGAAGAAAAAGGACAACTAAAATGACCAGTGATTTCTTAAATTACCAAGCACAAACCACACCACATCCTCTAGCTATGGAAATTGCGTACGCTGAAGGTTGTTACATTTATGACACCAACCACAAAGCCTATCTTGATTTTGTGGCTGGTGTATCGGCTTGTAGTTTAGGACATCGCCATCCAAAAGTGGTCAACGCCATAAAGGGTCAGTTGGACAAATATATGCACGTTATGGTATATGGCGAGTATATTCAAGAGCCAGCAGTGGCACTCGCAAAAATATTAGCACAGCATTTACCGGAATCTTTGGAATGTACATACCTCGTCAACTCAGGCACCGAAGCTATTGAAGGTGCTTTAAAATTGGCACGACGTGCAACTGGGAGAAGCCAAATTATATCTGCACATTATGCGTATCATGGGAACACGATGGGATCAATGAGTGTGATGGGTTATGAAGAACGCAAACAGGCCTTTAGACCTTTAATTCCTGATGTGGATTTTATCACTTTCAACAATAAAGACCATTTAAATCAGATCACACCAAAAACAGCCGCGGTCATACTCGAAACCATTCAGGGAGGCGCAGGTTTTGTGGAGCCTGACGGTAATTATCTCACCAAGGTCAGAACACGTTGCGATGAAGTTGGTGCCTTATTGATATTAGACGAAGTGCAACCTGGTATAGGTCGTACTGGAAAACTATTCGGTTTTGAACACTATAATTGCATTCCAGATATTTTGGTTACAGGCAAAGGCCTTGGAGGAGGTATGCCGATCGGTGCGTTTACAGCTTCAAAGGCAATGATGCATACTTTACAGGATCGTCCAAAATTAGGACACATTACAACCTTTGGTGGACATCCAGTTATTGCTGCCGCTGCTTTAGCGACTGTAAAAGAAATCATTGAGAGCGATTTAATGCCGCAAGCTGTTGAAAAAGAAAAACTGATCAGAAAACTTTTGGTCCATCCATTAATTTCTGAAATCAGAGGCCGTGGATTAATGTTGGCCGCCTTAACGCCTTCAGCAGAAATCGCAAACGAGCTAATTTTAAAGGCACAAAGTAGAGGTTTAATTCTATTTTGGTTGCTTTTTGAGCCTAAAGCGATTCGCATTACACCACCTTTAACTATTACAAATGACGAAATCATCAAGGGTTGCGAGCTGATTATCGATATTTTAGACGAAATCTCTTCATAATTCTTTATCTTTACACGCGCCTCAAAGCGATGTAAATCAAACAAGTAGACACTGATAGCTAATGCTGTTCATTAATTTGTTGACAACATTTGCCTTTATAATCACTATTCTCTAATGTTAACGTTACATTTAATTCAACGAACAATAAAATGTACTTATGGAGTTCAGTCAACATGACGACGACAATAATTATTCGCTAACGAAGTTTGAATCCATGCTAAAAACAAACGATGTGTTGTTTTTTGATTCAAATGAGTTTGAAAACATCATTCAATTCTACTTTGAAAATGGCCGAATTGCGCGTGCAAAAAAAGCTCTCAAATTAGGATTGGAACAACATCCTTCATCGATAGTCTTAAAACTTTTCCAGGTCGAAATCTACATCTTAGAAGATAAATTACCACAAGCAGAGAAGCTTTTAGATGCGTTATATGTTTTGGAGCCTTCAAATGAAGAAGTTTATATTCAAAAAGCGAATATTTTATCGAAACGTAATCAGCACGAAAAAGCTATTGATACACTAAAAATCGCCTTGAAATTAACAGATTCAGATGAAGATGACGCCGATTTATATGCTTTAATTGGCATGGAGTATCTCTTTATGGATCAATTTGAAAATGCAAAAAACTATTTTATAAAGTGTTTAGACTTGGATATAGAAGACTATTCAGCACTATATAATATTATTTATTGTTTCGAGTTTTTAGACTTACACGAAGAAGCCATTGATTTTCTGAATCGCTATTTGGATAAAAACCCTTATTGTGAAGTGGCGTGGCACCAATTGGGTAAACAATACTTTGCTTTAGAAGATTATCCAAAGGCTTTGGCAGCTTTTGAGTTCGCCATTATTTCCGACGATACTTTTGTAGGTGCCTATCTTGAAAAAGGTAAGGTTTTAGAGCGAATGAAAAAATATGACGAGGCTATTGAAAACTATAATGTGACTTTAGCTCTTGACGAACCGACCTCATTTGCCTTATTAAGAATTGGTAATTGTTACGAAAAATTAGGTGCTGATGATTTGGCCGCACAATATTACTTTAAAACGGTTCATGAAGATCCTTTGTTGGACAAGGGATGGATTTCCATTACTCGGTTTTATAACAAAAAGAAAGATTACCAGAAAGCACTTTATTATATTAACAAAGCCATTAATATTGATGCCGATAATGTGAAGTATTGGAAACTTTACGCACAGATTAACCATCGTTTAAACTTTATTGAAGAAGCTGAACGCGGCTATAAAAAGGCATTGGACTTAGGGAATTATGAACTGGATACTTGGCTTGAAAGATCCGATGTGCTCATTAAATTAGGAGAATACGAAGCGTCAGCCCTTAATCTTATTCAAGCTTCGGAATTTTATCCCGAAACTGCTGAAATTGAGTATCGTTTGGCAGGGATTTATTTCACGCTTTTAGAAAATGAAAAAGGACAATACCATCTTAAAAATGGACTCCTTCTCAACTCGGAATTTTCTTTTATTATCGAGGAATTGTTTCCGTTAATTGCGGATCATAAAATGGTGGTTAATATTATTTCAAATCCAAAAAAAACCTCCAAGTAAATTTATATATCTTTACATTTCTTATACTAAAAATAAAAAATGCAAAGACGCTTAAAAGATTACCTATTCATTTCCCTTAAAGGGATGGCCATGGGTGCAGCAGATGCTGTACCTGGAGTTTCTGGTGGTACCATCGCCTTTATCTCAGGTATTTACGAAGAATTAATTACGACCATTAGTGGTGTTAATTTAAGTTTATTGACCACCCTTAGAAAGCATGGTTTCACCGCTTTTTGGAAACAGCTCAATGGTAACTTTTTAGTAGCTTTACTAACAGGCATCTTAATCAGCTTTGTCTCTTTTATGAGACTTGCTAAATATTTGATTGAGCATCATCCTATCTTAATCTGGTCCTTCTTTTTTGGACTCATCGTTGCCAGCATTGTTTTTGTAGGGAAACAGATTAAAATATGGAATTTAGGCACCATTGTAGCATTGATATTTGGAACTCTGGCAGCGTTTTTCATCACAACCCTGCCTTTAATGGCGAATAATGAAAGCTCATTCTTTTTGTTTTTTGCAGGAGCTATAGCCATCTGTGCTATGATCTTACCTGGTATTTCCGGCTCATTTATATTAGTTATATTAGGTGCTTATAAAGCACTAAGTGATGCTTTTTATGATTTCGATTTTAAAAGAATTTTCATTTTTGCGGCTGGAGCCCTGATCGGATTGTTGAGTTTTAGTCATCTTTTGAAATGGTTGTTCAAACATTATAAAAACAGCACTTTAGCGGTATTAACAGGTTTCATTTTCGGATCCCTCAATAAAATATGGCCTTGGAAAGAGACCTTAACGGTCCTTAAAAAGTCAACGGGAGAAACGCTTCCTGTATTTAAAATTACAGATTACGGAACCATTGAAGTTTATCAAAGGCAAATTAATGATTTCGAGACTTTAAAAATGGTTTCAGAAAAAAGTGTACTTCCTTTTCATTATTCCGAAATCAACCACGCTATTGAGCCACAGATTGCAATGGCTATAGGACTTATGATTGCAGGATTTTTAACGATCTTCATCCTTGAAAGAATAGGATCCAAAACCGCATAAATGCAAAGCACTAGAACCTTTACTGACAAACTTTTCCTAGTTATAAAAGGCCTGGGAATGGGTGCTGCAAATAAAGTGCCTGGAGTTTCTGGTGGTGTCGTCGCTTATGTGGCAGGGTTTTATGAAGAGTTTATTTATTCGCTTCAAAAAGTGAATAAAACAGCTTTAAAACTCCTATTCAATGGTAGGTTCAAGAGTTTTTTCAATTATATCAACGGACGCTTTTTAGGTCTGCTTTTTCTTGGAATGATTGTCAGCTACTTTAGTATTTCAAAAATTTTAGATTACTTTCTCATTCATTATGAGCTTTATATATGGAGCTTGTTTTATGGCATGATCTTAGGCTCAATTTATTATATCAACAAGGATTTTAACGACTGGAATTTCAAAACCTTACTCACTCTTGCCATAGGAATTATATTAGGGGTTGGCATCAGTTTCTTAGATCCAGCAAAAGAGAACGACAATTTATTCTTCGTTTTTTTCTGTGGTATCATTAGCGTTTCAGGAATGACATTACCTGGTTTTTCGGGATCTTTTATTCTAATTTTATTAGGTAATTATGTACTCCTATTAGTAGATTCCGTCAATGCACTTTCAGATACGTTTTATGAGATTATGGTGGGCGATTTCAACGTTTTTCACAATCCTGAAAGGATTCGAATGCTTCAAGTCCTTGTGGTTTTCACGTTGGGCTCAGTGGTTGGCTTAGTGACCTTTTCACATATCTTAAGTTATATTCTCAAACATTATAAGAGCATTACAATAGCTTCAATAATTGGGTTTATTGTCGGTTCGTTAGGTGTCGTTTGGCCATGGAAAAAAACTATTTACAGATTGACAGATAATGGATTACCAACTTTTGACTCAACAGGTAAGCAAGTCATAGAGAATTATGAACGCTTTATTCCTGACCTTAATAGTGAAACATATATCGCAATTTTGTATATTGTTGTAGGAATTGCTATTGTGTTAGCATTAGAATGGTATGCACAAAAAACCAGAAAAGTCAATGTCTAAGTTCGGTCTTATCGGTAAAAACATCGATTACTCATTTTCCAAAGCTCATTTTACGACTAAATTCGAAAATGAAGCATTACGCTATTCTTACGAAAATTTTGATATTGACAACATTTTGCAATATCCAGAGATCTTAAAGAATGACACCACTATCTTAGGTCTGAATGTTACTATTCCTTACAAGGAAAAAATCATCCCTTATTTAGATGGTCTCAATAAAACAGCTTCAGAAATAGGAGCCGTAAACACCATAAAAATCCATCCTTCAGGAAAAACAGAAGGTTTTAACACCGATTATTACGGTTTTAAAAAATCTATTGAGCCCCACTTAATGTCACATCATAAAAACGCTCTGATTCTGGGAACAGGTGGCGCTTCAAAAGCGGTCGCTTATGCTTTAAAAAGACTCAAAATCCGTTACGATTATGTATCCAGAAGTGCCAATCCACTTGCAAAATATCTGTATACCGATCTGACTGAGGAGATCGTTAAAAATCATCAAGTTATTATTAACTGCACCCCAATTGGGACACATCCAAACGTCAATGAATGCCCAGATATTCCGTATGATGGCATCACTAAAGAGCATCTACTTTACGACTTGATTTATAATCCTATCCAGACCAAATTCCTGATGTGCGGCGAAATATTAGGTGCTACCATTTGCAATGGATCCAAAATGTTGGAATACCAAGCAGACAAAGCATGGGATATCTGGACCAAATAAAAATAGGCTAAAATCCCCTTTCTCCTTTGTTATCTAAGGGGTTGTTAGTATATTTACTTTCTTTACAATAGCAAGAACTTTAATTTTATGACAATGTCAGAGAAAGATAACCTGCATGAAGCAGATGGAAACGAAAATATAAAAAATGAGAGTAGCACTTCGGAAAATACAGTTGCTGAAGAACAAAACTTAACTCTCGAAGACAGCACTTCAAATGCACCTATCGACGCACCAGATCTTATAAAAGATATAGAGGAGAATCCTGAAAAAAGCGCGCTTGAAACTCCAGAAAATGTAGAGGTACCGCATGAGACTTCCGATGAATCCACTGAGACTAAAGTTGAAGTGACCGCACCAATTAAAGAGGAAACATCAGCAAAGAAGAAGGATGCTTTTGTGGATGAAATTGAGGAATCCAATGCTGAAGATGCCGAAGATGAAAGCAATGTGGAGCGTCATCATCTAGAAGAAAAAGATTATTCTGTCTTGTCTATGGAACAATTGACGGATGAGTTTGAAAGCTTGCTTAAAAACAAAAAAGTACAAACCATAAAATCTCATGCTGAAGAAATTAAAACTGAATTTAACTCTAAATTTTCAGAGATTCTTGATGAAAAGAAAGAGGATTTTTTAAGCGAAGGTGGCAATGAAATTGATTTCTTTTATTCTAGTCCGCTAAAAAAACGATTCAATTCGCTTTACAAGGATTATAAAACCAATCTGAACGCTTATTATAAAACCTTAGAGACGAATCTAAAAACCAATTTAGAAAACAGGCTACGCATTATTGAGGACATTAAAGGCCTTATCAATGTTGAGGAAAATATTAACACGACCTATAAACTTTTTAAAGATTTACAAGAAGAATGGCGTATTGCCGGTCCAATCCCAAGAGACAAATACAATAATGCTTGGAATACCTACCACCATCATGTGGAGATATTCTATGACTTTTTACATCTTAATCGCGATTTGCGCGACATGGATTTTAAACATAATCTCGATCAGAAATTAAAAATCATAGACCGTGCTGAAGAATTAGCACAAGATGACAATTCCAACAGGGCATTTAGAGAATTACAGGTGCTCCATAAGATGTGGAAGGAAGATTTAGGCCCCGTTGACAAAGAACATCGCGAAGCCATTTGGGAACGTTTTAGCAACGCCACCAAAACTATTCACGAAAAACGTCAAAGCTATTATGTTGATGTTGATAAGGCACACGAAGCCAATCTTGAGAAAAAAGAAGCTATTATTATTAAAATAGAAGAGGTGGCTCAAGATGATTCGAGTTCTCATCAAGCATGGCAAAATAAAATAAAAGTCATTGAAAGTTTACGCACAGATTTTTTCAATGCAGGGAAAGTACCTATTAAGCAAAATGAAGCCACATGGGCAAAATTTAAGGGTGCCGTAAGGGTTTTCAATAAAAAGAAAAATATTTTTTACAAAAATCTAAAAAAAGACCAATACACCAATTTGCAAAAAAAATTGGAACTTATTAAAATAGCCGAAGATAATAAGGACAATGACGATTTTGATACCGTCACTTCATTGATGAAGAAAATTCAAAATGATTGGAAAAATATTGGCCACGTTCCAAGAAAAGACAGTGATAAAATCTGGAAACGCTTTAAAGCAGCTTGTAATCATTATTTTGACAAGGTTAATGCGGAGCGTAATGCCGCCGACAAAGAACAAGTAGATGCTTTTGAAAATAAAACAAAACTGCTTGACTCGTTGAAAGAATTGACATTAAGTGGTAATCCAGAACAGGATTTAGAAACCATAAAGCAAAAAACAGAAGAGTGGAATACTTTAGGGCACGTACCACAAAACAAACGTTTTATAGAAGGTAAATTCAACAAAACCATAGATGGCTTGTTTAGCAACTTAAAGCTGGACAAATCAGAAGTAGAAATGATTAAGTTTGAAAACAAATTGGAAACACTCTCACAACCTGATGATACCCGTCTTTTGGACAATGAACATCACTTTATTCGCAAAAAAATTGACGAAGTTAGGGGTGAACTCAATCAGCTTGAAAACAATTTACAGTTTTTCTCAAATATAGATGAAAGCAATCCTTTGGTAAAAGACGTGTTGAAAAACATTCAAAACCATAAGGAAAACCTAGCAGTTTGGGAAGAGAAGTTTAAAAAGCTGAAGGAACTCTATTAATAATAGACTTTAAAAATGCTAAAAGTCTAACTTTTCAATATGAAAGGTTAGGCTTTTTTTATGAAATCGATTTAAATAAGTGTTCATAAAACCAAAAGGTCTTAAAAATCAAATCCTATCTGTGAAAACAGATAGGATTTTGACCCCTAACTAAACTAAATTTTTAACCTTAATTAATACCGCTTAAAATATAATTAAGATTACCTACTTATGATTATGAAACTAATATTAAGTTTCAATCTATCATATATACGTTCCATGTGTTGTATTTGGATTACGAGACTAGAAATATTTTATACTTTTTTCGCTTCTTCCCAAAAAACATCCATTTCTGAGAGTGTCATCTCTGATAAGGGCTTATTGATTTCCTGAGACTTAGCCTCTAAATATTGAAATCTTTTGATGAATTTTTTATTGGTCCGCTCAAGAGCATTTTCTGGATTTATTTGTAAAAAGCGTGCATAATTAATAATGGAGAACAATACGTCACCAAGCTCACTTTCCATTTTATCGGCATCGCCATTGGCAACTTCGACTTTTAACTCGTTAAGCTCCTCCTCTACTTTTTCATAGACTTGTTCTGGGTGCTCCCAATCAAATCCCACGCCAGCCACTTTATCTTGGATCCTGTTAGCTTTTACCATGGCGGGCAAACTTTTAGGCACGCCTTGCAGCACGCTCGTTTTGCCCTTTTCCCTTAATTTTATAAGTTCCCAGTTGCGTTTAACATCCTCTTCATTCTCCACCTTTACATCGCCATAAATATGTGGATGACGTTCTATAAGCTTATCACAGATACTATGACAGACATCAGCAATGTCAAAATCATTAGTTTCACTGCCAATACGCGAATAGAAAACAATATGCAACAACACATCTCCCAATTCCTTTTTGACCTCGTCCAGATCCTTATCCAAAATGGCATCACCAAGTTCATAAACCTCTTCAATGGTCAAATGCCTGAGTGTTTCCATCGTCTGTTTCTTATCCCACGGACATTGCTCACGCAACTCATCCATAGTAGTCAAAAGTCGGTCAAAAGCTTGCAATTGTTCTTGTCTGCGTGTCATAAGGGTAGTTTTTATAGATATCAAATTTACGAAATTGAAAAAGGAAGTGGGAGTTAATGCGAAAATTTTTGAGGATAGTATGATGTACTAAGAATAAAGAAAGCTCATTAATAAAAAAATTTTCAAAAACCTCAAGACTTTCGCATCCCAAATTCATTCAAAAGAAAAACCCACGATTTTTGAATGAAAACGTGGGTTTTATATATAAAGTATCAAATCTTTGTTCAAATACTTTGTACTTAATTCTTATTGCGCTTTTCTAGCACTTGTGTTTTTTGCAGAAGCTCCTTTTTTAGAAGCTGATGTTTTTGGCGCAGTACTTTTAACTGCTGCAGGGTTAGCCGTAGTGATGGATTGGCCTTCTTCTAATTTAGCAGCTGTTGACTTATCTTCATCCTCTTTATCTAGAGAAGATAATAAATCATTTGTTTGTAAAATATTGTACCATTGAATCACTTTTTTGATGTCACTTGGGTAGACACGATCTTCATCATAGTCTGGCAATACACCAAAGAAATACTCTTCTAAGGCATCTTTCGAATCTTTATGACTGATAGATGTTTGTTTACCATCTTCTTTTTCACGTACCTTTTTCAAAACCTCACGCAATGGAACTTCTTCAGTAAGTGTGTACATGGCAATTTCGCTCAAAACACTCACATTACTGTGAACATTGACAGTGATGCGCTTTTTATCGAGCAACGATTCAGCAACAAAACCGCTTCTTGTTTGGGTTACAATTTGGTATAGCCCTGGTTTACCTGAAATGGATAAAATCTTATCTAAACTCATACTTTCTAAATGCTTTTTATTTTGAAGTTGACAAATATATACTTTTGCCTTTATATTCTAAAAAATTAACGTTTCTTTTTCATGGAAGGAAAACGCATCTTATAATCCACGCTAATGTTTCCTTTTGAAATATTAATCAATCTACTTTTAATCAAACGCTTTTTTAAGGTCGATAGTTTATCCGTAAACAAAATACCATCAATATGATCATATTCATGTTGAATGACTCTGGCGACAAGTCCATCAAATTCCTCAACATGGGTTTTAAAATCCTCATCCTGATATTCTATCTTGATTTTTGGTTTTCTAAACACATCCTCCCTAACCTCTGGAATACTTAAACAGCCTTCGTTAAAAGCCCATTCGTCTCCAGTTTCCTCAATGACTTTCGCATTAATGAAGGTCCGTTTAAATCCTTTTAATTGCGCCTGCTCTTCTTTGGTCAAATCTTCATCTTCAGAAAAAGGCGTAGTATCTACCACAAATAATCGGATAGCAAGACCCACTTGTGGTGCAGCCAAACCAACACCAAAGGCATCATACATGGTTTCAAACATATTAGCAATAAGTGCCGCAAGATTGGGATAGTCAGAAGAAATTTCTTCACCTTCCTTTCTTAAAACGGGATCTCCGTAAGCAATAATAGGTAAAATCATTAGTCGTTAAATTTACGACTGCAAAAGTACAATTCTTATTTAGGAATTTATAAGCTTAGGATAAAATTGTTAAGGGTTATTTATTGATTGTACAAATAACTTTGAAGAATAATCGTGGCGCTAATTTCATCCACTAAGGCTTTATTTTTGCGCTGTTCCTTTTTTAACCCACTCGCAATCATGGTTTGAAAGGCCATTTTCGAAGTAAATCGCTCATCAACCCGTTTAATAGGTATTTCAGGAATAGCCATAGCTAATTTTTTAAGAAAAGATAGAATGGAGGCTTCGCTTTCGGAGACTTCATTATTCATTTGCTTAGGTTCGCCTACAAGAAATAATTCTACTTTCTCTTTGGAAATATAATCTTTTAAAAACGGCAATAATTCTTTGGTAGCCACTGTAGTCAATCCGGAGGCAATGATTTGAAGTTCATCGGTTACCGCAATGCCAGTGCGTTTTGTTCCATAATCTATTGCTAAAACTCTTGCCATACCTGTTCCTGTGCAGACAGGAATCTCATTTTAAAATTAGTAATATCACAAAGTTACAAGAATTATAAGTCTGTTAAAAAACTTTCATTGTAAAATTCATCGCTTTTGAATATTTTACAAAGATAAGCAGAGAAGAATGCAGGGGTACACTAAGAATTATTTGAATAATTCATTCATTAACTATTCGCAAATCTTTGCTAATCTATCAGGA
>JBDTKP010000147.1:0-4605 GCA_039935255.1 Gelidibacter sp. | reverse complement strand
TGCACGTTTTCACCAACCGGAATCACCAATCGACCACCAATTTTAAGTTGACTCATTAAAGGTTTTGGCACAAAAGGGGCTCCAGCTGTCACAATGATACTATCAAATGGAGCTTCCTCCTCTAAACCTTTGTAACCATCACCAAAAATCAATTTTCTAGGACGATAGCCAAGTTTTGGAAGAAACTTACTCGTAATTTTAAAAAGTTCTAATTGACGTTCAATACTGTAAACTTTAGCACCCAATTCGCATAATACAGCAGTTTGATAACCACTTCCCGTACCAATTTCCAAGACGGTATCCCCTGTTTTAATTTGCATAAGTTCCGTTTGAAATGCGACAGTGTAAGGTTGCGAAATAGTTTGGTCTGCAGCAATAGGAAAAGCCTTGTCTTGATACGCGTGGTCCAAAAAGCTAGAATCCATAAAGAGATGTCTTGGGATTTTCCCAATGGCTTTAAGCACCTTGGCATCACTAATTCCTTTATCCTTTACAATGTCGACCAATTGCTGTCGCAATCCCTGATGTTTAAACGTATCTTTCAAAGCGGTAGTTGAGTTTTCAGGCTAAATTAACCCAAACAAAAGGAAGTTACAAGGTTTTCAGCGAGATGTTTTGAGACTTTTCATCCCCTTTCTCACTTACAGTCGCATGCTTCATGCTTCCAACTTGAAGCCGCCACTTCCCTACTTTTTTTCTTTTTTCTGCCTTAAAAAAAAGCTATTTTTGTATAAAACGTATTATCTATGTTAAAAGCTGGAGTTCTTGGTGCTGGACATCTTGGAAAAATTCACTTACGACTTCTTAAGCAATCTGAAAAATTCGAATTGGTGGGATTTTATGATGCCGATGAAATCAATGCAAAAAAAATTGAAGCCGAATTTGGTTATAAATACTTTCATTCTATAGAAAGCCTTATCGACGCTGTTGATGTGGTGGATATTGTAACCCCAACTTTGTCTCACTTCGAATGTGCAAGGTTGGCGATTTCCAAGGGAAAACACATTTTTATTGAAAAACCAATTACGAATACTGTTGAAGAAGCAGAAACCCTCCGGGCTTTGGTTGCTGAGAATCATGTGAAAGGCCAAGTGGGACATGTTGAACGTTTCAATCCCGCATTTAAGGCAGTAAAAAACCAAATTCAGAACCCGATGTTTATTGAATCCCATCGCTTAGCAGAATTTAATCCAAGAGGGACGGATGTTCCTGTGGTTTTAGATTTAATGATTCATGATATTGACATCATTTTAAGTGTCGTTAATTCTAAAGTCAAGAATATTTCGGCAAGTGGCGTTTCTGTTATTAGTGATACGCCAGACATTGCCAACGCACGCATCGAATTTGTAAATGGCTGTGTGGCGAATTTGACAGCAAGCAGAATTTCATTGAAAAACATGCGCAAAACACGATTTTTTCAGAAAGACGCCTATATTTCTGTCGACTTTTTAGAAAAAAAATGTGAAGTGGTTAAGATGAAAGATGCACCAATAAGCCCAGGAGATTTTGATATGATTCTCCAAAATGCGGAAGGTGTAAAAAAACAAATCTACTTTGATAATCCAGATGTTCCCGCTAATAACGCCATTTTAGAAGAATTGGAATCATTTGCTGACGCTATCAACAACAACACAAAACCAGTTGTCACCTTACACGACGGGACTGAAGCTTTGCGCGTAGCCACAATGATTATTGATCAATTTTAATTTGAAAGAGCAGTTGGCTGTTCGTTATCTCAATAACTAGTAATTAAAGATCGCTGATACCTCCAAGTAAACTCATCAGGTTCCAAGGTCTTGCGATTATGCCATAAATAAAAGTAGTAACTTAATAACAATAAGATGCCCTTCTTCAAGGGCATTCAAAATAAAAAATTCAAATGAAAAACATAGCCGTCATTGGAGCAGGAACCATGGGAAATGGTATTGCACATACTTTTGCTCAAAGTGGTTTTAAAGTACAATTAATTGATATCAGTGAAGATTCACTTAAAAAAGGATTGGAGACCATCACCAAAAATCTTGATCGGATGGTGACCAAAGAATATATTACAGAAACTGAAAAACAGGAAACTCTAAATAATATTACCACGTTCACCAATATGAACGAAGGTCTTCAATCAGTAGATTTAGTGGTTGAAGCTGCTACAGAAAATAGGGATTTAAAACTCAAGATATTTAAGCAATTGGATGAAATTTGCTCCGAAAACACCATTTTGGCGACAAATACATCTTCCATTTCCATCACCCAAATCGCTGCGGTAACTTCACGACCAAAACAAGTAATCGGAATGCACTTTATGAATCCTGTACCTATTATGAAGTTGGTTGAGATTATTCGTGGCTACAATACAAGCGATGAAGTCACCAAAACCATTATGGAGCTTTCAAAAACTTTAGGAAAAGATCCTGTAGAAGTGAATGATTACCCTGGCTTTGTGGCGAACAGGATTTTAATGCCAATGCTCAATGAATCGATTGAGACACTTTATAATGGTGTTGCTGGAGTTACGGAAATTGATACCGTCATGAAACTTGGAATGGCACATCCCATGGGCCCCTTGCAATTGGCTGATTTTATTGGATTGGACGTATGCCTTTCGATATTAAATGTGATGTATGATGGCTTTAAAAATCCAAAATACGCTCCGTGTCCATTATTAGTTAATATGGTAAGAGCAGGAAAACTTGGAATAAAATCAGGAGAAGGTTTTTATGATTATTCTGAAAGCAGAAAAGCTGAGAAAGTGGCAAAACAATTTTCATAGTCTCCCGTTTGCAGTTCTCTGTCCTCAATTGTCAATCAAGATGCTACTTAGGACGGAAGACTGTGGACTGAAGACTGCAAACTAAAAAATGGCTCATATCATTCCGTTCAAAGCAGTACGACCAACCCGAGACAAAGTAAGTTTAGTGGCGGCACGGCCCTATCAAAGTTACACTTTGGAGCAGCGTGGATCCCGCTTACGAGACAATCCGTTTTCGTTTTTGCAAATTGTTAATCCTGGCTATAAATATGATAAACAACTCTCTGGCGAAGCACGTTATAACCTTGTCAGAAATAGATACTTAGAATTTAAAGAAGAAGCCATCTTTGTTCAAGATGACAAGCCTTGTTATTACGTTTATCAAATTACCGATAGAGAGCATCAAGTATTTAATGGAATCATTGCTGCCGCAAGTGCTGCAGATTATGAAAATGATGTCATCAAAAAACACGAAGATACTATTGAATTTAAGGAAGTCATTTTTAAGGATCACTTAAAAACCGTGGGGTTTAATGCAGAGCCTGTTTTGCTTACCTATCCTGACAATGAGATTATAGACCAAGTTGTTAAACAGATCCAAAAAGATCGGGCAGAATTTGAATTTACAACGACCTATAAAGACACCCATTTATTATGGAAAGTGGAAGATGATGAGCAATTAAAAAAAATAGCACACGAATTTCAACAAATGAAAACCATTTACATTGCCGATGGCCACCACAGATCAGCGTCAGCATACTTGCTTTACAAAGAACTAAAAGACAGCAACCCAGAGCATTCAGGCAATGAATCTTATAATTTTTTCATGAGTTATCTCATACCTGAATCCAATTTAAAAATTCATGAGTTTAACCGTCTTATTAAAGATTTAAACGGATTGACCAAAGAGGATTTTTTGATGCAGTTAGATATGTTATACCGTATTGAAAATAGAGGTCAATTACCTTACAAGCCAACAAAAACGCATCATTTTTGTATGTATTTAGACGGAGAATTCTATTCGCTTTACCTTCGCAAAACAAGCTATGAGATGAAAACCTCTCTCGATGCATTGGATACTCAAATTTTGTATAAAACGATATTAGCACCTATTTTAGGCATTCATGATTTAAGAAATGATGAGCGGATTAGCTATATCAATGGAAAAAAAGATATCGTATCGCTTAAAACTTCAGTAGATAGTGGGAATTACAGAATTGGATTTAGTATGGTCTCTGTTTTTATTGAAGAAATGAAATCCATTGCTGATGATGGTCTCAAAATGCCACCAAAAAGTACGTTTATTGAGCCGAAATTAAGAAGTGGCGTCACCATTTACGAGTTTTAAAGAAAATATTTCTATAGTGTTATTATAATATAACTCTACAACAAAGAACACAACATAATGAGCATACAACAAAATCTTCACGATATAAAATCGACCTTACCAGAGCACGTGACTTTGGTAGCCGTTTCAAAAACAAAACCTATTAGCGATCTTATGGAAGCCTACAACGCTGGGCAACGAATTTTTGGCGAAAACAAAGTCCAAGAAATGATCGAAAAAGAACCCCAAATGCCGAAAGATGTTGAATGGCATATGATCGGTCACGTTCAGCGAAATAAGGTCAAATATATGGCCCAATTTGTAAGCTTGATTCATGGTGTAGATAATTTTAGGCTTCTAAAAGAAATTGACAAGCAAGCAAAAATTCATGATAGAACGATTGAGTGCTTGTTTCAGATAAAAATTGCGGATGAGGATTCTAAATTTGGAATGACCTCTAAAGAGGCTCAAGAAATTTTACAATCCACCGAATTTCTTGAACTAAAAAACCTACGTATTTTAGGCGTTATGG
>JBDTKP010000146.1:0-7086 GCA_039935255.1 Gelidibacter sp. | reverse complement strand
AAAAAATACATCTACCTATTCAGTCTTACGACAGCATCACTACTTATGACAAGTTGTGGTAGCGACGACAAAAAAGTTACTGCGGATAATTCGCCAGCGATTCCTGTAGTCATTAATAACGTGACAGCAAATAATAACAGTCCCTTTTTATCTGTAAGTGGAAAAATTCAGGCCACCAACAGTGCCGATTTAAGCACGCGAATGATGGGCTATGTGAATAAAGTTCATGTAAACGTTGGCGACAAAGTCAACAAAGGTCAATTATTGGTTTCTATCAACAATGCCGATCTACAAGCCAAACAAGCACAGGTAAACGCTGGTGTTACGGAAGCAACCGCTGCTTTTAACAATGCGCAAAAAGATTATAATCGCTATCAAAATTTATTTGCAAGCGCCAGTGCATCTCAAAAAGAATTAGACGATATGACGGCAAATTTTGAAATGGCAAAAGCCCGATTAGAATCTGCCAATCAAATGAAAAACGAAGTCAGCTCACAATTTGCATACAGCAATATTACTGCACCTTTTAGTGGCACAGTAACAAGCAAAAGCATTGAAGCTGGCGATATGGCCAATCCAGGAGTGCCGTTAATAAGTATCGAAACGCCAGGCAATTTTGAAGTAATGGCCAGTGTTCCTGAAACAGAAATTTCACAAATCAAAAAAGATACAGAAGTGAGTGTTTTAATGAAATCTATCAACCAAACTTTAAAAGGCAAAGTCATTGAAGTGAGCTCATCCGCTAAAAACACGGGTGGCCAATATTTGGTCAAGATTGCGTTGGATAAAACGGATGCCAACATTCTTTCAGGGATGTTTGTCAGCGTTCAATTTCCAATTGAAAAACAAGCAACCACAGAGTTGGTATTAATCCCTACGGAAGCCATCGTTACAAACGGGCAACTTTCGGGAATCTATACCGTGAGCCAAACCAACACTGCAATATTACGTTGGCTACGCTTAGGAAGAACTTATGGCGATCAAGTGGAAGTATTATCAGGATTAGCTGCTGATGAAGCTTATATCGTTTCGTCGGAAGGGAAATTGTTTAATGGTGCTAAGATAAGCCCATCCTCGGTCCTTCCCCAAGGTAAGGAAGCCACAACGCGAACAAACTAAATAATAAATCCATTAAGGTTTAAAAACCTTATAGGTATCATCAAAAGAAAATTGTACTCAAGGCTTAGCGCGTTAAGGGTAGAAGTGAAAATCCTTTTTTTGCTGCCATAAATGGCAAAAAAAGATTGCAACGAATAACCTGACTTTTTACGATCCTGTAAGGTTTTAAAAACCTGACAGGTATGAGTAAAAAGGAACGCCCAAATAAAGAAAATAAAAAATTGAGATTCCCACCTTCGTGGGAATGAAAAAATATAATCCAATGAAAGAAGGTATCGCAGGAAAAATTGCCAAAGTATTTATACAATCTAAGCTCACAGTGCTTTTGATGATTGTATTTGTGGTTATTGGCGTCTATAGTTCGTTTTTAATTCCGCGTGAGGAAGAGCCACAAATTGATGTGCCAATGGCTGACATTTTTGTGGGGTATCCTGGTGCAAGTCCTGCGGAAGTAGAATCGAGGGTCATCAAACCTCTAGAACAATTGATTTCGAATATTAAAGGTGTGGAATATGTGTATTCTACGTCAATGAAGGAACAAGGTATGGTCATCGTCCAGTTTTATGTGGGTGAAGATATAGAGCGATCGTTTGTTAAACTATACAACGAAATCAATAAACACATGGATCAAATGCCACAAGGCGTTACGTTTCCGTTAGTAAAAACACGTGCTATTGATGATGTTCCAATGCTTGGTTTGACACTTTGGAGTGAAAATTACGACGATTATGAACTCAGCCAAATGGCGCAAGAGTTAGAAACTGAAATTAAAAAAGTTAATGATGTGTCCATGACCCATAAAATTGGTGGTAGAGACCGTCAATTGCGCGTGGTATTGGACAAGGACAAACTCGCTGCTGCTGGTTTAGATTTTCTGTCGGTTTCTGAAATGATTAAAGCCAATAACAGCCAATTAAGTTCAGGAAGCTTTGATAATAATGACACAGAATTCCTCGTCAATACAGGAAGCTTTTTAAAATCAGCCACGGATGTTGAAAATCTGGTGGTTGGCGTGCAACAAAATCAGCCGATTTATTTAAAGCAAATCGCATCCATTATTGATGGCCCTGAGGTTCCACAAAACTATGTAAGCTTAGGATTTGGACAAGGCAGCAATAAAGTAACCGATTACAAATCGGAATATCCTGCGGTAACTATTTCAGTTTCTAAAAGAAAGGGTGCCGATGCAATGAAAATCTCTGAAGTAATCATCGATAAAGTGGAACATTTACGCAGTACTTTAATTCCAGATGATGTGCACGTAGAAATCACTAGAAACTATGGCGAAACGGCTTCTGAAAAAGTATCTGAACTTTTATGGCACTTGATAGGATCTATCTTTGCCGTGACACTCGTGGTAATGCTCGCGATGGGTTGGCGTGGTGGTTTGGTGGTGTTTTTATCCGTACCAATTACCTTTGCATTGACCTTATTAAGCTACTATTTGATGGATTACACCCTCAACCGGATAACATTGTTCGCATTGGTATTTGTGACGGGAATAGTGGTGGACGACTCCATTATTATTGCCGAAAATATGCATCGACATTTTAAAATGAAACGCTTGCCATTTAAACAAGCGGCCTTATATGCGATTAATGAAGTTGGAAACCCAACAATTTTAGCTACTCTAACAGTTATTGCTTCTGTATTACCAATGGCGTTTGTATCCGGATTAATGGGGCCATACATGGCACCAATGCCGATTGGAGCATCGATCGCCATGATTTTATCCCTGTTTGTTGCGCTAACTGCGACACCTTACCTGGGGTATATTTTCTTAATAGAAAAAGATAAAAAAGGTCAACCTGAAAAAGTTGAAAAGCCATTAGAAGAAACCCGTATTTATAAAATTTACAACAAATTTGAACGTCCATTGCTCGAAAACAGCAAGACCCGTTGGTTGTTTTTAGGAGGTGTTTTTCTTATTTTGATGCTAACGATGGTATTATTTTTCACAAAGTCTGTTGCTGTAAAAATGCTGCCGTTCGATAACAAAAATGAGTTCCAAGTGGTTATTGATATGCCAGAAGGCACAACACTAGAGCGCACTGGCGTTGTAGCACAAGAAATTTCACAATATCTATCGACACGACCAGAAGTGGTGAATTATCAAAATTACATTGGTACTTCAGCGCCAATAACCTTTAACGGACTAGTACGTCACTACGATTTACGTGGGGGAAGTAATATGGCAGATATTCAAGTGAACCTAATTAATAAAGATGAACGAAAAGCACAAAGTCATGACATTGCTAAATTGTTGCGTCCAGATATTCAAAAGATCGCTGCAAAATACAATGCCAATGTGAAATTGGTAGAAGTGCCACCAGGACCACCAGTATTGTCAACTATTGTTGCAGAAGTTTATGGACCTGATTATAATGAGCAAATGAAGATTGCAGATCATATTCAAACCATTTTAAGAAATACTGATGATGTGGTGGATATTGACTGGATGGTTGAAGAGGATCAAACAGAATTTAATTTCGAAATTAATAAAGAGAAAGCGATGCTTTATGGCATTGCGCCACAGCAGATTGCTTACACGATGAATATGGCATTATCTAATAGAGCCATTACCACGTTGTATGACGAAGATGCCAGCAGCCAAATTGGATTGATATTGTCTTTAGATGAAAAAGAAAAATCTTCTATCAGTGATATTTCCCAGCTAAAAATAAAATCGAAACAAGGAAACATGGTGCCCATTGCCGATTTGGTTACGATTAGCGAAACCATCAGTGCGAAAAGTATTTATCGTAAAAACCAAAAGCGTGTGGTCTATGTATTGGCCGATATGGCTGGAGATTTAGAAAGTCCAGCTTATGCTATCCTTGGAATGGAAGAGAAATTAAAAGAAATTCCAATGCCACAAGGTTATAAGCTTAATGAAATGTATTTGGGCCAACCCGATTATGAAGATGATTATACAGTTAAATGGGATGGCGAATGGCAAATTACATTGGAAGTATTTAGAGATTTAGGAATAGCCTTTTTAGGTGCCATTATCTTGATTTACATTTTGATTGTAGGTTGGTTCCAAAACTTTAAAGCACCAATCGTGATGATGGTGGCGATTCCGTTATCCTTAATCGGAATTATATTAGGACACTGGATCATGGGTGCATTTTTTACTGCAACATCATTTATTGGAATGATTGCATTAGCGGGAATCATGGTGCGGAACTCGGTGCTGCTTATTGACTTTATCAATCTGCGAACTGCTGATGGCGTACCACTAAAACAGGCCGTTATTGAGGCGGGTGCTGTTAGAACAACTCCTATCCTACTAACCGCTGGAACGGTTGTAATTGGTGCATTCGTCATCCTATTCGACCCCATTTTCCAAGGCTTGGCCATTTCATTAATGGGCGGAACGATTGTTTCCACAGTACTGACTTTATTGGTAGTGCCGTTGGTGTATTATATGATTGAAAAGAAGAATCATAAATAATTAAATGAAATTCCTGTCAGGTTTTTCAAACCTGACAGGTTTCATAAATCAAACCTACAAGATGTTAAAAACCTGTTGGTTGTAAAAAAAGAAAATATGAAATTAGTCATCGTAACAGCAGTTGAAGAGTTTAGAAAAGATGTTTTAACACTTTTCAAAAATGCGAATATTCACAACCTGAGTAGTTCTGATATCGACGGATACAAAAATGGATCGTCCCTATTAATGACTTCAAGTTGGTTTCCAGGGGAAAAATTCAGTAATGAATCCCGTATGTTTTTCTCATTTACAGAAGATGAAAACATTGATACCTTATTCGGCTTAATAACAGCATTTAATACCACTTTAGAAACTAACAATGCTGTCAGAGCTATTGTGGTTCCTATAGAAAGAAACATATAAACCTAAAAATCAAATAACATGTTAAATACATATTTTAGAATAATCGTGGGCACAATGGTGCTATTGAGTGTTGTCCTTACCGTTTACGTTAACCCAAATTGGATGTGGTTCACGGTATTTATTGGGGTCAATTTATTACAATCGGCATTTACCAAATGGTGTTTATTGGAAACTATTTTGATGAAGGCGGGACTTAAAAATACAGGCGGTGGCTGTTCTGTTCCAACTGAAAAGCGCCAAAGCTAAATGATCAAATTGCAAGAAGAAAATTTTAATTAAATAGGGAATTGTTGAAAGCAAAAAAGGCTTAAACTTAGTAGATGAACTTTTGATTTCTAAAACTAGGTTTAAGCTTTTTACTTTACAGATTATCCTTAATCTTCAATTGCCTGTCCCCTAATCCTAATATAGATTGTTCTGGAAGGAAAGGACCATCATAGTTGCATAAAATTGAATGTAAATCATAAAATTTATGAAAAACTTTTGATCATAAAAAAAGTAACTTCAGTTGCTTTTTTTATGATTATGATTAAAAATTCGCATTATTTAACTACAACAATTTGGCCGTGAGATGTACCATGATGTCCTGGAAACGTGCATAGAAATTTATATACGGCAGGCTCTGTAGGTGTGAACGAAATCTGATCACTTTCTCCAGGCCCTAAAAGCTTAGTAAACGCGATGGTATTATTTTTCATTTCCGCTGATTGTGGGATATAATCATTCGACTTTTCCTTTAAGGCTTCCAATGCAAAGTCGTTTATATCTGTTTCTGAATTAACAATGACAACATTATGCCCCATTGCTTCTTTTGGCAGCTTGCCAATGTTTTTCAAATTCAATTTCACTTGCTTAGCTGCTTTAATTTTAAATAAAATTTTATCGTATGCCATATCATCACTGGCGTTTATTTGAATTTCATCGGTTATTGCGATGGCTTCAATTCCGGGAATATCAGATCCTGGTGCTGACTCTGGCTCTACTGAATCTTTTTTACTACATCCTAAAAACATAACGATGGCAAGACTTGGGATAATAAATGATTTCTTCATGTAATCTAATTTTAATTTATAAAAATTTATAATTAAATAATTATTCTTAAAACTTAGTTGCTGACGTATTAGAACGAGTATCATTAAGGGAAAGAATTCCTCTTTGATGGATTTTTTCCATTATCACTTTAATTAGTAGTTCAGTTCTAAGCCGCATGCAATTTTAAGCAAATAGTTCACAATATAGTGAATAATTTCTTACAAAAACTTCAAGTTGTAGATCGCTAAAGATGGAGCCATACGCCAGTTATGAGTTGAACAAAGTCATGCCTTACTGATCAAAAAACCAGTTAAACGATACGTTAAGCAGTATTTAAACTTTAAGGACTTTTCAAGAAGCAGAAATTATCTCAGTATTACAAATTGGACTAATAGATAAGTTTGGGGTTAAACAGATAGGAAGTAAACCTTCATTAGTCTTATCAAATTTTATTTATCAATTAATCTTTACGCTATTGTCAAAAGACATTTTATCGTTCTTAAAAGTGATAGTTCTCGTCGGAAATGCCAAATCAACACCTTCCTTATCATAACGCTTTTTTGTGCTTTCCAAAACATCACATTTTATAGAAAACGCATCTCCAGAAGTCCGTGCCCAAGCCCAAGCTCTGATGGTTAATGAAGAATCGTTAATTTTCGTCATGGCCGTTCTTATCAGTGGTTTACCATTCTTTTTATCAGTTTTGGTGCGATTATCAAGAATTAAGGGGTGGTTTTCACATTCTTGTCTTAATATCATTTTAGCCAAATCAATATCGCTATCATAAGAGATATTCATTTCGATATATTCGCAACATTTTAATTCGCCCAAATTATAGTTGATTAGTTTTTCTTTATTAATCACCGCATTTGGAATCACGATCATCTTATTCTCGAAATTTCTGATCACGGTATGACGTAAGGTAATGTCAGTGACCGTTCCGACCATATTATCGGATATTTTTATAATATCACCAATCCTAAATGGCTTAAACGAAATAATAAACACACCTCCGACTAAGTTGGACAAGGCCTCTTGAGAAGCAAAACCAGCTATAAGCGCCAGAACTCCAGCAC